>NZ_JBEYWV010000015.1:0-208648 GCF_040644575.1 Streptomyces sp. NPDC046939
CTAATCCACCCCGAAGGGCTTCATCGTTCGACTTGCATGTGTTAAGCACGCCGCCAGCGTTCGTCCTGAGCCAGGATCAAACTCTCCGTGAATGTTTCCCCGTGATCGGGGTGACACCACGAGAGCGGACCAGACAGGAGGAATAGTCCCGTCCGGTCACAGCGTCCTCGCTGTGTTTTTCTTCAAAGGAACCTCGCCCCAGCCGTGATGGCCGGAGACGGGGTATCAACATATCTGGCGTTGACTTTTGGCACGCTGTTGAGTTCTCAAGGAACGGACGCTTCCTTTGTACTCACCCTCTCGGGCTTTCCTCCGGGCGCTTCCCTTCGGTCTTGCGTTTCCAACTTTACCAGATCCGTTTTCCGTTCCGTTTCCGGTGCGGAATTCATTTCCGGTGGCCGTTGGAGGGCCTTTGCCTTTCGGCTGATCCGAACTTTATCAGAAGGTTTGGGCCGGACTGACCGGCTGCATTCTCTGAAATGATCGGGGGCTTCTCGAAGAATGTTATTTCGTGAAGCGCGCTAGATACTAACGGTTGCGAGCGAGCCTTGTCGAACTCGGGGCAACTGTTCGAATCTACCTCCCCGGTTCGACCATGTCAACGGTCTTTCCGGGGCGAAGAGGAGACTAGCAGGTCAGATGAGCCGTATGCACATCACGCAGCGGTCGGTACGACAGCGCTGCGTTCCGCCGTCTCCAAGTCGCCGGTTTCGCCTGCCCGTGCCGCGCGGCCTCCGAGGACGTACACGTACGTGAGGAAGGCCAGCTCGGCGACGATGCCGATGCCGATACGGGCCCAGGTCGGGAGGCCCGAAGGGGTGACGAAGCCTTCGATGGCGCCGGAGACGAAGAGGACCAGAGCCAGGCCGATCGCCATGCCGATCGCCGCTCGGCCCTCCTCCGCGAGGGCGGTCCGGCGCGTGCGGGGGCCGGGGTCGATGACGGTCCAGCCGAGGCGCAGTCCGGTCCCGGCTGCCACGAAGACCGCGGTCAGTTCGAGGAGGCCGTGCGGAAGGATCAGGCCGAGGAAGGTGTCGAGCCGGCCCGCGGATGTCATCAGTCCTATGCCGATGCCGACGTTGAGCATGTTCTGGAAGAGGATCCACAGGACGGGCAGGCCCAGGAAGATGCCCAGGACCAGGCACATCGCGGTGGCTTGCGCATTGTTCGTCCATACCTGGGCCGCGAAGGACGTGGCCGGGTGGCTCGAGTAGTACGTCTCGTACTGGCCGCCGGGGCGGGTCATCTCGCGGAGCTCGGACGGGGCGGCTATGGACGCCTGTATGTCGGGGTGGGTGCCTATCCACCAGCCGATCAGGGCGGCTATCGCCGTGGATATGAGCGCTGTGGGCACCCACCAGTGGCGCGCTCTGTAGACCGCGGCCGGGAAGCCGTGGGTGAGGAAGCGGGTGACGTCGCGCCATGAGGCGCGGCGCGTGCCGGTCACCGCGCTACGCGCGCGTGCCACGAGTTGGGTGAGACGGCCGACGACTCTCGGGTCCGGGGCGCTCGACTGGATGAGCGAGAGGTGGGTCGCCGTCCGCTGGTAGAGGGAGACCAGTTCGTCCGCCTCCGTGCCGGTGAGGCGGCGTCGGCGGCGCAGCAGTGCGTCCAGGCGGTCCCACTCGGCACGGTGGGCGGACACGAAGACGTCGAGGTCCATCCGGTCTGCTGCTCCTCGCTTTCCGGCACCTGTGCGGCGCGACGTGTCCTCAGCTTGGCAGACTGGCGGTTCATGGGGCAGGTCAGGGAAGGGTGGGTGGCCGGCGTGAGTGAGCTGGTGACGGGTGAGGCAGTGGCCTTGGAGCTGCGGCCCGCGAAGCTGCCGAGCCGTGCGCTCGCCGTGCTCATCGATCTGGTGGTGACGTTCGCCGTCTACATCGCCGTGACGATAGCCGTGGTGGCCTCGACGGCGTCTCTCGACGACGCCGCCTCGGCCTCCCTCTCGGTGGCGTTGTTCCTGCTCGTGCTCGTGGGGGTGCCGATCGCGGTGGAGACGCTGAGCCACGGGCGGTCGCTCGGGAAGCTCGCGTGCGGGCTGCGGGTCGTGCGGGACGACGGGGGGCCGGTCCGGTTCCGGCACGCGCTGGTGCGCGGGGCCGTCGGAGTGGTGGAGATCCTGATGACCTTCGGAGTCGTGGCGTGCATCGCCTCGCTCGTCTCCGCGCGCGGGCGGCGGGTCGGTGACGTGTTCGCGGGGACGCTCGTCGTGCGCGAACGGGTGCCGACCGGGCAGGCCGCGGTCGTGCCGCCTCCGCCGCCGTGGCTCGTGGGGCGGTTCGCGCAGGTGGACCTGTCGGCGGTGCCGGAGGGGCTGTGGCTCGCCGTGCGGCAGTATCTGACGCGGATGGGACAGTTGGATCCGCAGGTCGGCTGGGGCATGGCCGAGCGGCTCGCTGCCGATCTCGCCGCGCACACGGGGGCGCCCGCGCCGCGTGACGTACCGCCTGCGGCGTTCCTGGCGGCTTTGATGCATGAGCGGCAGTCGCGTGAGGTACGGCGGGCGTTCGGCTCGGGCCCCGTCGCACAGGGACCGGCGGCTTACGCCCCGCCCGCCTCCATGCCGATGCCCGTGCCCATGCCCGGTCCTACAGCCCCGGCCCCGTCCACTCCTCCGTCCCCATCCGCTCCCCCATCCGCTCCCCCGTCTGCGCCCGCGCCCGCGTCCGAATCCCAGGATCCGGAGCCGCCGCCGGCCACCGGGTTCGCCCCGCCCGCCTGACGTTCACGGCCCGACACCCGGCCTCGGTCAGTTGAAGGCCGACGGAGGTGTCTCCAGGTCCTCCAGCTCGATGCCCGGGGCCGCCAGGACCACGTCGCCGCTGATGTGGACGGTGTGCTGCTCCCCCGTGTCCAGGGCCGTGACCTGGTACGCGTCCACGACGAGGGGGCCGTTGTCAGTGGCGTGTGCTTCGCTGTTCAGCAACGTCCAGGACTGGTCCAGGGTGCGGGGCGCCAGCACGGGATCCGTGAGGGCGACCAGGCGTACGCGGGTCGAGGGGGAATCGGGGGTGAGGTTCAGCAGTCGCGCGGTGGCGACGAGGAACGCGGGGGACGTGCCGGTGAAGGCATGGGCGGGGGCGTTGCCCTCGGTGGCGTGAGTGCCGGTGGGGTCGGTGCGTACCCAGGTCACGCCGTCGATGGCGGCTCCTCGTACCTGCCAGCTCGCGGCGTTCACCTCGAGACGGATGGGGCGGCCGAGGTCGTCCAGGGCGAGGTCGATCGAGCCGGCGTGGTCGCCGGAGGGGGTGGTCCGTTGAGCCACGTAGCGCCATCCGGAAGGGCCGGGGGCGCAGTGGAAGTGCTCGTCACCGAGGGGGGTGTGATCGTGCGGATCGTGGAGCGAGTAGCGGCCTCGGGGCATGGGGTGCGCGGGGTCCTTCTGCGAAGACGGTGAGAGCTGGCGACCTGCCGGCCGGTGACGGTCGTGGTCGCGCGGGGTACGGGACAGGCCCCCGGCACGGGGGTGCGGGGGCCTGTCCTGTCACTTCGTGAGCGCGACCGGTGGGGTCGTGGTGCTCGGTGTCAGTAGCGGTAGTGGTCCGGCTTGTACGGGCCCTCGACCTCGACGCCGATGTACGCGGCCTGCTCCGGGCGGAGCGTCGTCAGCTTCACGCCGAGCGAGTCCAGGTGGAGGCGGGCGACCTTCTCGTCGAGGTGCTTGGGGAGCACGTAGACGTCGGTCGGGTACTCGGACTGCTTGGTGAACAGCTCGATCTGGGCCAGGGTCTGGTCCGCGAAGGAGTTGGACATCACGAAGGACGGGTGGCCGGTCGCGTTGCCCAGGTTGAGCAGGCGGCCCTCGGACAGCACGATGATGACCTTGCCGTCCGGGAAGGTCCAGGTGTGGACCTGCGGCTTGACCTCGTCCTTGACGATGCCCTCGATCTTCGCGAGGCCGGCCATGTCGATCTCGTTGTCGAAGTGGCCGATGTTGCCGACGATCGCCTGGTGCTTCATCTTGGCCATGTCCGAGGCCATGATGATGTCCTTGTTGCCGGTCGTGGTGACGAAGATGTCGGCCTTGTCGATGACCTCGTCGAGCGTCGTGACCTGGTAGCCGTCCATCGCGGCCTGCAGCGCGCAGATCGGGTCGATCTCGGTGACGATCACGCGGGCGCCCTGGCCGCGCAGCGACTCCGCGCAGCCCTTGCCCACGTCGCCGTAGCCGCAGACGACGGCGGTCTTGCCGCCGATGAGGACGTCGGTGGCGCGGTTGATGCCGTCGATCAGGGAGTGGCGGCAGCCGTACTTGTTGTCGAACTTCGACTTCGTCACCGCGTCGTTCACGTTGATCGCGGGGAAGAGGAGGGTGCCTTCGCGCTGCATCTCGTACAGGCGGTGGACGCCGGTCGTGGTCTCCTCGGTCACGCCGCGGATCTCCGAGGCGAGCTGGGTCCACTTCTGCGAGCCGTTGGAGATCGTGCGGTGCAGGAGTTCGAGGATGACGCGGTGCTCGTCGGACTCGGCGGTGTCGACGGAGGGGACCTTGCCGTCCTTCTCGTACTCGACGCCCTTGTGGACGAGGAGGGTGGCGTCGCCACCGTCGTCCAGGATCATGTTCGGGCCGCCGGTGGGGGTGTTCGGCCAGGTCAGCGCCTGCTCCGTGCACCACCAGTACTCTTCGAGCGTCTCGCCCTTCCAGGCGAAGACCGGGACGCCCTGGGGGTTGTCCGGGGTGCCGTTCGGGCCGACGGCGATGGCCGCGGCGGCGTGGTCCTGGGTGGAGAAGATGTTGCAGGACGCCCAGCGGACCTCGGCGCCGAGGGCGACGAGGGTCTCGATGAGGACGGCCGTCTGGACCGTCATGTGCAGGGAGCCGGTGACGCGGGCGCCGGCCAGCGGCTGCGCCTCGGCGTACTCCTTGCGGATCGCCATGAGGCCGGGCATCTCGTGCTCGGCGAGGGTGATCTCCTTGCGGCCGAACTCGGCGAGGGAGAGATCGGCGACCTTGAAGTCCTGGTCCTGTCGGGCGGCGACAGAAGTCATAGGTGAGCTGCTCCTCGGTGCAGTTGCAGATGGTCGAGGTGGGCTTGGGTCGCGCATGCCCAGGGTCGGGTGTGCGCATGGCTGGTCTGCGGCGCCGACGGACATGCGTGTCCTTAGGTGGAGCACACGTGCTCGTGCTCCCCGTCGGGACACCAGCGTTCCCCGGCGCGCGCAGCGCAGTCCGTCGGAGGCCCTCTCTCCCTCGGACGACCCGTCGCGCGGGTTGCCCGACCGCCATCAGCAGCGACGTCTGGCTCGTTACGAATCTACACCGATCGGCTCAGTCCGCCCCACCCCCTCTCCGTCGGGTCGGGGGTGGGGCGTGGCCGAAAGGCGTCACCCGGAGGGTGGGGTCAGGGTGGGGTCAGTGGCTCGGGGCCGGGGTGGGGCCGCCCGGCGTCGCCTCGCGATCGGGGCCCTTGGCGGCCTCGGCCTCGCTGTAGATGTCGGGTTCGAGGTAGATGACGCGGGCGATCGGGACGGCGGCGCGGATGCGGGCCTCGGCGGCGTCGATGGCGCGCGCGACCTCGGCGGCGGTGTCGTCGTGCTGGACGGCGATCTTCGCGGCGACGAGGAGCTCCTCGGGGCCGAGGTGGAGCGTGCGCATGTGGATGAGGCCGGTGACGGTGTCGCCGTCGACGACCGCCTCCTCGATCTTGCGGACCTCGTCCGTGCCGGCGGCCTCGCCGAGCAGGAGCGACTTCGTCTCCAGGGCGAGGACGATCGCGATGGCGATGAGGAGGAGGCCGATGCAGAGGGTGCCGATGCCGTCCCAGACGCCTTCGCCGGTGGCGAGGGTGAGGCCGACGCCGAACAGGGCGAGGACGAGACCGATCAGCGCGCCGAAGTCCTCCAGGAGGACGACGGGCAGCTCAGGGGCCTTGGCGCGCTTGATGAACTGGCCCCAGGAGAGCTTCCCGCGCAGCTGGTTCGATTCCTTGATGGCCGTACGGAAGGAGAAGCCCTCGGCGATGATCGCGAAGACGAGGACGCCGACCGGCCAGTACCAGTGTTCGAGTTCGTGGGGGTGCTTGATCTTCTCGTAGCCCTCGTAGACGGCGAACATGCCGCCGACGGAGAAGAGGACGATCGAGACGAGGAAGGCGTAGATGTAGCGTTCGCGGCCGTAGCCGAACGGGTGTTGCGGGGTCGCCTCGCGCTGGGCCTTCTTGCCGCCGATGAGCAGCAGGAACTGGTTGCCGGAGTCGGCGAGGGAGTGGACGGCCTCCGCGAGCATCGACGAGGAGCCGCTGAAGAGGAACGCCACGAACTTCGATACCGCGATGGCGAGGTTGGCGGCGAGCGCCGCCACGATCGCCTTTGCTCCGCCTGAAGCACTCATGTTGTTCCCGGTGTCCCTTCGTACGTCCCGTGCTGCTGTGACTGGTGGTGGTGCTGCTACTGCTTTTGCCCATTTTTTGCGGTGGGCCATTGTTGCAGCACGGGACGGGAGGGGCGGGGGTCAGGCCACGACGGTCGCGCGGAAGAGCGTGCCGGGTCCGGACACTTCGACCTTTTCGCCCGCGGGGACGAAAGCGGAGCGGCCGGGGGCCAGGGTGAGGTCGCCCGCGCGGACCGTGCCGGCCGTGCAGAGCAGGATCTGCGGGGTGGCGGCCGTCAGGTCGTGGGCGGGGGCGGCCCCCGGGAGCACGAAGCGGGAGAGGCGGAACTCGTCGATCGGCGTGTCGTAGACCTCTTCGCCGTCGGCGGCGGCCTCCGGGCGCAGCACGCCGGGGTCGGTGGCCTCGAAGCGGACGATGCGGAGCAGTTCGGGGACGTCGACGTGCTTGGGGGTGAGGCCGCAGCGCAGGACGTTGTCCGAATTGGCCATGATCTCGACGCCGAGGCCGTTCAGATACGCGTGCGGGACGCCCGCGCCGAGGAACAGGGCCTCGCCCGGGTGCAGTCGTACGTGGTTGAGCAGCATCGCCGCGATGACGCCCGGGTCGCCGGGGTAGTGGTGGGCGATGCCCGCGTACGGCTCGTAGGCGCCGCCGATGCGCTGGGCGGCGGCCGTGGCGTCGGCGACCGTACGGGCCATGTCGTCGCGGTCCGCGCTCAGGACGGCGGTGAGGACCTCGCGCAGCGCGGCCTCCTCCGGGTGGGCGCGCAGCAGGTCGACGTACGGCTTGAGGCTGTCCACACCGAGCCCCTCCAGGAGCCGGGCCGCCTCCTCGGGGGCGCGGAAACCGCACAGGCCGTCGAACTCGGTGAGGGCGCAGATCAGTTCGGGCTTGTGGTTGGCGTCCTTGTAGTTGCGGTCGGGGGCGGTGACCGGGACGCCCTTCGCCTCCTCGGCCTCGTACCCCTCCTTCGCCTGTACGAGGTCGGGGTGGACCTGCAGCGACAGGGGCGCGCCCGCGGCGAGCAGCTTGAGCAGGAACGGCAGGCGCGGGCCGAACTTCTCGGCCGCCGCCTCGCCCAGGGCGGCCGTCGGGTCGGCGGCGATGACCTGGTCCAGGGGGCCGCGCTCGGTCTGCGACGGCGCGCCCGGGTGGGCGCCCATCCACATCTCGGCCTGGGGTTCCCCGGTCGGCTCGGTGCCGAGGAGTTCCGGGATGGCGGTGGTGGAGCCCCAGGCGTAGGGGCGGATGGTGTTGGTCAGGGCGTCCATCTGAGGGCTTCTCCGGTGGGCGGGAGGGGTTCCGGGAGGGCGGTGCGGATCAGGTCAGGGGTGGGGCGGGAGGGGGTGGTGCGTCACGGGGTGGAGGCGAGGGCCAGGTAGACCGCCGCGAAGTCCGTCACGGAGTGGAGGCGAGGCCCAGGTAGACCGCCGCGAAGTCCGTCACCGCGATCAGTTCCGCCAGGGTCTCCAGCTCCGTGCCCTCTTCCGGTTCCAGTTCGCTGATCGGGGTGTCGTGGGACAGGGCCAGTTCGCGGGCGGCGGTCGCGGCGGAGAGGCCGCCCGTGGGGCGGTCGCGGAGCAGGACCACGCGGACGCGCAGGGCCTGGCCCTCCTCGACGCGGTCGCGGAAGAAGTCGTCCGGATCCGAACCGGCGGCCAGGTCGCTGGTCAGGAGCGCGCCGTGGGCCGGCAGCGCCTCGGGCAGGTCCGCGGCGAGCGCCGGGCGGCCCGCCAGCTCCGCGAGCGCCGCGGCGAAGCGGCGGCCCGCCGGGCCCGCGGCGGCGCCCTCCGTCCAGATCAGCGGGAGCGCCTCGGCGAGTTCGGAGGCGAGGGTCTTGGCCGGATTGCTGTACGTCGCGATCGCCGGGCCGCAGCGCTCCGCCGTGCGGTCGAGGCGGTCGGCGACCTTCTCCAGGGTCTCCACGGACGCGGACAGCAGGCCCGTACGGTCCAGGAGGGCGAGGAGCGGGGTCAGCAGGGACCAGAGCGTGCCCGGCGCGGAGGCCGCGGCCACCTCGTCCTGGTCGTACGGGGCTGCCGCCATCGGCACGAACAGGCCGTGCGCGCCCGCGACGGACTCCGTCAGAGGGGCGCCCTTGGGGCAGACGGCGACGACCGTGACGCCGCGCCTGTACGCCTGTTCGACGAGGAGGGAGAGGCTGGGCTCCGTACCGGTCGGGGAGGCGATCAGGAGCAGGTCGACCGAGCCGGCCCAGCCGGGCAGCTCCCAGCGCAGGGCGCCCGGGGCCGGGGCCACGCCCGTCGGGCGCAGCCGGATCACCGGGCACGCCGCGCCCGCCAGGCGGCCCAGGAGCTCGGCGACGCCGGTGGCCGCGGTGCCGGGGCCCGCGATCAGCAGGGCGCGGGGGCGGCCGTCCGGCTTCAGGTCGTTCACCCCGGCCTCGGCCGCGTGCCGGGCCGCCGTACGGACGCGGGCGCCCGCCTCGGCCGCGCCGCGCAGCAAACCGCGGCGGTCGGCCCTGGCCAGCGCCTCCGGATCGTCCAGGAGCGTTTCGTCGAACATCGCGTCGGGCCTCCTGCTCGCTGGACGGTTACGCGGGGCGGCGGGCCTCGTCGACCAGGAGGACGGGGATGCCGTCGCGGACCGGGTAGGCCAGGCCGCACTCCGTGCCGGTGCAGACCAGCTCGGCGTCGGCCTCCTTCAGCGGGGCGTGGCAGGCCGGGCAGGCGAGGATCTCCAGGAGGCCGGCTTCGAGCGGCATGAGGGGTCCCTTCGGGGTACGGGTGGGGGGCGGCGGGGTGGGTCTTGCGCCCAGCTCAGCGTAGCGCTGCGGTGGGCTTGGGCGGGTTGGTGGGCCCGGGCGGGGGCGCGGGGGGCGGGGCTTGGGTGGGGTCCGGCGGGGTTTGTGCCGGGCGGGGTGATCGCCTTAAGGGCTCGTCCTCAAGCGCCGGACGGGCTGGGAGTGCTCCGGCCCGGCGAAAGGGGCTCGGGCCCGCCCGGGGAATCGCCCTAAAGGCTCGTCCTCAAACGCCGGACGGGCTGGGAGTGCTGCGACCCGGCGAAAGGGGCTCGGGCCCGCCCGGGGAATCGCCCTAAAGGCTCGTCCTCAAACGCCGGACGGGCTGGGAGTGCTGCGACCCGGCGAAAGGGGCTCGGGCCCGCCCGGGGAATCGCCCTAAAGGCTCGTCCTCAAACGCCGGACGGGCTGGGGGGCAGACGCCGGACGGGCTGGGGGGGGTAAACGCCGGACGGGCTGGAGGGAAAACGCCGGGCGGGCTGGGGGGCTTCGGCCCGGTAAAAGCGGCTTGGGACCCCAGCCCCGTAGCAGCGGTCGTCGGCGCTGGTCAGCCCCTGATCGACCCCAGTACCTCATCCCGCACCCTCTCCATCGTCTCCCGGTCCCTCGCCTCCGTGTTGAGGCGGAGGAGGGGTTCCGTGTTGGAGGGGCGGACGTTGAACCACCAGTCCTTGGCGGTGACGGTGAGGCCGTCGAGGGTGTCGAGGGTGAGGTCGGGGCGGGAGCCGTACGTGGACTTGAGCGCGGCCAGGCGCTCCGCCTGGTCGGCGACCGTGGAGTTGATCTCGCCGGAGCCGACGTAGCGGTCGTAGGAGGAGACCAGGGCGGAGAGCGGGCCGTCCTGGCCGCCCAGGGCCGCGAGGACGTGGAGGGCGGCGAGCATGCCCGTGTCGGCGTTCCAGAAGTCGCGGAAGTAGTAGTGCGCGGAGTGCTCGCCGCCGAAGATCGCGCCGCTGGTGGCCATCTCCTGCTTGATGAAGGAGTGGCCGACGCGGGTGCGTACGGGCGTGCCGCCGTTCTCCTTGACGACCTCGGGCACGGACCAGGACGTGATCAGGTTGTGGATGATCGTGCCGGAGCCGCCGTTCCTGGCCAGTTCGCGGGAGGCGACCAGGGCGGTGATGGCGGACGGGGAGACGGGGTCGCCGTTCTCGTCGACGACGAAGCAGCGGTCCGCGTCGCCGTCGAACGCGAGGCCGATGTCGGCGCCTTCGGCGCGGACGCGGGCCTGGAGGTCGACGATGTTCGCCGGGTCCAGCGGGTTGGCCTCGTGGTTGGGGAACGTGCCGTCCAGGTCGAAGTACATGGGGACCAGGTCCAGAGGGAGACCCTCGAAGACCGTCGGGACGGTGTGCCCGCCCATGCCGTTGCCCGCGTCGACCACGACCTTCAGGGGGCGGATGGCGGTCAGGTCGACGAGGCCGCGCAGGTGTGCCGCGTAGTCCTTCAACGTGTCGCGCTGAGTGAGGGTTCCCGGCGTCGCGGCGGGCTGCGGCGCGCCCGACTCGCTCCACTCCTCCACCAGGCGGCGGATGTCGGCCAGACCCGTGTCCTGGCCGACCGGCGCCGCCCCGGCCCGGCACATCTTGATGCCGTTGTACTGGGCGGGGTTGTGCGACGCGGTGAACATCGCGCCGGGCAGGCCCAGCGCGCCCGAGGCGTAGTAGAGCTGGTCGGTGGAGCACAGGCCGATCTCGGTGACGTCCGCGCCGAGGGCGGCGGCGCCGCGCGCGAAGGCCCGGGTCAGGCCGGGCGAGGAGGGCCGCATGTCATGGCCGACGACGATCGCCGACGCCTCGGTCACGCGGACGAACGCGGCGCCGAAGAGCGCGGCGAGCTCCTCGTCCCACTGGTCCGGGACCACCCCTCGCACGTCGTACGCCTTCACGATCTGCGACAGATCAGCAGCCACGGCCGGACCAGCCCTCCTGGAGTGTCCTCTTCGGACGCACAAACTAATGGGCCCATAAAGTACCTGGCCGGACAGACAGCACATCGGACTGCGCACGGCACGCGGTCGTCGCCCACCGCTCAGGGCAGCATCCAGGACAGGACGAACGTGCTCTGCGCGTACACGATCAGGCACATCACCAGGAGCAGTCCGAGGCTCCAGGGCAGCACCTTGCGGAGCAAGTCGCCCTCGCGGCCCGCGAGTCCGACGGCCGCGCAGGCGATGGTCAGGTTCTGCGGCGAGATCATCTTGCCGAGGACGCCGCCGGAGCTGTTCGCGGCCGCGAGCAGGTCGGGCGGGAGGCCCGACTGTTGTGCGGCCGTCACCTGGAGGGCGCCGAAGAGCGCGTTGGCGGAGGTGTCGGAGCCGGAGACGGCGACGCCGAACCAGCCGAGGACCGGGGAGAGGAAGGCGAGGCCCGCGCCGGCCGCCGCCACGAAGTGGCCGATGGTGGCGGCCTGCCCGGACAGGTTCATGACGTAGGCGAGGGCGAGGACGCTCGTGACGGTGAGGATCGCGAACCGCAACTCGTGCACCGTCCCCAGCCATTCGCGGGCCGCCACGCGCGCGTGCACGCGGAGGACGACCGCCGTGCAGACCCCGGCGAGCAGGACGAGGGTGCCGCCGGTGGAGACGAGCGGGAGCGTGAAGAGGTTGCCGCCGACCGGTTCGCCGTTCGGGGCGGCGACGTTCAGGAAGGGCCAGTCGAAGGTGCGCGTCGCCTTGGCGAGCCAGTCCTTCACCGCCGGGATCTGGGCCACCGAGAAGACGGCGACGATCAGCGCGTACGGGGCGTAGGCGCGCAGCACTTCGCGGCGCGGGTCCTCCTCGTCGAGGTCCTCGCTGCGTGCGCCGGTGAGGACGGCGGCGCGTACGGGTTCGGCGGCGGGCCTGCGCGCGCTGGGGACGGCGACGAGGGCGCCCGCACCCGCCAGCGCGGCGCCGATGTCGGCGAGTTGGGCGGAGACGTAGTTGGAGGCGGCGAACTGGACGACGGCGAAGGCCACTCCGCACGCCAGTGCGGGCGCCCAGGTCTCGCGCAGCCCGCGCCTGCCGTCCACCAGGCCGACGAGCACCAGCGGCACGACGAGGGCGAGCAGCGGCGTCTGGCGGCCGACGACGGAGGCGACGGAGTCCAGGGGCAGGCCGGTGACCTGGGCGAGGGTGACGACGGGGGTGCCCATGGCGCCGAAGGCGACGGGTGCCGTGTTGGCGACCAGGGAGACGACGGCGGCCTTGACGGGGTCGAAGCCGAGGGCGACGAGCATGACCGAGCAGATGGCGACGGGCGCCCCGAACCCGGCGAGCGCCTCCAGGAGCGCGCCGAAGCAGAACGCGATGACGAGCGCCTGGACGCGCGGGTCGTCGGAGAGGCGCCCGAAGGAGCGGCGCAGGATGTCGAAGTGCCGGGTGCGGACGGTCATCCGGTAGACCCACAGGGCGTTGACGACGATCCACAGGATGGGGAAGAGCCCGAACAGCGCTCCTTGCGCGGCGCTGGAGGCGGTCTGGCCGAGCGGCATGCCGTACGCGAGCCAGGCGACCAGGGCGGCGACGCCGAGGCCGATGAGTCCCGCGCGGTGCGCCTTCATGCGGACGGCGCCGAGCAGGACGAGGACGGTGACGAGGGGCAGCGCGGCGACGAGGGCGGACAGGCCGAGCGAGCCGCCTACGGGCTCCAGTTGCTGGACGAACACGAGCGCCTCCGGGATCCCGGTCCGTGGTGCGGGTGGCGAAATCGTCGTGTCGTGCGCGATCGCCGGTCAACGCGTACGACGGCGAAGATCCCGTGAAGGCGGGGCGCGAAGGGCGGGGCGGCGCGCGTCAGTTGTCGGGCGAGCGCAGGACGCGGAGGTGGCCGCGGCGGGCGACCTCCATCGGGTCCGCGTGGCGTCCGCCGGAACCGCCCGCTCCGGCCGCGCGCTCCTGCGGGCGGGCCGCCTCGCGCACGGCGTTGGCGAGGGCCTCCAGGTCGTCGCCGCTGGGGCGGGTGGGGGCGGTGCCGTCGGTGAGCCGGACGACCTCCCAGCCGCGCGGCGCGGTGAGCCGCTCGGAGTGCTCGGCGCACAGGTCGTAGCAGTGGGGTTCGGCGTAGGTGGCGAGGGGGCCGAGGACCGCGGTCGAGTCGGCGTAGACGTACGTCAGCGTCGCGACGGCGGGACGGCCGCAAGCGGTGCGCGAACAGCGACGTACAGGGCTCACGACGTTGGACGGTACCGCACTCCTGAGCGGGCCGCGACGACTCTCCCCGAGGTCACCCCACCGTGTCGTGGCGTGAGATGGCCCACACCGGCCCGCGGACGCCCGCTTTTGACCTGCGGCGACCCGGGGCCCCGGATACCGCCGGACAGTTGAAAGCGGTCACCACTCAGGACAAATACCTTCAATTGTCATGAGATCAACGGTCCGGGAGGGAAGCGGAATCAGGCCCAAGTTTGGCTTGATCGGTCAGGAAGCGACATGCGGGTGCGGTGCGCGCGACATGGCGCCCCGCGTGCGGAGCCGGCCCGCCCCGGCCGCCCGGGAGGACTACGCTGCGTCGGTGATGGAAAGGCCCGCCAACGCCGAGAACCCGCTCCCGTCCGACGGACAGGTACCGCCCCACTCGCCCGCCGAGCCGCGCCCGCCCCGCCGCCGCGACCGGCACGGCCGCGGGATGCGCGGGCCCGTGGCGCCGCCGCAGGTGCCGCTGTCGGCGAGCCGCGCCGAGGTCTTCGCGGACCTCGTGCAGGACTCCGTGGAGCGCCTGGAGCGGCGCTGGCCGCAGCTCGCCGAGGTCGACTTCCTGATCCTCGAGGTGCCCCGGCTCACCGCCGAGGACGAGGCGTGGGGCGCCGACACGGTGCCGCTCGGCGGGATGATCCCCGCGCGGGACGGGACCCCCGCGCGCGTGGTCGTCTACCGGCGGCCCGTGGAGATCCGCACCAAGGGGCGCGACGAACGGGCGGCCCTGATCCACGACGTGGTGGTGGAACAGGTCGCGGAGGTCCTCGGGATCACCCCGGAGACCGTCGATCCCCGCTACGAGGACGGTGAGGAATGACGACCACGCGCGCGTAGTGCCGGAGCAGCAGCGGAAAGGGCCCGCGCGGAGCTACTTCTGCAGGATCGACAGGTCCTCGCCGGAGTCCGGCACCGACACCGTCCCCCGGTCGTCGGGGAGCGTCTGGACGGTGAACGCCGGGACGCCCTCCCGCCTCTCCTCCAGCATGCGCGAGCCGTAGACCTTGCCGCCCGACACCGGCTCCACCGTGAGCGCGTACGAGCCCTTCAGGCCGCTCGGCACCGGCGCCGGGACCGACAGCGTGGTACCGGCCTTGACCGTGTACTCCTTGCTGGTCGCGGTGCCGCCGTCGGTCCCGGCGGACGCGGTGACCTTCACCGTGCCGGTGGCGGCGGGCGCGGTCAGGGCGAGCGTGGAGCCCTTGGCGCGGTTGTCGGCGACCGTGGCGCGGGCGCCGATGTCGCGCGTGGCGGGGATGAACGCGGTCTCCTGCTTCGTCCCCTTGCCGCGTACGACGCGCAGCGCGGCCACAACCGGCACGGAGCCGTCGGTCGGCGTCAGGAGCAGGGAGCCCGCGTCGCCGCGCGTGACCGCCCCGAGGTCGACGGCGGCCGTCATGCCGGACTTCACGTGCAGGGTGTCGTTCCCCGCGGGCGCGATCCTGCCCGTGGAGGTCGCGAGCTGGATCTTCAGGTCGGCGTCGTCCTGGCCCGGCGCGAAGGCGACCAGGCGCACACTCGTGGCGTCCTTCGGGATGCCGGGCAGGACCAGGGAGGCCGCCGGGTCGGCGGCGGCGGGCAGCCAGTCGCCGCCGAGCTTGTCGTCGGCGGCCGACACGGCGGCGGCGATCCGGCCGCTGCGCGCGGTCACGTGCAGGGTCAGGTCGTCGTACGGCTTGTCGGTCAGCGTCGACAGCAGCACCGGGACACTGGCGTGCGGCCCGACCTGGATGCCCTCGCCGACCTCGGACTTCACGGTGCCGTCGGGCCCGTAGAGCTGGACGTCGACGACGGCGGCCTCGTCGTCCGGGTTGGTGAGGTGGATGTAGTCGCTGCGGTCCTTCGCGGTGCTCGCGCCGGGGAAGTAGAAGTCGGTGTCCGGGGCGGAGCAGGTGAGACCGGCGAGGCCGCGGCCCGTGCCGGCGGCGACCTCGGTGGTCTGCTGCACGGTCCAGCCGGGCGCGAGGGCGCCGTCGGCGGTGCCGAGCACGGCGGGCGCGTCGGCGCCGGACGCCTCACCGGCGGCGGGCGTGCCGGGCTCCTTCGGCACGGCGACGTCCTCGGGCTGCTTCGCCTTGCCCTTGCCGCTGCCCGAGCCGCTCTCGGCGGGTACGAGCCGCGCCTTGCCCGCCTTGTCGCCGCTGCCCTCGGAGGGCGGCGTGTACGAGGTGTAGGCGGTCTCCGCGAGGTCGGACAGGCCCGGCGACGGGCACAGCACGCTGGAGCGCTCGACGGGCAGCCGCGCGGCCGTCTTCGCGGGAGCGTCGCCGTCCGCGCCGCCGGACGTCGTGGCGGCGAACCCGGTGACGGCGGCCAGGGCCGTCACCGCGGCGATCAGGGACAGAGTCGTGCGGTTCACTGCTGGCTCCCGTCGGGGCGCTCACTGTCTGCACCGTGGCCGTGGCCGGAGCGGTGGTCATGGCCATTGCCGGTGCCGTGGCCGTGCTGCTCGTACGTGGGGTCGTACTGCCCTTGCGCGTCGTACGTGCCCCCGTAGGCGTACGGGTCGTACTGGCCCGCCTGGTAGGGATCCGCCTGATAGGGGTCCGCCTCGTAGGAGCCGGCCTGGTAGTCGGCGTCGGGGTAGGCGGCGCCCGACTGCGGGTCGTAGCCGTAGCCGCCCTGGTACTGCTGCTGGTCGTCCGGCGTGTACGTGCCGTACGCGCCGCCCGCGTGCGCGGGCTGCTCCCAGTCGTCGTACGGCTGCTGCCCCGGGATGTCCGCGTCCTGGGCGGCGTCGCCGCCGGGGCGCTCCGCGCCTTGCCCGGCAGCGCCCTGCTCGGCGGCGGCGGTCTGCTCGGCGGCGGCCTGTTCGGCCTCCGCCTGGGCGCGCAGGCGGCGCGCCCTGCGGCCGTCGCCAGAGGCGTCCTGGGCGGGCAGGACCGGCTCCTCCGGGAGGTCGTCGTCGACGTCCTTGCGGCGGCCGGGCAGCGCGAGCACCACGAGGACGAGGGCGAGCGCGCCCTGCGCCCACAGCCAGGCGGTGTGCGTGAACGGCGCGTCGTAGGTGACGTCCAGGGTGCCGCCCGAGGCGGGCAGTTCGAAGCCCTGTGCCCAGCCGTCGACCGTGGTCTTCGTCAGGGGCTTGCCGTCGAGCGTGGCGGTCCAGCCCTCGGCGGCCTGGTCGGCGAGGCGGAGGACGCGTCCCTCGCCGCCGCCGGGCAGCTCGGTGTGCAGGTCGACCGGGCCCGCGGCGAGCGGCTTGGCCTGCTCGGCGGTCGGCCCGGTGTCGGCCGTGGGCAGGACGACCGCGCGGGCCACCTGCCGGTCGACGCGCCACAGGGCGGTGCCGTCCTGCTGGCTGAGCCGGGTCAGACCGGGGGTCGCGTCCAGGACGCGGCTCATCTGGCGCGGCGCCCCGTCCCGTACGAGGACGTAGCGGACGGCGAAGCCGCCGAGCTGGTCGGCCTGGTCGGCGCCGGAGCCCGCGACCAGGTTGGCGACGACCTTGTCGAGTTTCTTGTTCTCGCCCGCGGCGGCGGTCAGCTCGCCGTCGCCGAGGCGCGCGCCCGCACCTCGGACGAGCGCGTAGGAGACCTGGCCCGTGGAGCCGGCGAGGACGAGGGTGCGGGCCTGGTCGCGCGTACCGGCCTCCTCGGCGACGAAGGCGGGGACCTGCACCGGGTCGCGGCGCTCCAGAGGCCCGTCGGCACCGGCGATCATCCAGCCCGCGGCGAGCAGCAAGGGGCCCGCCGCCGCGGCGAACGCGACGAGGGCGGCGACCGGCTGGCGCCAGCCGAAGCTCTGCTCGGCCACGCGCGAGCGCGCGCCGTCGGCGCCGAGCGCGGCGGCGGCCAGGAGCGCGAGCCCGTAGACGAGGGTGGCGGGACCGGCCCACGCCGACTGGTTCGACAGGACGGCGAAGACCAGGGCCACGAGGGCGACGGTCCAGGCGGTGAGGACCGCGAGGCGGCGCTCCTGGCGCAGCAGTGCGCCGAGCGCGGCGAGGACGATGCCGATGAGCAGCAGGCTGCCGGTGGTGCCGGGGCCGCCGGGCGAGGCGCCGAGGAGGCTGAGCGCGGTGCCGGTGGACTCCCCGTACGGCAGTCCCGCCTCCTTGAAGAAGCCGAACGGCAGCAGCGTCAGCGACCAGGGCGCGAGCAGCAGCAGGGGCGTGCCGAGAGCGGCCAGGAAGCGCGGCCCGTACGCGGTGATCTCGCGGCGGCGCAGGACGAGGAGCGCGAGGCCGAGGACGAGGGCGATCGGCCAGACGATGGGCGTGAAGGCCGTCGTGATGGTCAGCAGGAGGGCGTACGCCCAGGTGGCGCGCCAACTGCCGCGCGCGCCCTTGTCGTTCATGAGGCCCGCCGCGGACGCCCCCGCGCGCGCGATGAGCGGCAGCAGGATGACGAGCACCGAGGTGCCGATGCGGCCGCCCGCGAGGGCGCCGGTGGCGGCGGGCAGGAAGGCGTAGGCGACGGCCGCCCACGCGCGCAGGAGCCGGGACTGGACGAGCCGCCTGGAGGCGAAGTACGCGGTGAACCCGGCGAGCGGCACCGAGCCGACGAGCAGCACGGTGACGGCGAGCCCCGTGGAGCCGAGGAGCAGGGTGGAGAGCGCGGCGACGACGGCGAGGTACGGGGGCGCCGCCCCGACGGACCCGGTGCTGGTGGCGTGCCAGGCGTCGAGGTAGCGGGACCACAGGTCGGAGGCGGCGCCGGGCGCGGGCAGCAGGGCGCCGCCCGCGAGCGCGCCGCTGCCGAGGAGGGCGCGGCAGGCGAGGAGGGAGACGAACAGGAGCACCACGAAGAGCATCGGCCCGGGGTTGCGGGCGACGCGCTTGAGCCGGGCGAACTGCTCGACCTGGATGAAGTCCGCGTCGTCGTCGCCGGGCCCGGACTCGAGCCCGCCGCCGCCGTGGCGTCCCGCGGTGGAGGTCTCGGGGTCGGCGCCGTCGAAGAGGTTCCCGGCGATCTGTTCGACGGTGAGCCGCACGGTCGCGCCGGGCGGCGGGAACAGGGGCCGCAGCTCCTTGGCGTCGACCACGCCCTTGCCGCGCTGCCGTCGCCCGGCGAGGATCCGCCCGGGCCGCAGCAGCGTCGCCATGAGACCGGTGATCTCGTCGAACGCCTGCCCGGGCACCTTGCCGACGAGGTACGCGACCGTGCGCAGCAGGGTGCCGAGCACGAGCCGGATCAGGACCCAGGGCAGCACCGCACCGCGCGCGTTGACGAGCAGGGTGTACACCGCACCGGCCTTGTCGACCTTGTGCGGCGACGAGGCCGTGCGGCCGACGCAGTCGACGGTGCGGCGCTCGCGCGAGGACGCCTCGGCGTGCCGCACGACGGCCTCGGGGGCGACGACGACGCGGTGGCCCGCCACCTGGGCGCGCCAGCACAGGTCGACGTCGTCCCGCATCAGCGGGAGCCTGCGGTCGAAGCCGCCGAGCTCCTCGAAGACGTCGCGCCGGATCAGCATGCCGGCGGTGGAGACGGACAGGACGGGCCGTACGTGGTCGTGCTGGCCCTGGTCCTGCTCGCGGCGGTCGAGGCCGGTCCAGCGGCGCCCGGAGTTGGCGATGGAGACGCCGACCTCCAGGAGCTGCCTGCGGTCGTACCAGCCGCGCAGCTTGGGGCCGACGATCGCGACGTCGGAGCCGGCCTCGCGCTCCATCTCGACGACGCGCAGCATCTGGGCGAGCGCGTCGGGCTCGGGCGCGCAGTCGTCGTGCAGCAGCCACAGCCACTGCTCGGGCTCGCCGTGCGGCAGCTCGGGCAGCTCGTAGGCGTCGTCGCGCCACTGGCGGGTGACGGGGTCCCAGCCGCTCGGCCGCTTCAGGTAGGGCAGCTCCTCCTGGGTGAGCACCCCGGCGCCGCGCACGGCCTCCTCGACGGCCTGGCCGAAGCCGGTGCGGCGCGCGAGGTGCAGGACGCGCTCGTCACCGAGGGCGCCCGCGACCAGGGCCGCGGAGTCGTCCGCGCTGCCCGTGTCGGCCGCCACCGCGTTCTGCACGGGGCGCTCCTGGCCGAGCAGGCCCGACAGGACCGCCGGCAGCCAGCGGGCGCCGTCGTGCGAGACGAGGACGGCGGTGACGACATGGCGGGGGAACTCGGGGGCGCCGCTCGGGTCGAGCCCTGTGGCGTGCCCCGGGTTGAACGTGGCGGCGGCAGTACCGAACTGGTCTGCCGTATGGCTGTGCACGGACATCGAGGTACGGGCCCCGGTTCGCTGGACTGTGGTGGACGCCTGTGTCCGCTGGGAACACGGTGGCGTCTCGGACGGGGCCCCACACTAACGGCTGACAACAGAGGCGACCCGCCGCCTGTGGACAACCACAAGGGACGGGCCGTACGTACGGCACATTACGTACCGCGCGATGAGCGGGCCTGACGGTGCGTCAGGCGGCGCGTGGAGCAAGGGCTCAGACGGCGGCCTTCTTCAGCCGCCGGCGCTCGCGCTCGGACAGGCCGCCCCAGATGCCGAACCGCTCGTCGTTGGCGAGTGCGTACTCGAGGCACTCGGAGCGGACCTCGCAGGCGAGGCAGACCTTCTTGGCCTCTCTGGTGGAACCGCCCTTCTCGGGGAAGAAGGACTCGGGGTCGGTCTGGGCGCACAGCGCGCGCTCCTGCCAGCCGAGTTCGTCTTCCGCGTCCTCGACCAGCAGATCCTGAAACGACTCGGTCATAGTGCGCCCCTCGTCTGTCCGTGCGTCCCCGTGATGTTGCCGTTACCGAAACCGGCTGAACGACACGAGTGAAATTACAAGTGTGCCGATCCGGGGCAGTCAAGCCGCGATCTGCTATTGGGCCCCTTATTCACTCTGCGGAACCAAGGCTATGCGGAAAGTGTTCAAATCGGCAAAAACCGGAACACACTCCAGCGCCCCATGCGGGCTCCCCAGGAGACCCACGTGGATGCCCTACCCCGTGCAAACCACTACATGGGGGGACGCCGCGAAGTTTGATCTCGTTCCGGCACGCCCGCAGAAGCGAACCGGATCACATTCGGATCACAGGATCGCAACGGCGTTTGCGTGCCGGGCTGCTGCGCCATATGTCCGGTCAAGGGGGTGCACAAACCTTTCGCCTTTCCGGGATCCCGGATGAGGTGAAACATTTCTCGCCATCCGGACATTGAGTTGACAGCGCGGGCATGAACCGGTGTGCTGGTGGGCATGCTCGCGAACTTGGCACTGTCGACGTCGACCCGCACCGCCGGGTCCGTCTCGACTGCCCGCGCGCACTGTTGCTGTTCGAGCTGTTGAGTCGTTGAGCCGCTGAGCTCCGACCACCGCCACCGCACCATCCGCCCTCACCGGCACCTTCTCCTCCCCTGTACGGCTCTGCGCCCCCGCCCGGGCACCCCGCACCCTCCCGAGGACCCCACACCGATGAACAGCGACAGCGACCTCCAGATCGCCGGCGACATCCTCGAAGTACCGCACCTGCTGCTGCCCGCCCGGGAACACCCCGAGACCGTCGCCGAGTTCGCCGGGCTCGCCCGCGCCGTCGCCGCCGACCGGGCGCAATGGGCCCACCTCGTCGAGTACGACGCCACGAGCCGCTGGTACCACCGGCTGCGCACGGGCCCCGGCTACGAGGTGTGGCTGCTGTCCTGGGTGCCGGGACAGGGCAGCGGCATGCACGACCACGGCCCCTCGTCGGGCGTCCTGACGCTGCTCGAAGGGGAGCTGACGGAGCGTACGGAGAAGGGCGCTTTCCGGACTCTGCGCGCGGGCGCGCAGCGGGTGTTCGCGCCGGGGTACGCCCACGAGGTCGTCAACGACTCCCTCGAACCCGCCGTCAGCCTGCACGTCTACTACCCGGGCCTGACCGAGATGCCGTCGCACTCCCCCACGTGCACCACGGCGCGGCACGTCGCTGTCTGACACCCGCTGCCACGATGTCGTACCTGCCTGCGATGCTGGGGCCATGCGCATTGTGGTTCTGGCAGGCGGCATCGGTGGTGCCCGTTTCCTTCGCGGTCTGAAGCAGGCGGCTCCGGACGACGCGGTCATCACGGTCATCGGCAACACCGGGGACGACATCCACCTCTTCGGCCTGAAGGTCTGTCCGGACCTCGACACGGTGATGTACACCCTCGGCGGCGGTATCAACGAGGAGCAGGGCTGGGGGCGGACCGACGAGACCTTCCACGTCAAGGAGGAGCTCGCGGCGTACGGGGTCGGACCCGAGTGGTTCGGCCTCGGCGACCGGGACTTCGCCACGCACATCGTCCGTACGCAGATGCTCGCCGCCGGCTACCCGCTCAGCGCGGTCACCGAGGCGCTGTGCGAGCGGTGGAAGCCCGGCGTGCGGCTGATCCCCATGTCCGACGACCGCGTCGAGACGCACGTCGCCGTCGACATCGACGGGGAGCGCAAGGCCGTCCACTTCCAGGAGTACTGGGTGAAGCTGCGGGCCTCCGTCGACGCGCAGGCCGTCGTGCCGGTCGGCGCCGAGCAGGCCAAGCCCGCACCCGGCGTCCTGGAGGCCATCGCCGAGGCCGACGTCATCCTCTTCCCGCCGTCCAACCCCGTCGTCAGCGTCGGGACCATCCTCGCCGTGCCCGGCATCCGGGAGGCCATCGCGGAGGCGGGCGTACCCGTCGTCGGCCTCTCCCCGATCATCGGGGACGCGCCGGTACGCGGCATGGCCGACAAGGTGCTCGCCGCGGTGGGCGTCGAGTCCAACGCCGCCGCGGTAGCCGAGCACTACGGGTCCGGGCTGCTCGACGGATGGCTCGTCGACACCGTGGACGCCGGGGTCGTGGAGCGCGTCGGGGCCGCCGGGATCCGGTGCCGCGCCGTGCCGCTGCTCATGACGGACCCGGAGGAGGGGACGGCCGCGGCGGCGATGGCGCGGGAGGCCCTGCGGCTGGCGGAGGAGGTGCGGGTCGCGTGAGCTCTGCCCCCGGACCTGCCGTTCCGCCGTCCTTCCGGGTGTGGGCCGTCCCCGGGATTCCCGAGGTCAAGGAGGGGGACGATCTCGCCAAGCTGATCGTCGCCGCCGAACCCTCGCTCGCCGACGGGGACGTGCTGCTCGTCACCTCCAAGATCGTCAGCAAGGCGGAGGGGCGGATCGTCCGCGCCGACGACCGTGAGGCCGCGATCGACGCCGAGACCGTCCGCGTCGTCGCCCGGCGCGGACCGCTGCGCATTGTCGAGAACAAGCTGGGCCTGGTCATGGCCGCGGCCGGCGTCGACGCGTCCAACACCCCGGCCGGGACCGTGCTCCTGCTGCCCGAGGACCCCGACGCCTCCGCCGCCGCGATCCGGGACGGGGTGCGGGACGCACTCGGCGTCGAGGTCGGCGTCATCGTCACCGACACCTTCGGCCGCCCCTGGCGCAACGGGCTGACCGACGTCGCCATCGGCGCCGCGGGCGTCCGCGTGCTCGACGACCTGCGCGGAGGCGTCGACGCGTACGGCAATCCGCTCAGCGCGACCGTGGTGGCGGTCGCGGACGAGCTGGCCGCCGCCGGGGACCTCGTCAAGGGGAAGGCCGGGGGGCTGCCGGTCGCTGTCGTGCGCGGCCTGAGCGGCGTGGTGACCGCGCGTGAGCAGGGCGGTTCCGCGCGGGAGCTGGTCCGGGTCGCCCGTGACGACATGTTCCGGCTCGGGACCTCCGAGGCCGTACGGGAAGCCGTCACCCAGCGGCGCACCGTGCGGGCCTTCACCGACGAGCCCGTCGACCCCGGGGCCGTGCGGCGCGCCGTCGCCGCCGCCGTCACCGCGCCCGCGCCGCACCACACGACACCGTGGCGGTTCGTCCTCCTGGAGTCCGAGGAGTCACGGGTCCGGCTGCTCGACGCGATGCGGGACGCGTGGATCGCCGACCTGCGGCGCGACGGCAAGAGCGAGGAGTCCATCGCGCGGCGCGTCCGGCGCGGGGACGTGCTCCGCAACGCGCCCTATCTGGTCGTGCCCTGCCTCGTCATGGACGGGTCGCACACGTACGGGGACGCGCGGCGGGACGCGGCCGAGCGCGAGATGTTCGTCGTCGCCGCCGGGGCGGGCGTGCAGAACTTTTTGGTGGCGCTGGCCGGGGAGCGGCTCGGGTCGGCGTGGGTGTCGTCCACCATGTTCTGCCGCGATGTCGTACGGGACGTGCTCGCGCTGCCCGCGGAGTGGGATCCGATGGGGGCCGTCGCGGTGGGCCATGCGGCGGGGGCTCCGCCGGTGCGGGGGGCTCGGGTTGTCTCGGACTTTGTGGAGGTGCGGTAGGGGGCCGGTGCGGTGGGGGTGGTGCGGCAGGGGGCCGGTGCGGTGGGGGTGGTGCGGTAGGGGTGGTGCGGTTGTTGCGCAGTGGTTCGGGTTGCGGTGCGGTGTAGGTGCGGTGCGTGGGATGCGTGCGGGGTGTGGGGTTCTTACGGGGGCTTCACCACTGCGCGATGTCGACCTTGCGCATCTTCGGCTGTCTGCGGGGCGGGGCCACGCCCGACAAGAGGATCAGGCGGGCCGCCCTGTGGCGCTGGCCCGCGTACGGGGAGAGCAGTTCCAGCATCTCCTCGTCCGTCGCGTCCCGGTTGCCCGCGAGCGCGTAGCCGACGGTGTGCGGGAGGTGCAGGTCGCCCGTCGTGACCTCGTCGGGGGCGCCGTTCGTGCGCTGGATCGTCTCCGCCGACGTCCACGGGCCGATGCCCGGGACCAGTTCGAGGCGGGCACGGGCCTGTACGGGCTCCATGGCCGCCGCCTCCTCCAGGCGGCGGGCCACCCGGGCCGCGCGGATGATCGTCGACGCGCGCTTGTTGTCGACGCCCGCCCTGTGCCACTCCCAGGACGGGATCAGCGTCCATGCACGGGCGTCGGGCATGACCCGCATCCGCAGCTCCTGCCCCGCCGGGCCCGGGGCCGGTTCGCCGTGCCGGTGCAGCAGCAGACGCCAGGCGCGGTACGCCTCGTCCGCCGTGATCTTCTGCTCCAGGATCGACGGGATCAGGGTCTCCAGGACCAGACCCGTCCGGGTCAGCCGCAGGCCGACGCGGCGACGGGCCGACTCGGCCACCAGGCGGTGGCGCGGCTCGAACGGGGTCGGGTCGTCCAGCTCACCCAAGAGTGCGGGGAGTTGATCCAGGAACCACTCCGCTCCCGGGCCCCACGCCTGCGCCTCCACGGTGCCGCCGCGCTCCCTCAGCCGTAGCGTGCCGGGGCCCTGCGGGGTGCGGCACGACCGCCACACCGCGCCGTCCGGCGTCGTACGGAAGGTGGGGTCGCCGGGGCCGCGGCGCAGGGGGCCGAGGGTCAGGCCGAGGTGGAGGGGGGCCGGGGGTGTGTAGGTGCGGGTGGCGGCCGGTGCCGTGGTGGGGGTGGTCTCGGGTGCGGGTTCGCATGCGGGTGCGGGTGCGGGTACGCGGGTCTCGCCGGCCCGCACGGTGGCGCGGGTCAGCGGGGTCCGCGTACGCGGGGTGTATCGGCGGCCTGCCACGGGGGTCCTCGGGTGGGGCGGGTGTAGCCCTACGAGGGTAGGGGGTTTTCGGCCGCTCCGGGGTCGGTAAGGGGCGGAGGTCCGTCACACGGACCGGACCTCCCGGGGTGGCGGCACGGGCGTCACTGAGGGGCGGGAGAGCTTCCGGGCGCTCCGGGAACGGTTGAGGGTCGGGCACCGTCACACCGTCCGGGCCTCCCGGGGGCGGCGCGGGCGTCATCGGAGCGAGGGGAGCCTGGCTTCGGTGCATCGGCCGGGTCCCGGGAGGTTCGGGCGCGGTGTCACTGGTCCGAGGAGAAGCGGACCGAGGCTGCGGGGAGGTGGGCCTCGCACCAGATGCGGACGCCTGTCTGGAGTTCGTTGTCGGCGCCCACGTGGGCGCCGTCGCCCACCACCGCGCCCGTCACGATCGTCCGGGCGCCCACGCGCGCGTGCCGGCCGATCAGGGAGTCCGTGATCACCGCGCCCGGTTCGATCACCGCTCCGTCCAGGACCGTCGAGCCGAACACGCGCGCGCCCTCACCGATCCGCGCGCCCTCCCCCACGACCGTGCCGCCCGTCAGCTTCGCGTCCGGCGCGACCGTCGCCGTCGGCAGGACCAGGCTGTCGCCGCAGCGGCCCGGCACCGCCGGGGACGGGGCGCGGCCCAGGACCAGGTCGGCCGAGCCGCGCACGAACGCGGCCGGGGTGCCGAGGTCCAGCCAGTACGTCGAGTCGACCATGCCCTGGAGGTGCGCCCCCTCCGCGAGCAGGCCCGGGAACGTCTCGCGCTCCACCGAGACCGGGCGGCCCGTCGGGATCGTGTCGATCACCGAGCGGCGGAACACGTACGCGCCCGCGTTGATCTGGTCCGTCACGATCTCTTCCGGCGTCTGCGGCTTCTCCAGGAACGCCGTCACGCGGCCCGTCGCGTCCGTCGGGACCAGGCCGTACGCCCTCGGGTCCTCCACGCGGGAGAGGTGCAGGGAGACGTCCGCGCCGGTCGACTCGTGCTCCTGGACCAGGGCGCCGATGTCCAGGCCCGTCAGGATGTCGCCGTTGAAGATCAGGACGGGCTCGTCGGGGCCCGAGCGGAGGCGCTCGGCCACGTTGCGGATGGCTCCGCCCGTGCCCAGGGGTTCGACCTCGGTGACGTACTCCAGTTCCAGGCCGAGGCGGGAGCCGTCCCCGAAGTACGGCTCGAACACCTCCGCCAGGTACGACGTGGCCAGCACGATGTGGTCGACGCCAGCCGCCTTCGCCCGCGCCAGTTGGTGCGTGAGGAACGGCACGCCCGCCGCCGGGACCATCGGCTTCGGTGTGTTCACCGTGAGCGGGCGCAGTCTCGTGCCCTTGCCGCCGACCAGGAGGATCGCTTCTGTCACCTGTCGTCTCTGCTTCCTGCTGGGGCCGGCCGAACTGTCTTTCGGCCGGCCAGTGTATGCAGACCGTGTCGCGCCCCGGCCGGCCGGCGTCAGCGGCCCTGGAGGCGGGCCGCGCTGCCGCGGACCGTGCCGAGCTTTTTGTAGAGACGGCTCCCCGGGCATTCGGTTGCGTAGCCGTCCCGGTGACCGGAGATCACGTGCAGTCGCACATTCTTTCCCTTGGCGTAGAGGTTGCCACCGCCCGACTTGAGAGAGGTCGTCCCCGCCGGGTTCGCGCCGGACAGGCCGAGCTTCCACGCGGTGAGCTTCGCGAGAGCGGTCGACACGGCCGCGGGTGGGGTTGCGCTGTCGTACGAGCCCAGGACCGCGATGCCCGTGCTGTTCGAGTTGAAGCCGAGGGTGTGGGCGCCCATGACCGGCTTCGTGACGCCGCCCGCCCTGCCCTCGTAGATGCGGCCGCACTTGTCGACGAGGAAGTTGTAGCCGATGTCCCGCCAGCCACTGCTCTTCACGTGGTAGCGGTAGATACTGCGGATGACTGAAGGGGCCTGTGCGCAGGTGTAGTTGTTGCCGGTCGCGCTGTGGTGCACGAAGGCGACCTTCACCGTCTTCGTGTAGCCGAGCTTCTTCTCACGCAGCTTCTCGTCTGCGCCCCAGCCCTTGCGGGTGATGATCTCGGGGCGGGGGGCGGTGTGGGTGGTTGTCTGGGGGGCCTTGGGGGTGGTGGGGGTGGTGGGGGTGGTGGGTGTGGGGGTGTCTTCGGGGGCGGGGGTCTGCGGGGTTTCGGGGGTGGGGGTTTGGGCCTTGGGGGGTGTGTTCGTTTGCGGGGCGGAAGCGGTGGGAGTGGTGGGGGTGGGCTGGGCGGGTTCCGGGCCTGGGTCCACCAGGTCCAGGCGGAGGCCCGTCGGGAGGGGTTCCGTGAGCGTGGTGCGGGTCTTGGCCGGGGTCTCGTCCTCCACCCGGACCTCTACGCCGTCGGAGTCGCCCACCCAGAGCGGGGCCGTCGAGCCGTGTGTGTGGCCTGCGGCGCGTTCGGGGGCGTCCGGGTCGGGGGCGTCGTCGGTGTGCGTCTCCAAGGTCTGCCAGGCCGACCAGGTGCTGGTGCCTGTGGCGCGGGTGCGGACCTGTACGCGGCCGTGCAGCTCGGCGCTCGGGTCGTCCCAGACGACGCCGACCAGGGAGAACGGGCGGACGTCGCGTTGCGGGAGGTGGGGGGTGGCACGGGGGGTCGCGGTCGGCGGGGTGAGGGGCAGGGACTGGGTGCTGCCCGCGAGCGCGTCCTGAGTCGCTGTCGTTGTCGATGTCGTTGATGGTGTGGCGTGCGACGGCAAGGACAGGGGGAGGGCCAGAGCGGCCGCGCAGGTGACGCCGATCGAGGAAGCAAGGAATGCACGCATGCCCACGATCGTGGGCATATCGGGGTGAATGGGCCAATGGAGCGTGCCATATGGGTGCCGTGGCCCGCCGGGGGTGACTGGGTATCAGGTCGGCCGGGGCACTGGGGCACATGCGGGCGTTGTAGGGCGCGGCCGGTTGGGACGGTGAGTCGGGGCCGGGTCGGGCGTGCATGCGAGGGCGCTGTAGGGCGCGGGTTCGTTGTGCGGTGGGGCGGCGGACGCGCGGGCGGACATGCGGGGGCGCGGTCGGTCGGGGCCGGGTCGGGCGTGCATGCGAGGGTCTGCAGGACGCGGCCGGTTGGCAAGGTGGGTCGGGGCCGGGTCAGGCGTGCATGCGAGGGCGCTGTAGGGCGCGGTCGGTTGGATGGTGGGGCGGGGCCGCGCCGGGGTACCTCCTCGGCCGGATAGGTCTGATCCCCCACGGTCCGCCAGAGGGCGGGTCACCCGGCGCGGGATTCCGGCGGTGTCCTGCGGGGGCACCCCGACACGTCCCCTCCCGTGGCGACGCGGGTGCACCCGGGTGGTCCCCCACCATGGGCAACCCGCCGCTCCCCGCACCTCCCACCCCCGGGCGCCCCGCGCCCCGCCTAGGGCAACCTGCCATCCACCACCCCCACCCCGGCCGCCCCCACCCCGCCTCGGGCAATCTGCCGCCCACCCCACCCCGGGCGCCCCGGCCCGCCCCGCCTTGGGCAATCTGCCGCCTGGGGCGGCAGGGTGGGCAAGGCGGCACCCCAGCGCCGGGCCACCGTGAGAGCAGGGCCCCGCAAGCGCCCCGCCCGCCCCGCCCGGCAGGGGACCCCCGTCTCGATCAACCCCGGCGATAAGCTGGCCCGGTGAATGTTGTCGCTCGGACTTCCGCTCAGCTTCTGCAGGACGCGCTCGCCGCCGACCCGGGGCGGCCGCTGGTGACCTTCTACGACGACGCCACCGGCGAACGCGTGGAGCTCTCCGTGGCGACCTTCGCCAACTGGGTGGCCAAGACCGCGAACCTGCTCCAGGGCGAGCTGAACGCCGAGCCCGGCGACCGCGTCACCCTGTTGCTGCCCGCGCACTGGCAGACCGCCGTGTGGCTGCTGGCCTGCTCGTCCGTGGGCGTCGTCGCCGATGTGCACGGTGACCCGGCCGCCGCCGATGTCGTCGTCAGCGGACCCGACACCCTCGACGCCGCCCGTGCCTGTTCCGGCGAGCGGATCGCCCTCGCCCTGCGCCCGCTGGGCGGACGGTTCCCGCAGACGCCCGAGGGGTTCGTGGACTACGCGGTGGAGGTGCCGTCGCAGGGTGACCGGTTCGCCCCCTTCGTCCCTGTGAGTCCGGACGAGCCCGCGCTCGCCGTCGCCGGTGCCGAGTGGACCGGCGCCGAGGTCGTGGCCAGGGCGAGCGCCGACGCGGCCGGGCTCGGGCTGACCGGTCCTGGTTCGCGGTTGTTGTCCGGGTTGCCGTACGACACCTGGGAAGGGCTGAGCGCCGGGCTCTTCTCGCCGTTGGCCACCGGCGGTTCCGTCGTTCTCTGCCGTCACCTGGACCGGCTCGATGACGACGCCCTCGCCAAGCGGGTGGAGAGCGAGCGCGTCACCGCCGTCGCCCGGTAGTCCGTTCGGCTCAGCTCCCCGGGTCGGGTGCCGCCGATGGGTCCATGGTCGTAGAGACGTACCCGCGTTCTCTACGTCGCCCGAGGGGGACCCCACGTGACCGACTCCGCCGCCGCGACCGGGCCGGGCGCCGGCTCCTCCCCGACCGGCGCCGGACGCTCCCGGCGGCGCAGGAGGTGGCTGCGGTGGTCGGCGGTCGTCGCGGCGCTGCTGGTGCTCGTGGCGGGCGGTACGGGCTGGATGGCGTACGAGAAGCTCAACGGGAACATCACCGAGGACTCCGACACGGCCGCCGAACTCGCCCGTTTCGAGAAGGAGCGGCCCAGTGTCCTGGTGGCGGGGGCCCAGAATCTCCTGCTCATCGGCTCCGACTCGCGGGCCGGGGAGAACGGCGCGTACGGGCGCAACGACGGCACGCAGCGGTCGGACACCACGATCCTTCTGCACGTGGCCGCGGATCGTGGAAGCGCCACCGCCGTCTCCTTCCCGCGCGACCTGATGGTGGACGTGCCCGGGTGCCGGGGTGGTGACGGTTCCCGTACCGAGCCGATGTTCGCCATGTTCAATTACGCCTTCGAGGTCGGCGGGACCGCTTGCACCATCCGTACGGTCGAGAAGATGACCGGGGTCCGGATCGACCATCACATGGTCGTCGACTTCCAGGGGTTCAAGAACATGGTCGACGCCGTGGACGGGGTCGAGGTCTGTCTCGACCGGCCGATCCGGGACGCCGACGCGCATCTGTCGCTGCCTGCCGGGCGGCAGGTTCTCGACGGGGAGCAGGCCCTCGGTTATGTCCGTGTCCGCAAGAGCCTCGGCAACGGCAGCGACACCGACCGGATGGACCGGCAGCAGCGGTTCCTCGGCGCCCTCGTCACCAAGGTGCAGAGCGACGGTGTGCTGCTCAATCCGACCAAGCTTTATCCCGTGCTCGACGCCGCCACGTCCTCGCTGACCACCGACCCCGGTCTCGCCAGTCTGCGCGGGCTCTACGACCTCGTACGCGGCATGCGGGGCATCCCCGCCGAGCGCATCCGGTTCCTGACCGTGCCCCGGCGCTCGTACGTCTACGACGCCAACCGCGACGAGCTGGTCCAGCCCGCCGCCGACCAGCTCTTCACCCAGTTGCGGACCGACTCCCCCGTCGCCGTCTACACGCACACGCCCGAGGACGCGCCCACCGGGAAGGAGGAGGGTGAGACGCCCACGTTCCACGGCAACATCGCCGACCGGAACGTGTGCGGATGAGGCGGCTCACCCGTCCCGGGTAAAGCGCGAGTCATCAACCGGCACACAGGTTCAAAGATATGCGCCGTAATGCCCGGTTGTAGGGGAGTGGAATTTGTCACCGTCGTCGCTCGACGCTGAACTGGACGGATAGTGTGAGCGATCCGGTGCACCCGGCCATGCTGTCCGGCGCGGTCGCGCACTGCTTATCGACTGACCGGGCGCCTGCTTGTGAGGGGGGCGAGGCGCCGCGTGGCCCCGACGGAGGATGCAAACAACCGTGGACGCGCAAGGCCGTGGGCGGGCTGAGGACATCGATCCCGCAGACCAGTGGGTGCTCAACCCTCAGACCGGTGATTACGAGCTGCGACTGACCCCTTCCACTGGGCAGTCGACGGTGCCCGGCCCGCGCCGCACCGCGCCGGCCGAGGGACGGCGCGAGCGGCGGGCGGCCCCGCCCGCCAAGGACGTGCCGCCGCAGCGCAGCAGGCGGCGCGAGCCGCAGCCGCCGCCCCCGGCCCCGAACCGGCGGCGGTCGAGGCCGAAGAAGAAGTCCACGGCGAAGAAGGTGCTGCTGTGGTCGTCCGGCAGCCTGGCGTTCGTCGTGCTCGCCGCGGCGGCGGGCGGCTACCTCTACTACCGCCACCTCGACGGCAACATCACCACGCAGGACGTCGTCGGCGCGAAGAATGGCTTCTCCAAGGACGAGGCGTTCAACATCCTCGTCATCGGCACGGACAAGCGCACCGGCAAGGGCAACGAGGGCTATGGCGACAAGGGCAGCGTCGGGCACGCCGACACCAATGTGCTGCTGCACGTCTCCAAGGACCGGTCGAACGCGACCGCGCTGAGCATCCCCCGCGACCTCATCGTGGACGTGCCGGACTGCGAGGTGAAGGACCCCGAGACCGGCGAGCTGAAGACGATCCCGGGCACGTCCAATGTCCGGTTCAACACGAGCCTGGGCCAGGACGGGCGCGACGCGGGCTGCACGATGAAGACCATCAAGGCGGTCACGGGCATCACCGTCGACCACTTCATGATGGCCGACTTCAACGCGGTGAAGACGCTGTCCAGCGCGGTCGGCGGTGTCGAGGTGTGCCTCGCCAAGGACGTCGACGACCCGGACTCCCACCTCAAGCTCGACGCGGGCACGCACAACCTGAAGGGTGAGGACGCGCTCGCCTTCCTGCGCACCCGGCACAGCTTCGGCAACCAGGGCGACCTGGACCGCATCAAGGTGCAGCAGCAGTTCCTGAGTTCGCTGGCGCGCAAGATGAGTTCGGGCGACACCCTCACCAGCCCGACGAAGCTGACGAGCCTCGCCGAGGCCGCGACCGAGGCACTCACCGTCGACAAGGGCATCGGCAGCCTGTCCAAGCTCAAGGACGTGGCCCTGGAGCTGAAGAAGGTGCCGACCAAGAACCTGACGTTCGTGACCACGCCGGTCGTCGACAACCCCGCCGAGAAGACGCCGGTCACCGTGGTGCTCAACCAGTCGGCCGCCCCCCAGGTCTTCGACGCCGTCAAGAACGACGTGTCGCTGACGGAGACGAAGAAGAAGCAGAAGGCCGCCGCCGACAGCAAGCTCAAGGGCCCCAAGTCCGCCGCCGGTGACGTCCGCGTCGACCTCTACAACGGCAGTGGCCAGACCGGTGCCGCGCAGGCGACCCTCACCTGGCTGCAGAACAGCGAGGGCGTCTCCAAGTCCAGCCAGATGGGCAACAAGCCCACCCAGGCGAAGACGACCCTCGAGTACTCGCCCGACCAGGCCGACCAGGCCCGCCGCCTCGCCGAGATCATGGGGCTGCCCGGTTCCGCCCTGAAGGAGGGGCAGAGCGAGAAGAACGACCAGGGGCTGCCCGCGATCGTGCTGATCCTCGGCAAGGACTTCAAGGGCGCGGGGACGCCCGTCAGCGGTGGTTCGGCGAAGGTCAGCGCCCCGAAAACGACCGCCGACAAGACTGTATGCGCCAAGTGACCAACCTAGGCCGCCCTTCAACTGTCTAACCATGTGACAGCGGGGCGGCCTAACCATGGCCATGGGCGGGGAGGCGGGGCAGGACATGGGGCGAAGTGGCGCGCACGGCGTGCGGACACGGTCACAGGCGCAGGAGGAGACGGCGGCGCACGCCGGTGAGCAGGGCCTGGGCGAGGAGGAAGGCGTGGCGGTGTCGGCGGCCGACGCCGGTGCCGAGCCGCCGGAACGCCCGCCCCTGGGGCACCGGCGCACGGGCGGGCGGCCCAGGAAGCGCAAGCACCGGATACTGCGCTGGACCGCGGGCGTCGTCGCGGTCGTGATCGTCGGTACGGCCGGTGCCGGTTACCTCTACTACCGCCATCTGAACGGCAACATCAAGACGGACAAGCTCAACCTGGGCGAGCACAAGGTCGCGGCGCCCACGCCGAACGCGGCGGGCCAGACCCCGTTGAACATCCTGCTCATCGGCTCCGACGCGCGCGACAACAAGGAGAACCAGAAGCTGGGCGGCGCCAAGGAGACCTTCGGCGGAACCCCGCTGGCCGACGTCCAGATGCTCGTACACCTGTCGGCCGACCGGACGAACATGTCGGTGGTCAGCATGCCGCGCGACACCCTGCTCCCCCTGCCCAAGTGCACCGACCCGAAGACCGGCAAGGAGTACGAGGCGACGGTCGGGCGGCGCATGACGAACGAGTCCCTGGGCCGCGGCGGGCCCGGCTGCACCGTCGCGACGTGGGAACAGCTGACACGTATCCACATCGACCACTTCATGATGGTCGACTTCTCCGGTGTGGTGTCGATGGCCGACGCGATCGGTGGCGTACCGGTCTGCGTCGACGCCAACATCCACTCCAAGGACAGCCAGGGCCACGGCTCGGGCCTGAAGCTGGAGAAGGGCACGCACTCGATCAAGGGCGTGCAGGCGCTGCAGTGGCTGCGCACGCGCTACGGCTTCGAGGACGGCAGCGACATCGCGCGCGCCAAGGCGCAGCACATGTACATGAACTCGATGGTGCGCGAGCTGCGCGAGAACGCCACGTTCTCCAACCCGGGCAAGCTGCGCACCCTCGCCGAGAAGGCGACCGAGGCGCTCCACGTCGACGAGGGCCTGGACACCGTCAAGAAGCTGTACGACCTGAGCAACGAGCTGAAGAAGCCGGAGCCGAGCCGTATCACCATGACGACGATGCCGTTCGTGTACGTGGGTGCGCGCGTCGCCCCCAAGGAGGGTGAGGCGGAGCAGTTGTTCCGGCTCATCCGGGACGACATCGCCCTGGACGGCAAGGACAGGAAGAAGCCCGCGAAGGAGGAGGTCTCGACGGACCCGGCCGCGCCGGACGGCAAGATCGCGGTGCAGGTGCGCAACGGGACGCGGACCAGCACGACGCCCGCGGCGCGCGGGCGCGCCTCCGAGGTGGCGCAGGTCCTTATCGGCAAGGGGTTCGCGCAGGCCGTGGCGGACCAGGGGCAGTCGCTCACCGAGGAGAAGACGATCATTCGCTTCCCGTCGGCCGACCTGGAGGGCGACGCCCAGCGGGTCGCCAAGTCCCTCGGCCTGCCGCTGAGTTCGGTGAAGAGGTCGACGGACGTCAACGGGGTGACGCTGACCGTCGGCGCGGACTGGCGGACCGGGACCGCGTACCCGAAGTCCGCAGCCGACGACAAGGCGCCGAAGTCGGACCAGACGCTCAACGGGGCCGACGACGGCGACTGCATGCACGTGAACCCGGCGTTCACCTGGTGAACGCCGGGCGGCCGGTCACTTGGCGGCGGGCTCGCTGTGCACCGTCGGGCGGCGTGAGGCGATGACCTTCCTGGCGAGCGACTTCGGGCTCGTCAGGAAGCCCCAGCCCCACGACATGTGCATGGTGGCGAGGGCTACGGGGATCTGCGCGCGCGCCTTCAGCGGCAGGCCCTTGCCGGCCGGGATCGAGCCCGCGACGATCGCCGCGACGTACCCGGCCGGGACGAGGAACGCCCACGGCGTCACGGCCGCGCCGACCACGAGGCCCGCCGCTATGGCGACGACGGCGGTCGGCGGGGCGAGGTAGCGCAGGTTGATGGAGCCCGCGTGGTAGCGGGCGACGACGTGGCGCCAGCGGCCGTAGTCCTTGTACTGCTTGGCCAGCGCCTTGACCGAAGGGCGCGGCCGGTACGCGACCTTCAGCTCGGGCGAGAACCAGATCTTGCCGCCCGCGTCCCGGATGCGGAAGTTCAGCTCCCAGTCCTGCGCGCGGATGAACTCCTCGTTGTACCCGCCCTGCCGCTCCAGGGCCTCGCGGCGGAAGACGCCGAGGTAGACCGTCTCGGCGGGCTGCGCGGTGCCGCCGGTGTGGAAGACCGCGTTGCCCACGCCGATCTTCGAGGTCATCGCGGCGGCGACGGCCTTCTCCCAGTCGTTGGTGCCCTGGGCGTGCATGATGCCGCCCACGTTCATCGCGCCGGTCTCCTCCAGGAGGCGGACGGCGGTCGCGATGTAGCCCTGGGAGAGCGCGGCGTGCCCGTCGACGCGGACGACGACCGGGTGGCGGGACGCCTTGATCGCGGCGTTCAGCGCGGCGGGGGTGCGGCCCGAGGGGTTGGGCACGGTGTGCACGCGCGGGTTCTCGGCGACCAACTGCGCGGCGATCTCGTCCGTCCGGTCGGTGGACGGGCCGAGGGCGAGCACGACCTCCATCTCGCCGTCGTACTCCTGCGCCAGGATCGCCTCGACGGCCTCCCGCAGGTGCCGCTCCTCGTTCAGGATCGGCATGATCACGGAGACGGCCGGAAGCTGGTTTCCAGAGTTCACGTTCATCCTTGGTGACGTTACCGCTAATGGGGGACACCGATGCGCGCCGCCCGGCCCGCTGCCGCGGTCCGGAGATCGTATCGGCCTACGGTTCTCGGGTCCCACGCCCGCTCACGCGGAAGGTGTCCGCCCGTGCCCACGCCGCCCCGCTCCCCCGGCCGCCCGAGCCGCCCCGCGCGGCCTCCGCAGGGCCGGCGACCGGTCGAACCGCTGCGCCGCAAGAAACCCCGCTGGGGGATGCGGCTCGCGACGGCGCTGTCCGTGTCGGTGCTGGCCTCGGCGGGGCTCGGGCACGCGCTCGTCGCCGGGCTGGACACCGGCATCGACCGCATCGACCCCTTCAAGGACATGAAGAACCGGCCCGCCGCCGGGCACGGCATGAACGTCCTGCTCGTCGGCACCGACGGCCGCGACAAGATCACCGCGGAGGAGCGGCGGAAGTACCGGCTCGGCGGGGCGCCCTGCCACTGCACGGACACCATCATGATCGTGCACATCTCCGCCGACCACGAGCGCGCCTCCGTCGTCTCCCTGCCCCGCGACTCGTACGCGATGATGCCGCCGCACACCGACGAGAACAGCGGCGAGCAGCACCACGCCCACCCCGTGAAGATCAACGCGGCGTACGCGGAGGGCGGCCCGCAACTGACCGTCCGCACCGTCGAGAACATGACGCACGTCAAGATCGACCACTATCTGGAGGTCGACTTCACCAGCTTCATGAAGACGGTCGACGTGCTCGGCGGCGTCCAGGTCTGCACCGTCCGCCCGCTCCAGGACTCCTACACCGGCCTGAACCTCGGCGTCGGCACGCACCGGCTCAACGGCGGCCAGGCCCTCCAGTACGTACGGTCCCGGCACACCGACGGCGCCGGCGACCTCGGCCGGATGCAGCGCCAGCAGCGCTTCCTCGCCTCGCTCATCGCCAAGACGACCTCGACCGGGGTGCTCCTCAACCCGGTCAAGTTCCGCGAGGTCGCCCGTACGCTCCTCGGGTCCGTCCGCGCCGACAAGGGGTTCGGGACGGACGAGATGGTCGAACTCGCCCGCGCCATGCGCTCGTTCTCACCGTCGTCGTCCGAGTTCACGACCGTCCCGATCGGGACCCTCGACTTCCCCGTCAGGAACATCGGCTCCACCGTGAAGTGGGACCCCGTGAAGTCCGAGAAGCTGTTCGCCGCGCTGCGCGAGGACAAGCCGCTCGCCGTGCACAAGAACCACAAGAAGGCCGTCGTCGTCGACGTCTCCCCCGAACAGATCCAGGTACAGGTGGAGAACGCGACGATGACGGCGGGGCTCGGCAAGAAGGCGGACGACGCGCTGGCGGCGACCCGCTTCCGGACGACGGGGACACCGGTCAACGCGGTCGATCGCTCCGCGAAGCAGACGGTCGTCCTGTACGACCCACGCTGGGACCGCTCCGCGAAGTCCCTGGCCACGGCGGTGCCCGGGGCGCGGTTGCAGCCGGTTCCCGGGCAGGGGGCCGTGCTCAAGGTCAGGGTGGGGGCGGATTACCGGGGGGTGCGGGCGGTGCGGGGCGAGGATCCGTACCAGGGGGAGTACGGGGCTGTCACCGGGGACGAGGTGGCGTGCTCGTGAGGTGGGCAGGCTGTTCCCGTGCGGGACACGGGGCTCTGCCCCGGGCCCCGCTCCTCAATCGCCGGAGGGGCTTGTTCGGGCCCTCAGCTCCTTGATCGCCCGGCGGCGGGCCAGGCGGTGCTGGCGGCGGATCTGCGCCTCCTGGTAGCGGCGGCGGTCACGGTCCGTCTCCGGGATGACCGGCGGGACGACGCGCGGCTTGCCGTCCGCGTCCACCGCCGCGAAGACCAGATACGCGGAGCCGACCTGCTGCGCGGGCGCCGACTCGTTCCAGCGCTCGGCGAGGACCCGGACGCCGATCTCCATCGAGGTCCGGCCGACCCAGTTGACCTGCGCCTTCACATGCACGAGGTCGCCGACGCGGACCGGTTCGAGGAACGCCATCTCGTCCATGGACGCCGTCACGGCCGGGCCGCCGGAGTGCCGGCCCGCGACCGCGCCCGCCGCGTCGTCCACGAGTTTCATGATCACGCCGCCGTGCACCGTACCGAGGAGGTTGGTGTCGTTGTGCGTCATGATGTGCGACAACGTCGTACGGGAAGCTGCGGTCGGCTTGCCCGGAATGTCGGATTCCGTGCCGTGGGCCTGGTCTGTCATGCCCTCCACTGTATGTGGGGCGCATATGTGTCAGCTTCGCAACAGCCCTGGCCCGAATCCTCAACCGCCCTGTGAAGCACACAGCCGCACACGGCAAACTGAGCCCATGAGCGATTGGCCCGAGGGGCGGAGCGACCGGCAGGGCGGCGGCAGCCGCGGCGGCTACGGCCGTGGCAGCGCGAGCGCACGCCCCGAGGGCGCGCGTGTCATGCCACATGTGCAGCGCCCCGTCCCGCAGCAGCAGCCCGGCTACGACGGCTACGACGACGCGTACGAACCGCCGTACGACAGCGGATACAACACGGGGCAGGTCTACGGCCAGCCCGGCCGCGGCCAGGGCGGCGGCGGGGACGACGGCTACGGGCCGAGCGGGCGCCCCGCGCGGCCTGCGCCGAACTGGCGCAAGCGCATCAAGTGGACCGCGATCACCGTGGTCACCGTCGTCGTGGTGACGAGCGTCTCCACGTACTTCTGGGCCGACTCCAAGCTCCACCGGGACGTCGACCTGTCCAAGGTCATCGACCGGCCCGAGGCGGGCGAGGGCACCAACTACCTGATCGTCGGCACGGACTCCCGCGAGGGCATGACCGCCGAGGACAAGAAGAAGCTGCACACCGGCTCCGCCGAGGGCAAGCGCACGGACACGATGATGATCCTGCACGTCGGGGACAACGGGGACACGCTCGTTTCCCTCCCCCGCGACTCGAACGTCACGATCCCCAGCTTCAAGGGCGCCGAGTCCGGCAAGCTCTACCCGGCCACGGGCCGCCAGACCAAGCTCAACGCGGCCTACGCCGAGGACGGCCCCGAACTCCTCGTCCGCACCGTCGAGGCCAACACGGGGCTGCGCATCGACCACTACGCGGAGATCGGCTTCGGCGGCTTCGCGAGCATCGTCGACGCGGTCGGCGGGGTCGAGATGGACCTGAAGAAGGGCTTCAAGGACAAGTGGTCCGGCGCCGACTTCAAGGCCGGCAAGCAGACCCTCAACGGCCAGCAGGCGCTCGCCTTCGTCCGTACGCGTCACGCGTTCGCCCAGAGCGACCTCCAGCGCACCAAGAACCAGCAGGCGTTCCTCGCGGCCCTCGCCCACAAGGTGGCGTCGCCGACGACCATCATGAACCCCTTCAAGCTCTACCCGACGCTCGGCGCGGGCCTGGACTCGCTCGTCGTCGACAAGGACATGAGCCTGTGGAACCTGGCGTCCATGTTCATGGCGATGAAGGGCGTCAACGGCGGTGACGGCAAGTCCATGAACATGCCGACGAACGGCTCGGTCGGCGGGAACCTGCTGTGGGACAAGACGAAGGTCAAGCAGCTCGTCGACCAGTTCAACAAGGACGAGAAGGTCACCGTATCCGGCAACTGACGCCCTGGACCGTCACCTGCCCCCGTACTCCTCGTACAGGTCGCCGATGAGGGCGAGGAGGGCGTCGGCCCGGTGGCGGTCCTCCCGCTGGGCGCGCAGGGCCTCGTACAGTGCCCGGAGCCGTGCCACGGCCGACGGGACCCGGTGCTGCACATCGTCGAGCAGCGGCGAGGTGGTCAGATTCAGGCTCTCGGTGAACAGCCGCCGAGTGGCCTGGGCGGCGGGAGCCGGGTCGGGAGCGGCGAATCCGCTGGTCAGGTACTGAACCGGGTCGGTCAGGCTCCAGCCGACGACGGTGCCGTGCTGGACGAGGAGCGCCACGTCCGGTGCGATCCCGATGCGGGCCTCCAACGGCTCGTCGAGGACGTCGAGGTCGCGCAGACAGGTGAGCACGGTGTCCCCCGGGCCGAGGCAGAGGTCCTCGGTCACCTCCAGGCGGAAGTCCTCCGGCACGTCCGCGCGCAGACCGCCCGGACTGACCGGGGGAAGATCCGGAACCCGGGCGGAGTCCTCCGGGTCGGCGGCCCAGTACGTGATCCGGAACTCCGCACCGACCAGGTTCCTGCTCACCGGATCGAACCGGAGCTCGTCGGGCGTGTCCCACAGCCACGGCCCGCTGCCGAAGGTGTCGACGAGGAACCGCTCGCGTTCCTCGACACTCCCGTACGGCCCGACCCGTACCTGGGAGTCCCGGAAATCGAGACGCGGGGTGACGAGCAAAGGTTCTCCCGTCACCGTCGCGGTCCAGTCGGCATCGAGGGTGAGTGTGCTGACGAGCGCCGCTCCGTCCCCCATCAAGAGGCTCCGTAATCCTCGACGTACGTGGCGATGAGCTCCTGCAGGGCATCGGCCCGGTTCCGGTCCTCCTGCTGGGCACGCAGGGCTTCGTCCGCGGCCCGCAGCCGGGCCACGGCGGCGGGCTCGCCGTCCACCAGGCCGTCGACCACCGCCGGATCGGTGACGAGGTCCAGGCATTCACTGAGCAGTCGGCGGGTGGCGGGCGCGGGCGGCTGAGGATCGGGATCGCGGTATGCGGTGGTCAGGTACCGCGCCGGGTCGGTGATGCTCCAGCCGACGACGAAGCCGCGCTGGACGAGGAGTGCCACGTCGGGGGCGATGCCGATACGGGCATCCAGCGGTTGGTCAAGGACGTCGAGGTCGCGCAGGCAGGTCAGCACGGTATCGCCGGGAGCGCGGCACAGCACTGTGCAGATCTCGTGCCGGAAGTCCTTGACCTCGTCCGCCTGGAGCCCGCCCGGGCGCACATGGGGCGTGCTGGGCAGGCGGGCCACGTCCTCGGCCGAGCCGGACTCCTCCGGAATGCGGAGCTCGGCTCCGACCAGCCGGCGGCTGCCCGGGTCGAAGCGGAAGACGTCGGGAAGATCCCACAGCCAGTCCTGGCTGCCGAACGTGTTGGCCAGGAACGTCTCCCGTTCCACCCGGTCCGCATAGGGCGCGACCACCAGGAACAGACCGAGGAGCCGGGGAACGGCGTCGAGCGGTGCATCCGTCACCGTCGCGGACCAGCCGTCGTCGAACTTCACTTTCTCCACCATCACTGCCTCATCTGATCTGTACTGCCGGCGGCTGGAAACGGCCGTCCTTGGCGGGAATCCTGCCGTTCACGATGTCCTCGTGCGTCACCGGCGCACCAGGATCCGTGGGTTTGCCCCCGAGCGCCGACGCTCCGGAGTCACCCTTGATGCCGGAGGGGCCGTACGCCGTGATGGCCTGGCCCTGGGTCTGACCGGGGCCGTCGATGATGACGACGTCGTCGCCCTTGCGGAAGGTGAAGGTCCCGGCTGTGCCCGTCGAGTGGTACACGGCGTCCGGTTTCTTGAGAATCTCGACGACCCGTTCGTCGGGGAAGGCGTGCCGGGTGTCGCCGTGGTAGTCGTGACGCTTCCTGAACCCACCGTCCTGTGCCCTCTCGATGATGTCGTCCACCACCTTGTTGATCCGCTTCTGGGCCCGCTCCTCCTTCGTGTACTTGGGCATGAGCCCCAGCGGGTCGGACCCCGCGTGCGGGTTGCCCACGTACGCGACCGGGTTCGGGGCGGGGGCCAGACCGAGGGGGTCCGGGGAGGTGTAGCGGCCGGTCTCGGGGTCGTAGTGGCGGAAGTAGTTGTAGTGCAGGCCCGTCTCGGGGTCGTAGTACTGGCCGGGGAAGCGCAGTGGCGTGTACGCGCTGCTGTCGCGGGACCAGGCCGTGGTGCCCCACAGGGTGGAACGGGAGCGCCAGGCGATGTCACCGGCCTCGTCGACGAGTTCGGTGGGTGTGCCGACCAGGTCCGTCGCGATGGCGAAGAACCGGCGGTCGATCTCCGCCTGGCCGCTGTCGGCGTCGAGGATGCGCTCGGTCTGGGTCAGGGGGACGACGTCCCGGTGGTCCCAGGTGAGGGCGACCGTGGTGGGGCTGTCGGGCCGGTGGCTGGTCTGTTCGCACAGGGTGAGGCCGTCCCAGGTGAAGCGGGTCTCCTCCACCACGGTCGCGCCGTCGGGCGCCAGGCGCTGCTTCGCCGTGCGGCGCCCCAGGGGGTCGTACCGGTAGCGCCACCGTGTGCCGTCCGGGGTGGTCACGGCGGTGAGGCGGTTCTCGCTGTCCCACTCGTAGCGCCAGGTGTCGGGCCCCCGGGAGAGGCGCTTCTTCTGGCGGAGGGTGATGCGGCCGAGCGCGTCGTGCTCGAACCGTGTCCCGCCGGCCCGGGTGAGCGTGGTGCCGGTGTAGGCGCGCTCGCCCGTGGCTTCGTTGCCGGGGTGCCGGGACGGCCAGGACGCCGAGGTCTGGTTGCCCGCCGCGTCGTAGGCGTACGTCTCCGTCCAGCCCTGGGCGCGCACGGCGGTGACCCGGCCCGTCCGGTCGAGGTCGAAGGTGCGGAGCCCTGACAGCCGGTCCGCCACCGCGAGGAGGTGTCCGTCGGCGCGGTAGGTGTAGGCCCGGCTGTTGACGGCGCGCGCGCCGACGGTGATGTGCTGCTCGGCCAGTCGTCCGGCCTCGTCCCAGGCGGAGGTGACCGTGACCGCGCCGCCGAGGACGCGGGCGAGTTCCCGGCCGGCGGCGTCGTACCGGAAGTCGACCTGGCGCCCGCCCGTCGTCAGTTGCTCGGGCCGGCCGCCGGCGTCATAGGCGTAGGAGGTGACGTGGCCGGTGGGGGTGGTGCGGCGCTTGCGGCGGCCCAGGGCGTCGTAGGTGTACACCATGGCGCGGCCGTCGACCAGTTCCGTCTTGACCCGGCCCCGGCGGTCGTACTGGTAGCGGAGTTCGCTGTCCGGGCCCGTTGCTTCCAGGAGGCGGCCCGCGGGGTCGTAGGCGTACGTCGTCACCCGGCCGTCGACATCCTTGCGGATCACCTGGCCGAGCGCGTCGCGCTCGAAGGCGATGGTGGCGCCGAGTGCGTCGGTCCGCGCGGCCAGCCGGCCTCCGGCGTCCATCCGGTAGGTGAGCGTGCGTCCGTCGAAGTCGGTCTCGGAGACGATGTCACCGGCGGCGTCGTACTCGTACTCCCAGGTCAGGCCCTGAGGATTGGTGACGCGGGTGAGGTGGAGCTCCGCGTCGTGCTCGAACTCGTAGCGGACGCCGTCCGGCCCGGTGCGGGCGAGCGGCAGGTCGAAGTGGGTGTACTCGAAGCGGGTGACGCCCCCCGTCGCATCGGTGTGCGTCAGGCAGTTGCCCTCACCGTCGTAGGTCCATGACTCGGTCGCGCCGTCGGGTCCGGTGCGGTGGGCGAGTTGCCCGTCGGCGTCCCAGGCGTAGGTGGTCACTCCCCCCGCCGGGTCGGTGATGCGCACCGGGCGGCCGAGGGCGTCGCGTTCCGTACGGGTGACGTCGCCGGAGGGGCCGGTGACCACTACGGGCAGCCCGGCCGCGTCGCACACCACGTGCGTGGTGGCGCCGAGGGCGTCGGTGACGGAGGTGAGCCGTCCGGCGTGGTCGTAGGTGTGGTGCGTGGTGGATCCGGCCGGGTCGGTGACGGCCGTGCGGTTGCCGCGTTCGTCGTACACGTGGACCGTGCGGGCGCCGTCCGGCGCGACGACCTCCACCGGCAGGCCGAACGGGCCGCGCACGGTGTGCAGTTCGGTGCCGTCGGGGCGGGTGGCCGAGACGATCCGGCCGTTCTCGTCGTAGGAGTACGAGGTGGTGTGCCCCAGCGCGTCGGTGCGGGTCCGCTGGTTGCCGCGCGCGTCGTAGCCGAACCGTGTGGTGCGGCCCAGCGGGTCGGTGAGCGCCACCAGACGGCAGCCGGGGCCGAACTCGTGGCGGGTCACGTGTCCGTCGGCGGTGGTGAGCGTGGTGGTGCTGAGTCCCGTGTCGGGGTCCGGGTCCGTGTAGGCGAGGGTGATCTGGACGTGGCCGGCCTCGCCGCCCTCCGCGACGACTCGGTCGCGGTGGTCGTAGACGTAGTCGTAGCGGCTGTTGTTGGAGTCGATCCAGGCGGTGACGCGGCGTCGGTCGTCGTAGACGAAGGTGGTGACGGCTCCGGACGGCTTGGTGACGGTGGTGAGGTCGCGGTCCTCGTAGCCGTAGCTCATCAGGGGGAGGTCGGCGCCGCCCGCTCCCGCGCCCGCCAGGGACAGGGCGGTGACCAGGCCGTCGGTGACGGACAGCTTCACGTGGTGGCCCGCGGAGTGGACCAGGGCCGTGGGCACTCCGTCCTCGCCGCGGTCGATGGTGATGCTGTGGCCGTTGCGTTCGGTGACGGCGGACAGCCAGGCGCGGCCGTCCTCTCCGGGTTCGGTGCCTGCCGGGGCGTCGAAGTGGAACGTCAGGCCGCCGTCGGCATCGGTGACCGTGTAGTTGCCCTCGGCGTCACGCGCCAGTTCGGTACGGGCGGTCCCGGTGACGGGACGGGTGGGGGCGCCGGGCACGGGGTGCGGATAGGCGACGAGGAGCCCTTCCGCGGTGACGTGGAGGACGCCGATCGCGTCGACCTCCAGCCGCTCGTCGACGGTGGACGTCCACGCGGGCCCCATGAAGCGGCCCACGGCGCAGCCGGACTCCGTGCGACGGGAGAACACCAGGGGGAGGATGCCCGGCAGCACGAGGTCGGTCTGCGGCAGATACATCTTGCCCGTGGCGAGGTCCACCGGGTCGCCGCCCTGATTGCGGTCGCCGTCCGGCGTGGTGTGGCCGCCCTCCGGGTCCTCGTCGAGCACCCGGCGCGCCTTCCCGGCGTCGGCCACGTCGTCCGCGACGCGCGCGGCCTTCGCGGCGCCGGACGCCTCCTTCGCGAGGCGCGCGGCCTTGACGGCGGCGCCGCCACCGCCCGTCGCCGCGGTCAGGGCGAGATCGGGGATCAGGCGGCCGAAGCCCTCGGCGGGGTCCTTCATGAAGTCGGTGAGCATCTGCTTGCCGGTGCCCACCGGGTCGTTGGCGGCGACGACGAGCCCCGCGGCCAGGCTGTTGAGGTTGGTCACGTACTCGGCCGGGTGCGTGAGGTTGTACGGGTCCGTGGGGTTGAGCCCGCGGACGAAGTTGAGCAGCCCCGCGCTGCCCTTGATGATGCCGCCGCCGACGTGGTCGCCCATGAGCTGCAGCTCTTGCGATCCGGCGGCCAGCTGCTCGGCGTAGGAGGGCTTCTTCGGGGCCAGGTCGCGGGCGGCGCGGACCGCGGCGGACGCGGTCGCCGCGGCCGTGTTCCGCTGCTTGCGCGCCTCGGCCAGGATGTCCTGCGCGTCCTGCATCAGCTTCTTGCCCGGGTCCTCGAACGTCGGGGCGGGGCGGGGCGGAAGGCTCGACGGGTCCCGCTGGTCGGCGGGGAGCCCGTTGTACTTGTCGACCGCCTTGTTGAAGTCGTCCACCTTCTTGCGGTGGGCGTCGGCGGCTTCCTGGGACGCCTTGGTGCCTTCCTTCCACTTGTCGATCGCCGTCTGCGCCTGTCCCTGGGCCCAGGTCACCGTTCCGGCGAAGTTCTCCATCGCGCCGGCCGCCTTCTCGCACGCGTCGGCGCCGGTGAACCACTTGGGCGGCTGTTTGGACACCGCCTTGCGCAGCGCCTCGGCCGCCTCGCCCTTGAGCTCGGTGGACGACAGGCCCTTGATGCCGTCGCCCGTGGTCTCGAAGGACTTCGAGAAGCCGCGGAGCTGCTCGGCCCTGGCGAGGATCGTGCTGGGGCTGCCGTAGATCAGTTTGGTCTTGTCCTCGGTCTGACCGAGGTCCATCTCGTCGACCTCGGCGCCCATCCGGTTGGCGACCGAGCGGGACTGCTCACGCACCCAGTCCGCGCCGGACTCCCAGCCGACGTCGTCCAGCCGGTCGGCGGTCCAGTTCCCGGCGTCCTCGACCCGGTTGCCGACCCACTCGACACCGTCCTCGACCGCGTCCGGTGTGAGGTCACTGATGATGTCGCCGATACCCACTGTCAGTTCCCCCCGGACTCGTTCTGCTGCTGGGCGCGTTCCTCCGGCGACGGGCCGAAGGAGTCGTCCAGAGCCTGGTTCCACTGATCGTCGGAGATGCCGAGCGCGTCCTTCAGCACCTCCGACTGCCGGCCGCCCTGCCCCTCGGTGAGCACCGTGCGACCGGTGTCCTTCCAGGTCTGGCCCATCTCGTCACCGGCCCGGTCCCACGACTCGGCGCTCCAGTCCGGGTCCAGGGCATCGGGCTTGAACACCTCGCCCCAGCCCTGTTGGGCGATCTCCTCCTCGCTGGCGTACGGACTGCCGCCCATCACCGAGTTGACGCCCACCTTCAGCGCGCCCTCGACGTACTGGTCGTGCTCCCACTGGGTGCCCGCGGCCAGACCGAGGCGGTTGGCGAGCTCGCTGGCGTCGTGCACCAGGGCCCGCACGCCCCACTCCCAGCGCTCGCAGAAGTCCTCGAAGTCGACGGAGAGACCGTGGTGGCCGGTCTCCATCCCCGTCATCGACAGCTCCGAGAAGCCCTTGCCCATCACCGAGCCGGTGGCACCGCCCAGCTCGCCGAGCTGGTCGATGGTCGCGCCGACGCCCTTGGTGAACTTGGTGACGGCGGCCTTGTCGAAGTGCAGGTCGGCCGCTTCACCGCCCATGGCCGTGTCCTCCCTGTGACTCGGCTGCGTCGACGGCGCAGTCGTCGGGCACGATGCCGACGACCGGCGGGAAGAACATCGCTCCGTCCTCGGTCGCGATGTCGACGGCCAGGCCCGCGGGCTCGGCCAGTGAGGGCACGACCTCGTCGACGATGCGGGCGCCGAGCAGCGCCGCGTACTCCATGGCCTCCATATCCCTCATGGGCTGGTCGCCGGCCGTGCGCGACCGAGCGAACCGGGCGAGCGCCACCTCGTCGGTGAACCCGCACACCCAGCGCACCCCGCCCGACCGCACCGACCAGAGTCCGCCGCCGGACACCGGCACCAGCAGCACCGAACGCCTCATCTCACCGACCAGCGCGCGGGGGTCGCCGACACCCCCTCTCCGCTCACTGATCCGTTCGGCCAGCGCCGACCGTCGCTGCTCCACGCCGGTTCCCCCTTCGTGGCGTCTTCTGTTGCCTGTGGGCGAAGACGTACGAGGTGTTGTGTCAGGTTCCCGGGAGGGCGCTACGGCCGCCCGTTACATGCGCGCACGCCCCTGCCGGCGTGGGCAGGGGCGTGCGGTTCGTTCGGGGTGAGGGGGGCGTGCTACGGCAGGTTGCGGGCCATGACGATGCGCTGGACCTGGTTCGTGCCCTCGTAGATCTGGGTGATCTTGGCGTCGCGCATCATGCGCTCGACCGGGTAGTCGCGGGTGTAGCCGTAGCCGCCGAGGAGCTGGACGGCGTCCGTGGTGACCTCCATGGCGACGTCCGAGGCGAAGCACTTGGCGGCGGCGCCCTGGAAGGTGAGGTCCTTGTCGCCGCGCTCGGACTTGGCGGCGGCCGCGTAGGTGAGCTGGCGGGCGGCCTCGATCTTCATCGCCATGTCGGCGAGCATGAACTGGATGCCCTGGAAGTCGGCGATCGGCTTGCCGAACTGCTTGCGCTCCTGGACGTAGCCCTTGGCGTAGTCGAGGGCGCCCTGGGCGACGCCGAGCGCCTGCGCGGCGATGGTGATGCGGGTGTGGTCGAGGGTCTTCATCGCCGTGGCGAAGCCGGTGCCCTCCTCGCCGATCATGCGGTCGGCGGGGATGCGGACGTTGTCGAAGTAGACCTCGCGGGTCGGCGAGCCCTTGATGCCGAGCTTCTTCTCCGGGGCGCCGAAGGAGACCCCTTCGTCGGACTTCTCGACGACGAAGGCGCTGATGCCCTTCGAGCGCTTGTCCGGGTCGGTGACGGCCATGACCGTGTAGTACTCGGAGACGCCCGCGTTGGTGATCCAGCGCTTCACGCCGTTGAGGACCCAGGAGTCGCCGTCGCGCACCGCGCGCGTCTTCATGCCGGCCGCGTCGGAACCGGCGTCCGGCTCGGACAGGCAGTACGAGAACATCGCGTCGCCCTTGGCGAGCGGGCCCAGGTACTTCTTCTTCAGCTCCTCGGAGCCGGAGAGGATGACGGGCAGCGAGCCCAGCTTGTTGACGGCCGGGATCAGGGAGGACGACACGCAGGCGCGCGCCACCTCCTCGATCACGATGACCGTGGCGAGCGCGTCGGCGCCCGAGCCGCCGTACTCCTCGGGGACGTGCACGGCGTGCAGGTCGTTGGCGACCAGCGCGTCGAGCGCCTCCTGCGGGAAGCGGGCCTCCTCGTCCACCGCGGCGGCGTAAGGCGCGATCTTCGTCTCGGCGAGGCCGCGGATGGCCTCGCGGAGCATGTCGTGCTCCTCGGACGGACGGTAGAGGTCGAACTCCGGGTTGGACGCCGATCCGGCCAAGGTGTCTCACGCTCCAAGCGCTGCTAATTACCGTTAAGTAACCCAAATTTTAGTTCTCGGGCCGCAGCTTCGATACGTGAGCTGCGCGACAGCGGGAAAGTTGCCCGCCGACCGGCCCGGCCATGCCACGACTATGCTCGTGCCGCACACGCGCAGCCACACCTCTGGAGCTTCGTCATGGCCCTCAAAATCACCGTGATCGGTACCGGTTACCTCGGTGCCACGCACGCCGCGGCCATGGCCGAGCTCGGGTTCGAGGTGACCGGCCTCGACGTCGTCCCCGAGAAGATCGACATGCTCACACGGGGCGAGGTCCCCATGTACGAGCCCGGTCTGGAGGAGCTGCTGCGCAAGCACGTCGCCGGGATCGAGGGCTCCACCGGGCGGCTGCGCTTCACGATGGACTTCGCGGAGGCCGGGGCCTTCGGCGACGTGCACTTCGTGTGCGTCAACACGCCGCAGAAGCACGGCGAGTACGCGTGCGACATGAGCTACGTGGACTCCGCGTTCGCCTCCCTCGCCCCGCACCTCAAGCAGGGCGCGCTCGTCGTCGGCAAGTCGACCGTGCCGGTCGGCTCGGCGCACCGGCTCGCCGGGCTCCTTCCCGAGGGCGTGGAGCTGGCGTGGAACCCGGAGTTCCTGCGTGAGGGCTTCGCCGTGAACGACACGCTGCACCCCGACCGCATCGTGATCGGCGTCGGCAGTGAGCGGGCCGAGAAGGTGCTGCGCGAGGTGTACGCGACCCCGCTCGACGAGGGCACGCCGCTCGTCGTCACCGACTTCCCGACCGCCGAGCTGGTCAAGACGGCCGCCAACTCCTTCCTCGCCACGAAAATCTCCTTCATCAACGCCATGGCCGAGGTGTGCGAGGCCGCGGGCGGGGACGTCGCCAAGCTGGCGGAGGCGATCGGGTACGACGACCGGATCGGGCACAAGTTCCTGCGCGCCGGGATCGGGTTCGGCGGGGGCTGTCTGCCCAAGGACATCCGGGCGTTCATGGCGCGCGCCGGTGAGCTGGGCGCCGACCAGGCGCTCACGTTCCTGCGCGAGATCGACTCCGTGAACATGCGGCGGCGCGGGGCGATGGTCGAGATGGCCCGCGAGGCGCTCGGCGGCGGCGCGTTCCTCGGCAAGCGGGTCGCCGTGCTCGGCGCCACGTTCAAGCCGGACTCCGACGACGTACGGGACTCGCCCGCGCTCAATGTCGCCGGGCAGATCCATCTCCAGGGCGGCCAGGTCACCGTCTACGACCCCAAGGGCATGGCGAACGCGCGGCGCCTCTTCCCGACGCTCGGGTACGCCGATTCGGCGCTCGACGCGGTGCGCGGGGCGGATGTCGTCCTGCATCTGACGGAGTGGCGGGAGTTCCGGGAGCTGGATCCGGCGGAGCTCGGCGCCGTCGCTTCGGCGCGGGTGATTCTGGACGGGCGCAATGCGTTGGACGCGGGTGCCTGGCGGGAGGCCGGGTGGACGTATCGGGCGATGGGGCGGCCCTCGGCGTAGGCGTATCGCCGTCTGCCCCCTTGCGGGCCGTGCACGACCGACCGTGCGTTGTGGTTGCTCGCGCAGTTCCCCGCGCCCCTTGCGGGGCGCTGGTCCGCGCCCGCTCGAAGAGCTACTTCGCTCTGTAGCGGCGCATCTTCGCTCGGGCGCCGCAGACCGCCATCGAGCACCAGCGGCCCCGGCCCGCCGGGCTGCGGTCGTAGAAGGCCCAGCCGCAGTCCTCGGCCTCGCACGCCTTGAGGCGGGTCCAGGTGCCGTCCTTGACGGCCTCGGCGATCGCCGCCGCCACCCGGGAGAGCAGCGGCCCGTCGTCCACCGGGACCAGGGCCGCCGAGCCGTCCCGGTCGTCCACCGCCACGCGCAACGGGGCCTTGGCGAGCAGGTCGCCGAGCGGGGTCACCGCGCGGTGCGGCGGGTGGTCGGCGTGGGCCAGGCAGGCGGCGCGCAGCGACTCGCGCAGTTCGCGCGCCGCGTCGACCTCCGCCGCCGTGATGCCGAAGCGGGCGCGGACCTCCGCGGAGTCCAGCGTGTCGGTGTCCCTCGTGATGTCTTCCAGCGTGTTCACCAGCGCCTCGACCAAGGCAAGGCCACCAGGGGCGGACGCACGCTCACTCATGCTTGCGACGTTACCCCTAATGCGGCACCATGCGGTAACGGTGTTACCGGTTGAGCCCCTTTATAGGTAACCGCCGGGCCAACCGCGACCGAAGGAGAATCATGGCCATCGCCAAGCTCGATGTCGTCGCCCTCGACTGTCCGGACCCCCGTCGGCTCGCCGACTTCTACGCGGCCGTCCTCGACGGCACCGTCACCCACACCGAGGACGACGGCGACTGGGTCGTCCTGAAGGTGCCGGGCGGCCAGTTGGCGTTCCAGAAGGCGCCCGGGTACGTACCGCCCGCCTGGCCCTCCGCCGAGTCCTCCCAGCAGCTCCACCTCGACCTGACCGTCGAGGACCTGGACGCCGCGGAGAAGGAGGTCCTGGCCCTCGGCGCGACCGTGCTCGACAACGAGGACAAGAGCCGCAGCTGGCGGGTGTACGCGGACCCGGTCGGGCACCCGTTCTGCCTCTGCGCCGCGTCCTAGCAGGTCGCCGTCGACGGGCCCCGGCGGCGGCGCGTCTCGCGCGCCGTGAACTCCACGCCGCGCAGCACCCGCTGTACGTTGCCCCACGTCAGCAGCGCGATGTCGGTCTCCGGCCAGCCCCGGTCGAGGAGTTCGGTGAGCAGCGCCGGGTAGCCGGTGGGGTCCGCCAGGCCCTCCGGGTGCGGCTCCCCGGTGTCGTACATGCCGGACAGGCCCACCGACTCGGGGCCCGCGACGCGGCGTACGTGGTCGAGGTGGTCGGCCACGTCCCGCAGGGCGGGGCCCGTGCGCGCCGCCGAGCACGCCACCAGGCACACGCCCCGGTTCGCGCCGAGGGCCGCCAGGAGGTCGTCCGAGGCGTTGTCCGGGTGGGTGTTGAGGGCCGCGGCGCCCGAGCGCGTCAGGATCGCCGGGGCCTTCGACACGGCGAGGACACGGGCGTACGTCGCCGCGGGCGCGCCGGTCAGATCCACCAGCATGCCCAGCCGGTTCATCTCCCGGATCATCTCCTCGCCGAACCGGGTCAGCCCGTCCTCCCTGGCCCACGACGCGCCGCTCAGCGTCAGCACGCGCAGGCCCAGGTGGTGCAGGGCGCGCAGGGTGCCGAGCGAGTCGCCCGCCGCCGTGGCCGGGGCCGGGCCGATCAGGACCGCGATACGGCCGTGGGCGCGGGCGTCGGCCGTCTCCGAGGCGGAACGGGCCAGCCGCAGGCCCTCCGGGTAGCGGGCGACCACATGGTCCACCAGGTCGATCTGTTCCAGTACCGACGTGACCGGGCGGTCCGCGGTCGCCTCCAGCGCCCACATCAGCGCGCCCGTGCCGCCCTCGCGCAGACGCGGCAGATCCGCCTCCACGGCGTGCTCGCCGGCCTCCAGGTCGTACCAGGGCAGGGTGCGGAGCGTGCCCGGCAGGCCGCAGCAGCCGTCCGCGACCGGGTGCCGGATCAGGAGCGAACGGGCCGTGGTCCGGTCCGGGGCGGGTTCGGGGTCCGGCTCGGGCAGACGGGACTCGTCCGGCGCGGTGAGGCTGTCGAGCTCGCCCACGCCAGGGGTCGCGGTCAGTTCGTCCTGTAGGTCTGCCATGGCACGGCTCCGGCCGGGGAGAGGTGGGGGACATGCGGTCCGCTCACCGTGGCACGGGGGTGGGGGCGGGTACGCGGTGGGCGGCGCCGTTCGGGGGACCTGGGTGAGCCGAAAGGAGTCAAACGGGCGTCCAGGGTGACCCGGCGGTGCGTGTACGGGGTCGCTGCTTCGGGTGCCCGGCGCTTGGGGCGGCCTAGTTCTTGTTCGGGCCTGCTTGTTCCGGTGCCCGGCGCTGGGGGGCCGCCTTGCCCACCCTGCCGCCCCAGGCGGCAGATTGCCCAAGTCGGGGGCGCCCGGGGTGGGGGTGGGGGCGGCAGATTGCCCAAGGCGGGCGTGGGACGCCCAGGGCGGGGGGTGGTGGACGGCGGATTGCCCAAGGCGGGGCGGAGAGGGTGGGTGGCGGCAGGTTGCCCAAGGCGGCGGCGAGGCGGAAGGTTAAGCGTCCAGCTGGGGCAGCGTTGCGTTTGAGGGGCCCCTCGTTGCCTTCAGGTGCCTCGAGACGTCTTCCGCCGCGTCCAGCACTCGTACCGCGTTGCTCCACGTCAGCTTGGACAGGTCCCGCTTCGACCAGCCGCGCGTGAGGAGTTCCGCTATGAGGTTCGGGTAGGTGGAGACGTCGTTCAGGCCGTCGGGGGTGAAGGCCGTGCCGTCGTAGTCGCCGCCGATGCCGATGTGGTCGATGCCCGCGACCTCGCGCATGTGGTCGAGGTGGTCGGCGACGGTCGAGACCGTGGCGACGGGGCGCGGGTGGGTCTCCTCGAAGGCGCGGTGGAGCTTCATCGCCTCGGGCGAGGTGTCGAGGTGGTGGAAGCCGTGCGCGCGGAGGTTGTCGTCGGCGGCCGCGGTCCAGTCGACGGCGGCCTGGAGGACGAACTTGGGGACGAAGGTGGCCATCGCCACTCCCCCGTTGGCGGGCAGCCGTTCGAGGACGTCGTCGGGGATGTTGCGCGGGTGGTCGCAGACGGCCCGCGCGGAGGAGTGGGAGAAGATCACCGGAGCGACGGACGTGTCGAGAGCGGCGCGCATCGTCGTCGCCGCTACGTGCGACAGGTCGACGAGCATGCCCTCCCGGTTCATCTCGCGGACGACCTCGCGGCCGAAGGCGGAGAGACCGCCCACGCCGGGTTCGTCCGTCGCGGAGTCGGCCCAGGCGATGTTGTCGTTGTGGGTGAGCGTCATGTAGCGGACGCCGAGCGCGTACAGGCCCCGTAGCGTCGCCAGGGAGTTGTTGATGGAGTGGCCGCCCTCGGCGCCCTTGAGGGAGGCGATGCGGCCCTCGGCGCGGGCCGCCTCCATGTCGGCGGCGGTGAGGGCGGCGCGCAGGTCGCGCGGGTAGCGGGCGATCAACTGGTCGACGCAGTCGATCTGCTCCAGGGTCGCGCTGACCGCCGCGTCGCCGGTCAGGTCGGTGCGGACGTACACCGACCAGAACTGCGCGCCCACGCCGCCCGCCCGCAGCCGGGCCAGGTCGGTGTGGAGGTGGGCGCTCTGGTCGGCGGCGATGTCCCGCGCGTCGAGGTCGTAGGTGACCTGTTCGCGCAGCGCCCACGGCAGGTCGTTGTGCCCGTCGACGACCGGGAACTCGGCGAGTATCGCCTTGGCCCGCTCCAACGTCTCGTCCGTCATGTCGCTCCCGCCCGTCCCCGGATCACTTGACTGTCACTTGCCGAAGCCGAAGCCCGCCCCGGCGCCCTCGGCCTTGGCCCGCAGCCGCTTGCCCTTCTCGGTGGCCTGGTCGTTCAGCTCCTGCTGGAACTCCCGCATCCGGCCGAGGAGTTCCTCGTCGTGCGCGGCGAGCATGCGCGCGGCGAGCAGCCCCGCGTTGCGCGCCCCGCCGACCGAGACGGTGGCGACCGGGACCCCGGCGGGCATCTGCACGATGGAGAGCAGGGAGTCCATGCCGTCGAGGTACTTCAGGGGCACGGGCACGCCGATGACGGGCAGCGGGGTCACCGAGGCGAGCATGCCGGGCAGGTGGGCGGCGCCGCCCGCGCCCGCGATGATGGCTTTGAGGCCGCGCTCGGCGGCGTGCTCCCCGTAGGAGATCATCTCGTGCGGCATCCGGTGCGCGGAGACGACGTCGACCTCGTAGGGGATCTCGAACTCGGCGAGGGCCTTCGCCGCCGCCTCCATGACGGGCCAGTCGGAGTCCGAGCCCATGACGATGCCGACGACGGGGCCGGAGGTGCGTGCGGCGCTCACTCGGTGATCGTGCCCTTCAGGTATCCGGCCGCGTGCCGGGCGCGGTCGAGGACCTCGTCCAGATCGTCGCCGTAGGTGTTGACGTGGCCGACCTTGCGGCCGGGCTTCACGTCCTTGCCGTACATGTGGATCTTCAGCTGCGGGTCGCGGGCCATGCAGTGCAGGTAGGCGCTGTACATGTCCGGGAAGTCGCCGCCGAGGACGTTGGCCATGACCGTCCACTTGGCGCGCGGGCGGGGGTCGCCGAGCGGGAGGTCGAGGACGGCGCGGACGTGGTTGGCGAACTGCGAGGTGATCGCGCCGTCCTGGGTCCAGTGGCCGGAGTTGTGCGGGCGCATCGCGAGTTCGTTGACGAGGATGCGGCCGTCGGGGGTCTCGAAGAGTTCGACCGCCAGGTGGCCGACCACGTCCAGTTCCTTGGCGATGCGCAGCGCCAGCTCCTGGGCCTCGCCCGCGAGCGTTTCGTCGAGATCCGGTGCGGGCGCGATCACGGTGTCGCAGACGCCGTCGACCTGCTGCGACTCGACGACGGGGTAGGCGACGGCCTGCCCGTGCGGCGAGCGCACGACGTTGGCCGCCAGCTCCCGTACGAAGCCGACCTTCTCCTCGGCGAGAACGGGGACGCCCGCCTTGAAGGGCTCACCCGCCTCCGCCTCGGAGCGCACGACCCACACGCCCTTGCCGTCGTAGCCGCCGCGCACGGTCTTCAGGACGACGGGGAAGCCGTCGCCCTCGGCGGCGAACGCGGCCACGTCCGCCGCGTCCCGCACGATGCGGTGGCGCGGGCAGGGCACGCCGAGCGCGCTGAGCTTCGCACGCATCTCGCCCTTGTCCTGGGCGTAGAGCAGCGCGTGCGGTCCTGGGCGCACGGGGATGCCGTCCGCCTCCAGGGCCCGCAGGTGCTCGGTCGGCACGTGCTCGTGATCGAAGGTGATCACGTCACAGCCGCGCGCGAACTCGCGCAGCGTGTCCAGGTCGCGATAGTCGCCCACGACGACATCGCCGACGACCTGCGCCGCGGAATCCTGAGGAGTGTCACTGAGGAGCTTGAACCTGATGCCGAGCGGGATGCCCGCCTCGTGTGTCATACGAGCGAGCTGGCCCCCGCCGACCATGCCGACTACCGGGAACGTCACGCCCCCAGCGTATCGGCCGTTCGGCCGGAATCCGTACGGGCCTCCCCTTGGAGGAAGGTCCACAAACCTCACCGCCGGGCGACTTCGGGAGCGCGTGGTTAGCATGACGGGAGTGGTTCTCACGGACCGCGTGACCATTTCGACGGGGACAACGGGGGCTGAGGCGACCACATGAAGGCGACGACCAGCCGAACATCCGGTGCGGACAGCGGGGTGCGGCCGGGCCGTATCGGGGCACTGCGGCAGCGCTTCGACGCGCTGGGCCGCGAGATCGCCAAGTTCGGCGTCGTGGGCGCCCTCGGCGTGCTCGTGAACTTCGCCGTCTTCAACGCGATGCGGCACGGCACCGACCTCCAGGTCGTACGGGCCAGCGTGATCGCGACGATCGTCGCCATCGCCTTCAACTACGTGGGGTTCCGCTACTTCACGTACCGCGACCGCGACAGGAGCGGCCGCGCGAAGGAAATGACCCTCTTCCTGCTGTTCAGCGTCGTCGGCCTGGTCATCGAGAACGGCGTGCTCTACGTGGCGACGTACGCCTTCCACTGGGACAGTCAGCTCCAGAGCAACGTCTTCAAGTTCCTCGGCATGGGGCTCGCGACGCTGTTCCGGTTCTGGTCGTACCGGACCTGGGTCTTCAAGGCGCTGCCGGTCCGGGAGACCGTGGCGCGCGCGGAAAGGTTCCTGGAGGACGAGCCGCGCGCCAAGCCCGTGCACCACGTGAAGCGGTAGGCCGGGTCCGGCCGGCTCAGCGGATGGTCCCCGGGTCCGTGTCGGGGTCCGTGGTCTTCTTCAGCGGCGTGCGCGACAGGAACAGGCCGAAGACGGGCGGTGACGCCTGGAGCATCTCCAGACGGCCGCCGTCGGCCTCGGCGAGGTCGCGGGCGACGGCGAGGCCGATCCCCGTGGAGTTGCGGCCGCTGATGGTCCGCTCGAAGATCCGCGAACCCAGCTCGGACGGGACGCCGGGCCCCTCGTCCGTGACCTCGATCACGGCCTGGTTGCCGGTGACGCGGGTGCGCAGGGCGACCGTGCCGCCGCCGTGCATCAGCGAGTTCTCGATCAGCGCGGCGAGGACCTGGGCGACCGCGCCCGGTGTGCCGACCGCCGTGAGGTGGCGCTTGCCGGACGAGACGATGGCGCGGCCCGCGCTGCGGTAGGCCGGGCGCCACTCCTCCAGCTGCTGCTTGATCACCTCGTCCAGGTCGAAGCTGACGGCGGAGCCGGTGCGCGGGTCGCGCGAGTTCGTCAGCAGCCGCTCGACGACGTCGGTGAGCCGCTCGACCTGCGCGAGCGCGATCGTCGCCTCCTCCTTCACCTCGGCGATGTCGTCGGTCATGGTGATCTCTTCGAGCCGCATCGAGAGCGCGGTCAGCGGCGTGCGCAGCTGGTGGGAGGCGTCGGCGGCCAGGCGCCGCTCGGCGGTGAGCATACGGGCGATGCGCTCGGCCGAGCCGTCGAGGACGTCGGCGACGCGGTCCAGCTCGGGGACGCCGTAGCGCTTGTGGCGCGGGCGCGGATCGCCCGAGCCGAGGCGTTCCGCGGTGGAGGCCAGGTCGGTGAGCGGGGAGGCGAGCCGGTTGGCCTGGCGGACGGCGAGCAGCACGGCGGCGACGACCGCGAGCAGCGCCACCCCCGCGATGATCAGCAGGGTCCGGCCGACCTCGCGGGTCACGGCCGAGCGCGGCTCCTCGACGGTCACCTTCTCGCCGCGCTCGCCCTCGGCGGTGTACGTGATGACGTCGCCCTCGGGCTCGGTGCCCAGCTCGATGGGGGCGCGGCCCGGGATGGCGACGACCGCGTACCGCTCCTCCATGGCGATCTGGTCGGCGAGGATGTCGCGGCTGACCTGTTCGTCGCTGAGCAGGCGGCTGTCCACGATGGAGGCGAGGCGTACCGCCTCCGACTCGACGCGGTCCTGGGCGCTGTTGCTGATGGTCCGGGTCTCCACGATGACGAGGGAGACCCCGAACACGGCGATCACGACCAGGACGACAGCGAGGGTCGAGTTGATGAGTCGGCGGCGCATTGTCTCAGTGTCCCGGATACGCGCCCGGCGCTCGGGTCGCCGTCACGGGGCTCCGCCTCGGACCCCGCTCCTCAAGCGCCGGAGGGGCTTGAATTCACCCGCACCAAGCGGAGCGCCTCAGCTTTTTTCGAACCGGAAGCCCACGCCCCGCACCGTCGCGATGTACCTGGGGTTCGCCGCGTCGTCGCCCAGCTTCTTCCTGAGCCAGGAGATGTGCATGTCCAGCGTCTTGGTCGAGGACCACCAGGTGGTGTCCCAGACCTCGCGCATCAGCTGGTCGCGGGTGACGACCCGCCCCGCGTCGCGCACGAGCACCCGCAGGAGGTCGAACTCCTTCGCCGTGAGCTGGAGCTCCTCGTCGCCCATCCAGGCGCGGTGGGACTCCACGTCGATCCGGACGCCGTGCGTGGCCGGGGTCTCCTTCGGCTCGGCGGCGCCGCGCCGGAGCAGGGCCCGGACGCGGGCGAGCAGTTCGGCGAGGCGGAAGGGCTTGGTGACGTAGTCGTCGGCGCCCGCGTCGAGACCGACGACGGTGTCCACCTCGTCGGCGCGCGCGGTGAGGATCAGGATCGGCACCGTGTGCCCCTCGGCGCGCAGCCGCCGGGCGACCTCCAGGCCGTCCATCCCGGGCAGTCCCAGGTCGAGGACGACGAGATCGATGCTGCCCTGGAGTCCGGCGTCGACCGCGGTCGGTCCGTCCTCGCGCACTTCGACCTCGTAACCCTCCCGGCGCAGGGCGCGAGCCAGTGGCTCCGAGATGGACGCATCGTCCTCGGCGAGCAGTACACGGGTCATGGAGTGATGGTAGTCCGCGCCGGTGGACGGCCGTGGGGTGATCGGCGAGAGCGCCCCGCCGGGTGAAACGGAACTTTCGACTCCGGGTTCACCCCCTGCGGCTGTGGGATGCGATCCTGGGAAACACCTTCGAATCAGTGCGAGCGGTTCCATCCGGACCTGTGATCCATCTCTCAAGTCCTTCCATATGCGGCACTGTCGTGTCGTATGGTGACCGAACGCCTGATGCACTAATGGGGGACCTTAGGAGCGCACTGCGCACCAGAGGTCCCTTTCCTGTGTGAGCTGACCGCGGTCAGCATCGAAAGGAACGACCTGTGGCCGGGCCCCGCACGCAGCGAAGCGTGCCGGGGTGTGGATCCCGGGTCCGCCGTACCTCGTCGCCTGCGATGACCTCGCAGCGGCAATCCCCCCGGGCGTGGGGAGGACGGTAGGACTCCGGTGCCGGCCGACCCCCCACCGGGCGCGCACCGGCTCAGGCCCCGCGCGTCCCGCACACCCTCGAGGATCGACCATGGCGTCCAGCCTGACGAAGGACTCGGCCAGTACCTCTGGCACCGGGAAGACCTTCTTCGGCCACCCCCGCGGACTGGCCACTCTCTTCATGACCGAGATGTGGGAGCGCTACAGCTTCTACGGCATGAAGGCGCTTCTCCCGCTGTACCTGATCGCACCCGGCGGCATGAACATGAGTGCCACCACCGCGACGGCGATCTACTCCGTCTACATGTCGATGGTCTACCTGCTCGCCATGCCCGGCGGCTGGGTCGCGGACCGCTTCTGGGGCCCGCGCAGGACGGTCGCCATCGGCGCCGGAGTCGTCATCCTCGGCCACATCACGCTCGCCCTGCCGAGCGCGGCCACCTTCTTCGCCGGCCTCGCGCTCGTCGCGCTCGGCTCCGGCCTGCTGAAGGCGAACATCTCCGTGATGGTCGGCCACCTCTACGAGGGCCCGAAGGACCCGCGCCGTGACGGTGGCTTCACGCTCTTCTACATCGGCATCAACCTCGGCGCCTTCCTCGCCCCGCTGACCATCGGCACCGTCGGCGAGAACGTGAACTGGCACTTCGGCTTCGCCCTCGCCGCCCTCGGCATGGCGCTCGGCCTAGGCCAGTTCCTGTTCGGCTCGCGCCACCTCAGCGAGCAGAGCAGCGTGGTCTCCCAGCCCGCCACCCCGGAGCAGCGCCGCTCGGCCCTGCGCAACGGTCTGATCTGGCTGGTCGTCGCCGCCGCGCTCTACACCGTGATGGGCGTCACCGGGAACTTCGCCGACTGGGCGCTGATGCCGCTGATCATCGCCGGTCTGGTCATCCCGATCACGGTCCTGGCGCGCATGAAGCGCGACAAGGAGCTGAGCACGCTCGAGCAGTCGAAGCTCTCGGGTTACATCTGGTTCTTCGTGGTCGCCGCCGTCTTCTGGATGATCTACGACCAGAACGGTTCGACGCTGTCGATCTTCGGCGAGAACAAGACGACGAACCACCTGCTCGGGTTCGACTTCCCGACCTCCTGGTACCAGTCGCTGAACCCGATCTTCATCATGGCGCTGGCCCCCGTGGTCGCCTCCGCCTGGCTGTGGCTGAACAAGCGCGGCAAGGAGCCGAGCACGGCCGTCAAGTTCGCCTCCAGCCTCACGCTGATCGGCATCTCCTTCGCCGTCTTCCTCATCCCGCTGCTCGACACCGCCACCAACGGCGGCCGGGTCAGCCCGATGTGGCTGGTCGCGATCTACTTCATCCAGACCGTCGGCGAGCTGTGCCTCTCCCCCGTCGGCCTGTCGCTGACCACGAAGATGGCTCCGGAGAAGTACAGCGCCCAGATGATGGGCGTCTGGTTCCTCGCGGTCACCGCGGGCGACTCGGTGACGGGTCTGCTGACCTCCCCGCAGCTCGGCGTCGACCTCAACAACACCGGCGCGGTCGCCATCGAGGCGATCATCGCGGTCATCGCGGGCTTCGGCATCTGGAACTCGCGCAAGAAGGTCAAGGAGCTGATGGGCTCCGTCAACTGACGGACGCCACCCGGCTGTGACAGGGCCGCCGCACCGATGCTCCGGTGCGGCGGCCCTTCCGTACGTCCGTACCTCCGTATGCCCGTACGCCCTTACGTCAGCGGGTCCGGGCCGCCCGCCGCCTCGGCAGGAACGTGAACACCGCGCTGCCCAGCAGGATCACCGTTCCGGCGACCAGGCCGAGCGCGCGCAGGGCGCCGTCGTTCGAGGCGCCGGTCGCGGCGAGGCCGCCACCGCCGTCACCGGTGGTCCCCGTGCCGGCCGCCGTGCCCGTACCGCCCGCTGTGCCCGTGCCCCCCACCAAGCCGCTCGCGCCGCCGGAGGACGTCGAGCCGCCGCTCGCGCCGCCCTCCACCGCCTTCGTGTCGAGCTCCAGGGAGACCTCCGTGCTCGTCGGCGTGCAGGTGGTCGTCGTGCCGAGCGCCCGTACGGTGAGGACGCCCGGCGACAGGGTCGATGTGCCGTCCGCGCCCGGCTTGTACGTGCCCGTCAGGTCCGGGATCGTCATCGGGTCGCCGGACTTGATGGGTGCCTTGTTGGCCGGGCCCTCCACGTTCACCGTGCCCTTGTCCGCGCCGCCCAGCCGCACCGCCATCGACGGCTCGACCGAGCCGGCCGGGATGTCGGCGGGGCTGTCCATCACGGACGCCCCGAACCTGACCGTCAGGGCGTAGCTCCCGCCGTCCTTCCTCGCGTCGATCCGCACGGGGGACGTGGCGTTCTTGTCGCCGATGGGGGTCTTGCAGGCGTAGGGGACGGAGACCTCCTTGCCGGTGAAGTCGGTCCGGCCGCCCCCGCCGCCGCTGGTGGAGCCGCCTGTGCTGTCGCCGCCCGTGGTGGTGGAGCCGCCCGTGCTGCTCGTACCGCCCGTGCTGCTCGTGCCGCCCGTGCTCGTCGTCCCGCCCGTCCTCGTCGTGGAGCCGGTGGAGCCGCCCGTCGTGCTCGTCCCCGCCCCGTCCGTCACCTTGATGGTCACGGCGGGATCGACCGTCTCCTTCGGGGTGCACTTCGTGTCGGTCGAGACCGGCTTGTCGACGTTGATGGTGTACGCGTCCGGGGTCAGCGTCACCTCCCCGGCCGCCGTCAGTCGCAGCTTGCCTGTCATGTCGGACAGGACCATCGGGCTGTTCTTCGGGATCGCCGGGTTCTTCCGCGCGCCCTGCACTGTGAGGTCGCCGCTCTGCGCGCCGCCCACCTTCACCGTGCCCGTGGGCCGCACCGTGTCGGCGCCGAGGTCGAGGACGTCCGGGTTCTTCGAGGCGGCCTGGGTGGTCTTCCAGACGACGTCGATCTCGTCGCCGACCCGGGCGGTCGCCGGGGCGGTCAGATCGGCGACCGTCATGCCCTGGACCGGCGGCAGCCCCGATATGGGCGGCGGCACGCACTCCGTCCTGAACGAGGACTCGGCCGCGTGCGCCGGAGCCGCGGCCAGCCAGAGCCCCGCACCGGACAGGATCAGGGCGCAGCCGGCCGCACCGGCTCTCCGTTGCCTGGTCACGTGTTTCCCTTCGTCGTCCTGCTGTTGTCGGGCGGTGCGGAGAGCTGCCCGGCCGCGGAACCGCCCGGACCGGTGTCCGGCGCGAACCAGGGCAGGGTCGTCGTGGGGGAGGCGGCGGCGCCGTCGCGCGGCGCGCGTGGCCTCGGGGGTTCCTTCGCGGTGTCGGCGGGCCTCTTCGTCAGGTCGGTGAGGTGCTGGACGTCCCGGTGTCGCCCCGCCGCCCGCACGTCGCGCGGGCGAAGCCGGTCCACGACCGCCATGCCGATCCGGAAGACGGCCGCCGGGACGACGACACACAGCAGCACCCAGAACAGGACGACGCCCCACGGCCGGCCGACACCCCACGGTTGCTCGGCCAGCACCTTCCCGCCGTACTTCAGCGACACCAGATAGTCGCCGTGGGCCCCGCCCGGCAGCTCCACGGGCAGACTGATCCGCGCCTTGCGGCCCGGCGCGACGGTGCCGCGCCACTGCTGCTCCTCGTACTGCGGTGCGAACACGCCGTGGGCCGTGCCGACCTGGAAGACCGGGTTCCTGACCGGGGACGGGCCGACGTTGCCCACGGTGAAGACGAACTTCCGGGCGGGCGGGGCGCCGAACCACGTGAGGAGGCCGCTCGATCCCTCCAGACGGGTGTCGGTGACCATCGACAGTTGCCCGGCGCCGGGCTCGGCGGGCAGCGCCCTCACCGGATGCCCCGCGACCTTCAGCACGGCGTCGACCTGCGCCTTCGGGCCGCCCTTGACCGTCGCCACGTGTACGACGCACGGGCAGGGCCTGGGCGGCTCGACCACCGGGAGCCGCCTGCTGAACGTGCCGCGCCGGTCGGTGGTGACGGCGCGTCCGTCGCCGTTCGCGCAGGAGTTGGTGCCGCCGATGACCCCGCGCGCCGGGCTCGCCTGCCCGCAGACCAGCATCATCAGCAGCGTCCTCGGACCCCAGCCGGTGCCCCTCACGGTGATCGATCCGCCCGCGCCCGCCTCGGTCCTGGACAGGGTGACGGTGGGCGGGTCGGCGGCCATGGCCCCGGGGGCCGCCGTGCCCGCCAGGAGCGCGGTCAGGAGGACCAGGGCGGCCAGCAGCCGGGGCGTGGATGCGGTGGCCGATGTGCCGCGGCGGGTCATGGCGCGCTCCTCGGTTCACCTGTGCCGGTGCTCTTCCCGGGCCCGTACCGACCTCGGCGGCGTACGAGGCCGTAGGCGGCGCAGCCCGCCGCCGCGAGCAGGGCCAGGGCGCCGCTGAGCCGGCCCCAGGGCACGAACCGGGCCGTCGTCGTGGCCGAGTCCCGGGCGCCGCCGGGCGCCGTGGCCGTCACCTTCACGTCCACGGCGTCGAACGCGGGGGCGTTCCGCCAGGGTTCGGTGACATGGGTTCGGCTGCCGGGGGGCAGCTCCCGCGGCAGGGTGCGCGGGGGTGCGTCGAGGACGGTGCCGAGGAGGCCGTCGGCGGTGAGGGTGAGGCGGGGGGTGAGGGGGGTGTTGCCGCGGTTCACCACGTCGTAGGTGATGCGGTCGCCGTCGACGACCTGTACGTGTTCGACGGTGAGCGCGGTGAGGGTGGGGCCGGTGATGTTCAGGTGGACGTCGACGCGGGAGGTCCGGCCGTTCGCGTGCGCGGCGATCGTGCCCGGGGTGTCGCCCGGGGGTGCGTTCTGCGGGACGGTGATCGTGAAGGGGATGTCGGCGCGGGTGCGGGGCGGTACGCGTACGGGGTTCTCTGCGAGGGCGATGTGGGGGCCTGTGCCGCGCAGGGTGACCTGGAGGGGGCGGGGGGTTGGGTTGGTGACGGCCACCTTGTCCTCCAGGGCGGTGCCGGGGGTGCCCTCTGCGTAGATGTACGGGCGGGTGCTCGGGTACGGGGTGAGGGTCCAGTTCGGGGGGTCCGCGTCCGCGTGGGCCAGGGGTGTGGGGAGGGCCACCAGTAGGGTGACGGCGGTGCGGGTGGCTGCGCGCCGTAGGTGGTGCTTCGTCGTCGGCGGGTGCGGGTTCGTTGTGGTTGCTCGCGCAGTTCCCCGCGCCCCTGGCGGGGCTGGTCTGCCCCGCGACTGGCCTGCGGCCTCGCCTGCGCGCCGTAGGTGGTGGGTCGTCGTCGGCGGGTGCGGGTTCGTCGTGGTTGCTCGCGCAGTTCCCCGCGCCCCTGGCCAGATAGGTCTCCCCTGCGACTGCTGTGCGGCCCCGCCCTGCGTCCCCAGGCCGGGTCTTACTCTCGGCGGGTTCTTGTCAGCCATAGGGTTCCTGCCGCTCCCGTGAGGAGGATCGTGGCGCCCAGGGTGCCGAGGGCGAGGGCCGAGTCCTCGGGGCCCGTCTGAGGGAGCTGGGTGGCGTCGGAGGGGGCCGGGGCCGCTGCGCCGGGGGCGGTCGCTGCCTTTACCGTCAGTTCCAGGGACGGCTTGGGGGCGTTGGCGGGGGTGCATGTCGTCGTCGTGCCCAGGGCCTTGATGGTCAGGACGCCCGCCGTGAAGGTCACCTTGCCGCTCTTCTTCGGCGTGTAGGTGCCCGAGAGGTCGCTGATCCTGATCGGGGTGTTGGCGGGGATCGCCGCCGCGTTGGGCGGGCCCGAGACCGGCAGGGAGCCGCTGTCCGCCCCGCCGAGCTCGATCACCACGCTGGGGTTCATCGCGCCCTTGCCCAGCTCGACCGGGCTGGAGGAGACGCCCTTCCGGAAGGTCATCGTGATCTTGTAGCCGCTGCCGCTCTTGACGCTCCGCATGTCGATCGGGGAGACCGCCGACTTGTTCCCGATGGGCGTCTTGCACTGGTAGTTGACGTCCTGCACGGTGGCCCGGGCCCCGGGGGCGGCCATCAGCACCGCCGAGCCGGCCAGGGCCGCGCTGAGCGCGAACGCGGCGGTTCGTTTCTGGTACGTCCGGTACGACACCTCGTAGTCCTTTCGCCCACCGGTTGCTGACGGTTCATCAGATACGGGTGGCTCAAGGTACGCCCGGCCCCTTGCCGAGGGAAGACACACAGCACGGGAACACGAAGAGCGCGCCGGATCGAAACGATCCGGCGCGCTCTCGGTGAGAAGCGGGGTTCAGGCGGGCGTACCCAGCTCCGCCCAAACGGTTTTGCCGACGACCCCGGGCGTGCGCACGACCCCCCAGTCGAGGCAGAGGCGCTGGACGATGAACATGCCGTGGCCGCCGGGGCGCCCCGCGCGGTGCGGGGTGCGCGGCTCGGGCTGGCCCGCGCCGTGGTCGGTGACCTCGATGCGCAGGACCTTGTTGTCGAGGGAGACCGTCAGCGAGTCCGGGCCCTCGGCGTGCAGGCAGGCGTTGGTGACCAGCTCGGAGACGACGAGCAGCACATCCTCGGCGGCGGCACGGCTCTCCGCGGTCGGGGCGGGCAGCCAGCCCCAGGCGTGCAGCGCCTCCCGGGAGAAGTCACGAGCCAGCGGCACGATGCCGCTCGCCCCTGCGAGGCTCAGCGTGCGGACCTGCCGGCCCCCGGCAGCCGGAACATCGCCGGACTCGGGGCCGTGGTCGCCCGGCGAGTAAGGCCGGGTGGTGCTCATCAGCACTTCACCTCACCGATTCACCATTTCAGCTTCTTCTTCAGGACTCAGGGCTCGTGGTTGCAGGGGTGGTCGGGTGTCTCCTGCCCGGCCGGACGACGAGAACACCCGTCGATCCGGTGCGGACCCTGTGACACCGATAACGCCTCGGTCACACGCGGACAACTGGAGCGTAACTTCTACCGCTCCGGGGCACGAGCGCATCCGCTCACTCGGCGGCGAGCGCCGCGGACAGGGTCTCGTGCACCGTAAAGACGGCGTCGGCGCCGGTGATCTCGAAGACCCGGGCGACCACCGGCTGCATCCCGGCCAGATGGATCCCGCCGCCCGCGGCCTCGGCCTTGAGGCGGGCCCCGAGCAGCACGTTCAGCCCCGTCGAGTCGCAGAACTCCAGGCGCGCGCAGTCCACCACCAGCCGGGAGAAGCCGCTCACCAGGCATTCTTCGAGGGGTTCGCGCAGAAGGTCCGCGGTGTGGTGATCCAGTTCACCCACCGGGGTCACGACGGCGCTGGAGCCCTCTTCCCGTACCTCGACCAGAAGCCGGCCCCGATGAGCACTGCCGACTGTCCCGCGGTCCATGACGTCTCTCTCTCGCTGCCTTCGACGTGCCGGTTGACGCCCTCGAACACTACGCCTTCTCTTCGGCACCTGGTACCCAACAACCCCTAAGAAACGGACATTTAGGGGCATAGCGCACTTGCGGCCCGGCGACGAAAGCGGGTAGGCCTAGTAAGGACAGAAAACGAACCCGCCGGCTTTGGAGGCGCCGCACTCCCGACAGTGCACGTATTGGCATCGGCAGCCATATGCCGAGAACGATGGAGGACATCATGTCACCCCGGCTCGACGCATCGCATACCGACATGGCGACGTCGACACCCGTACCGGAACGCCACTCCGACCTCGGGTCCGACGTGTCGGAAGGACTCGACGGGCTCCCGGAGATCCCGCCGTTCGCCGAGGTGGGAGCGGTCGACGCCCGCGCCCTCTCCAAGACGCTCTTCGAGCGCCTTGAGTCCCTCGAAGAGGGCACCCACGAATTCTCTTATGTCCGCACCACCCTGGTCGAGCTGAACCTCGCCCTGGTGAAGTTCGCGGCCTCCCGGTTCCGCTCCCGCAGTGAGCCGATGGAGGACATCATCCAGGTCGGGACCATCGGCCTGATCAAAGCCATCGACCGTTTCGAGCTGAGCCGTGGGGTCGAGTTCCCCACGTTCGCGATGCCAACCATCGTCGGTGAGATCAAGCGCTTCTTCCGCGACACCTCCTGGTCCGTACGGGTGCCCCGACGCCTCCAGGAACTCCGTCTCGACCTCGCCAAGGCGGGCGACGAGCTCGCCCAGCAGCTCGACCGAGCCCCCACGGTGGCCGAGCTCGCCGAGCGCCTGGGCCTGTCGAACGAAGAGGTCGTGGAGGGCATGGCGGCGTCCAACGCCTACACCGCCAGCTCCCTCGACGCCCAGCCCGAGGACGACGACTCCGAGGGCGCGCTCGCGGACCGCATCGGCTACGAGGACAACGGCCTGGAGGGCATCGAGTACATCGAGTCCCTCAAGCCCCTCATCGCCGAGCTCCCGGCGCGCGACCGCAAGATCCTCTCCCTGCGCTTCGTCGCCAACATGACGCAGTCCGAGATCGGCGACGAGCTGGGCATCTCGCAGATGCACGTCTCCCGCCTGCTCTCCCGCACCCTGGTCAAGCTCCGCAAGGGGCTGACGGTCGAGGAGTAGCGCCAACGGCTTCGCCGGGCCCGCCCGTTGTCGGCGTCGACGCCGACGGCAGGCGGGCCCGTCGCTCGTCCGGGGCGCGGTCAGGCCCGCACCCGTGCCCCTGCCCGCCACACCTCGCTCACCAGCGGCACGCCCGGCCGGTACGCCAGGTGTACGTGGCTCGGCGCGTCCAGGAACGCCAGGTTCGCCCGGGCGCCCGGGGACAGACGGCCCACGTCCGTCCTGCGGAGCGCCTTCGCGCCGCCCGCCGTCGCCGACCAGAGCGCCTCGTCCGGGGTCATGCCCATGTCCCGTACCGCCAGGGCGATGCAGAACGGGACGGACGAGGTGAAGGACGAGCCCGGGTTGCAGTCCGTGGAGAGGGCCACCGTCACGCCCGCGTCCAGGAGGCGGCGGGCGTCCGGCCACTGCGCGCGCGTGGAGAACTCGGCGCCGGGGAGCAGGGTCGCCACCGTGTCGCTCTGGGACAGGGCGTCCACGTCGTCGTCGGTGAGGTGCGTGCAGTGGTCCGCGCTCGCCGCGTCCAGCTCCACCGCAAGCTGGACCCCGGGGCCGTACGAGAGCTGGTTCGCGTGGATGCGGGGGGTCAGGCCCTTCGCCATGCCCGCCGTCAGGATCGCCCTCGCCTGGTCGCCGTCGAACGCGCCCTTCTCACAGAACACGTCGATCCAGCGGGCGTGGGGCGCGCACGCGTCGAGCATCTCGCCCGTCACCAGCTCCACGTACGCCGCCGGGTCGTCCGCGTGGTCGGGGGGCACGATGTGCGCGCCCAGGTACGTGACCTCGTCCGTGTGGGACGCCGCGATGCGCAGGGCCCGCGACTCGTCCTCCGTCGTCAGGCCGTAGCCCGACTTCGTCTCGAACGTGGTCGTGCCCTGGCGGAGGGCCTCCGTCAGGTAGCGGGTCAGGTTCGCTTCCAGTTGCGCGTCCGTCGCCGCCCTGGTCGCCGCCACCGTCGTACGGATGCCTCCGGCCGAGTACGCCCGGCCTTCCATACGGGCGTTGAACTCCTCCGTGCGGTCGCCCGCGAAGAGGAGGTGGGAGTGGCTGTCGACGAAGCCCGGGATCACGGCGCGGCCCTGGGCGTCGTGGTGTGCGTCCGTCGCCGGGACGTTCTTGTCGGGGCCCGCCCAGGCGATCTCGCCGTTCTCGATGACCAGGGCGGCGTTCTTGATCTGGCCGAGGGGGCCTTCGCCCAGGCCCGGGTCGTTGGTGACCAGGGTGCCGATGTTGGTGATCGCTGTGGTCGGGGGCGTCATGGTGCTGGCTCCTTCTTCCTGAGGTCACGGGGCCGGGTGGGCTGGGTTGGGTCGTACTGGTGAAGAGGGACAGCCCTACGCGTGCAGCGCCGCGATCGCTTCCGTCAGGGCCGACGCCACGTCACCGATCCGTGCGTGCCGCCCGTCCGCCACGACCCTGCGCCCGCCCGCGATCACGTCCGTCACGTCCGCCGCGCTCGCCGCGAACACCGCCGTCTCCGCGCCCAGGCGCGGGGCCGCGCCTGCCGTGCGGACCGAGGTGAGCTCCACCGTCACCAGGTCCGCCACCGCCCCGGCCTCCAGGGTTCCCGCGTCGGGCCAGCCGAGGGCCGCGTGGCCGTCGACGGTGGACGCGCGGAGCAGGGCCGCCGCCGTCCAGTGGCCGCGGGTGCGGGAGCGCAGGCGCTCGTTCAGCTCCATCGCGCGCGCCTCCTCGAACGGGTCGATGACGGCGTGGCTGTCCGAGCCGAGCGAGAGCGGGGAGCCCGCCTTCTGGAGGGCCACCGCCGGGCCGATGCCGTCGGCCAGGTCGCGTTCCGTCGTCGGGCACATGCAGGTGCCGGTGCCCGTGCCGCCGATGAGCGCGATGTCGGTGTCGGTGAGGTGGGTGTTGTGGACGCCCGTTGTGGTCCGGCCGAGGACGCCGTGGTCGGCGAGGAGCTGGGCCGGGGTGCGGCCGTGGGTCGCCAGGCACGCGTCGTTCTCCGCGGTCTGCTCGGAGAGGTGGACGTGGAGCGGGGACCGCCGCGTCCTCGCCCACTCCGCCACCGTCGCGAGCTGGTCCGCGGGGACCGCGCGCACCGAGTGCACCGCCGCGCCGATCCGCGCGTGCGGGCGGTCCTTGAGCAGCGACGCCCGTTCGGCCCAGCCCTCCGTCGTGCCGTCGGAGAAGCGCCGCTGGTGGTGGTCCGGGGCCTTGCCGAAGCCGGACGAGACGTACGCCGTGTCGAGGAGCGTGATGCGGATGCCCGCCTCGTCCGCCGCCGCGATCAGCGCCTCGCCCATCGCGTTGGGGTCGGCGTACGGGGTGCCGCCGGGGCCGTGGTGCAGGTAGTGGAACTCGCCGACCGCCGTGATGCCGGCCAGCGCCATCTCCGCGTACACCGCCCGCGCGAGCGCGTGGTACGTGTCCGGGGTCAGCCGTTCCGCCACCCCGTACATGGTCTCGCGCCAGGTCCAGAACGTGCCCGAGCCGACCTGCACCGTCGAGCGCAGCGCCCGGTGGAAGGCGTGGGAGTGGGCGTTGGCGAGGCCGGGGAGGGTCAGTCCGCGCAGGATCACCGCGCCGGGCGGGGGTGTCGTGACCTCCTTGCGGACGGATGTGATCCGGCCGACGCCGTCCGCCGCGTCCGACACCTCCACCGCCACGCCCGGCTCGACGTTCGGGTCGAGCCAGGCTTGCTCCAGCCAGTACGTCGTCACTTGCAGGCCAGTCCTTCCAGTACGTCGGCGAGTGCGCGGACGCCCGCCACGCAGTCGTCCTCGGACGCGGACTCGGCCGGGGAGTGCGAGACACCCGTCGGGTTGCGTACGAACAGCATGGCGGTGGGGACCGACGAGGCGAGGATTCCCGCGTCGTGTCCCGCGCCTGTCCCCAGGACGGGGACCCTGAGGTCGGCGGACGGCGTCTTCGTGCCGAGGATGCGGGCCAGTTCGTCGCGGAGCGCGTGGTCGAAGTCGACGACCGGGGTGAAGGACTCCCGTGTCAGCTCCACGTCGACGCCGTGCGCGTCGGCGTACTCGCGGGCCGCCTTCTCGATCGCCGTGACCGTGCGGTCCAGGGCGTCCTGGTCGGCCGCGCGCGAGTCGAGCCAGCCCCGGACCAGGGACGGGATGGCGTTGACGCCGTTCGGCTCGACCGCGATCTTGCCGAAGGTCGCCACCGCGCCCGCCAGCCGCGCTTCCCTGCGCGCCGCGAGGACCGTCTCCGCGTACGGGAGCATCGGGTCCCTGCGGTCGGCCAGGCGGGTCGTGCCCGCGTGGTTGGCCTCGCCGCGGAAGTCGAAGCGCCAGCGGCCGTGCGGCCAGATGGCGCTGGCGATGCCGACCGCGTCGCCGGACAGGTCGAGGGCGCGGCCCTGCTCCACGTGCAGCTCGATGAACGCGTCGACGCGGGACAGGCGGTCCGGGTCCGGTCCGATCGCCTCCGGGTCGTAGCCCGCGCGCTCCATCGCCCGCGGGAGCGTGACGCCGTCCGCGTCCGTCAGGGCGAACGCCTGCTCCCGGGTGAGGTGGCCGCCCGTGAGGCGCGAGCCCACGCAGGCCAGGCCGAAGCGGGCGCCCTCCTCGTCGCCGAAGTTGGTGATGGCCAGGGGCCTGGTGAACTCCGCGCCCCTGCCGCGCAGTTCGTCCAGGGCCGCGAAGGCGGAGACCACGCCCAGCGGGCCGTCGAAGGCGCCGCCGTCGGGGACGGAGTCCAGGTGGGAGCCGGTGACGATGGCTCCGCCGGTCTCCGGGTCCCCCAGCCAGGCCCACTGGTTGCCGTTGCGGTCCAGTTCGTAGGTCAGGCCGCGGGATTCGGCCTGGGCCTTGAACCAGGCCCGGCAGTCGGCGTCGGCCTCCGTCCAGGCGTGGCGGCGGTAGCCGTTGGTCTCCGGGTGGCGGCCTATGGGGTGCAGGTTGCGCCACATCTCCAGGAAGCCTGGAGCTGAGGACACGGCTTGAGGTGCGGGGCTGCTCACTCGCCCTCCCGCATCGGCACGCGAACGCCCCGTTCCGCCGCGACCTCGGCCGCGTGTTCGTACCCCGCGTCCACGTGGCGGATGACGCCCATCGCCGGGTCGTTGGTCAGCACGCGCTCGATCTTCTGGGCGGCCAGCTCCGTGCCGTCCGCGACGCACACCTGGCCCGCGTGGATGGAGCGGCCCATGCCGACGCCGCCGCCGTGGTGGAGGGAGACCCAGGACGCGCCGGACGCCGTGTTGACCAGGGCGTTGAGGAGCGGCCAGTCGGCGATCGCGTCGGAGCCGTCCTTCATGGCCTCGGTCTCGCGGTACGGGGAGGCGACGGACCCCGAGTCGAGGTGGTCGCGGCCGATGGCGACCGGGGCCGAGAGTTCGCCGGACGCGACCATCTCGTTGAACTTCAGGCCCGCCAGGTGGCGTTCGCCGTAGCCGAGCCAGCAGATGCGGGCCGGGAGGCCCTCGAAGGAGATGCGTTCACCGGCCATGTCGAGCCAGCGGTGCAGGTGCTTGTTGTCGGGGAAGAGTTCCTTGATCGCGGCGTCCGTCCTGGCGATGTCCGCCGGGTCGCCGGAGAGCGCCGCCCAGCGGAACGGGCCGAGCCCCTCCTCGAACAGCGGGCGGATGTGCGCCGGGACGAAGCCGGGGAAGTCGAAGGCGCGCTCGCAGCCCGCCTTGCGGGCCTCGTCGCGGATGGAGTTGCCGTAGTCGAAGACCTCGGCGCCGCGGTCGAGGAAGCCGATCATCGCCTCGACGTGCAGGCGCATGGAGTGGCGCGCCTTGTCGGTGAAGCCCGCCGGGTCCGCCTCGCGCTCCTTGTCCCAGTCCTCGACGGAGATGCCGAGGGGGAGGTAGGCGAGCGGGTCGTGGGCGGAGGTCTGGTCCGTGACAATGTCGATCGGGGCCTCGCGGCGCAGCAGTTCGGGGAAGACCTCGGCGGCGTTGCCGACGACGCCGATGGACAGGGCGCGGCGCTCGTCGCGCGCCTGGACCGCCAGCTCCAGGGCGTGGTCGAGGTGGTCGGCCTTGACGTCCAGGTAGCGGGTGCCGATGCGGCGGTCGATGCGGGTCTCGTCGACGTCGACGCAGATCGCGACGCCCTCGTTCATGGTGACCGCGAGGGGCTGGGCGCCGCCCATGCCGCCGACTCCGGCGGTGAGGGTGATCGTGCCGGCCAGCGTGCCGCCGAACTTCTTCCGCGCGACCGCACCGAAGGTCTCGTACGTGCCCTGCACGATGCCCTGCGAGCCGATGTAGATCCACGAACCGGCCGTCATCTGGCCGTACATGGTCAGGCCCTCGGCCTCCAGCTTGCGGAACTCCTCCCAGTTGGCCCAGTCGCCGACGAGGTTGGAGTTGGCGAGGAGCACGCGCGGCGCCCACTCGCTGGTGCGGAGCACGCCGACCGGCTTGCCGGACTGGACGAGCAGCGTCTCGTCGGACTTCAGCGTCTTGAGCGTGCGCACGATCGCGTCGAACGCCTCCCAGGACCGGGCCGCCTTGCCCGTGCCCCCGTAGACGACCAGCTTGTCGGGGTGCTCGGCGACCTCGGCGTCGAGGTTGTTCATGAGCATCCGCAGGGCGCCTTCCTGCTGCCAGCCGAGCGTGTTCAGCTCGGGGCCGCGCGGAGCGCGTACGGGGCGTGGTCCTGACGTCGACGGCATCGGCGGCCTCCTGGGATACTCCGTTGATGATCCGGTTATTCACATCCTGGTCTTCTGAATAGAGCTAGTCAATACGTTCCCAGGCCCGCGCCCCGGGTGGTTGTCTGGACCACATGGCATCGAAGGACGTATCCACGGACCCGCTCAACGACCTCTCCGCCCGCCGCGACCAGGCCGTCCACGCCGCCGTCACGCAAGGACTCGTCGGCCCGGACGCCCCCGTCGCCGGGCTCCTCGACGTCACCGGCGTCCGCTCCTCCGCCGCCTCCCTGCGCGCCGCCTTCGACGCGGTCACCGCCCCCGGCACCGAGGTCCTGCACGCCTTCGCCGTGAAGGCGACCCCGCTCGTGCCCGTACTGCGGCTGCTGCACGAGGCGGGCATCGGGGCCGAGGTGGCGAGCCCGGGCGAGCTGGCCCTCGCCCGCGCCGCCGGGGTGCCGCCGACGCGGACCGTCCTGGACTCCCCCGCCAAGACCGGCGCCGAACTGCGCGAGGCGCTCGCGCTCGGCATCGCGGTCAACGCCGACAACCCGCAGGAGCTGGCCCGCATCGACGCCCTGGTCGCCTCCGCGCCCACCGCCTCACCCCTCGGCCTGCGCGTGAACCCGCAGATCGGCGCCGGTTCCATCGGCGCCCTGTCCACCGCGACCGCCACCTCCAAGTTCGGTGTCGCGCTGCGGGACGAGGGCGCCCGCGCCTGGGTCGTGCGCGCCTACCTCGACCGGCCGTGGCTGACCCGGCTCCACACGCACTCCGGGTCACAAGGCGTGCCGCTCGAACTGATGGCGCAGGGCGTGCGGGCCGCGTACGAGCTCGCCGAGGAGATCAACGAAGCCGCCGGGCGGCAGCAGATCGACACCCTCGACATCGGCGGCGGGCTGCCCGTCAACTTCGCCTCCGACGAGGAGACCCCGGACTACGCCACCTACGCGAAGCTGCTCGCCGCCACCGTCCCCGGGCTCTTCGACGGGCGCTACGGACTCGTCACCGAGTTCGGCCGCTCACTGCTGGCCAAGCACGGCACGATCCTCGCGCTGGTCGAGTACGCGAAGAAGAGCGGCGGCCGGCCGATCGCCGTCACGCACGCGGGCGTTCAGGTCGCGACGCGGACCGTGTACGCACCCGCGTCCTGGCCGCTGCGGATCGCCGCCTACGACGCACAGGGGCGCCGCAAGACCGGCCCGGCCGTCGCCCAGGACGTCGCCGGTCCCGCCTGCTTCGCCGGTGACCTGCTCGCCGAGAACCACGCGCTGCCGCTGCTCGAAGCCGGTGACTACGCCGCCGCGCTCGACACCGGCGCGTACTACTTCGCGCAGCACTACTCGTACAACTCGCTCGTCCGGCCCGGGGTCTACGGGTTCGGCGCGGACGACGGCCCCGACGGCGGCGTGCGGTTCGCGACCGTACGGGCGCCGCAGACCGTCGAGGAGATCGTGGCGGAGTCGGGCGGGGACCACAGGGGCGCTCTGGTCGACCTGTGACGATCGGGGTTGCTGTGAACTCTTCGAAGAAATTATTTGGTTGGCGGATTTTAGCCCTCTTCTGAATGTTCCACCGGAAAATGCCAGAACGCTCACCAGGCCGCCGCACCGTGCGTAGTTTCGTCGTCACGCAAGCGACAGCTTCGCACGAACACGGCTACTTGGTGGGGAGTTTCAGGCGTGCCCGGAATCGACGAGTGCCTGCTTCAGGTCATGCGGCTGCCGGGGGCGCGCGGCGCCTCCGTCGTCGACTGGACCAGCGGACTCGCCCTCGGCACCATCGGGGACTCGCCGGGCGGCGACCATGAGGCGACCGCCGCGGAGGCCGCCGAACTCGCGCGGCTCGCCGCCGAGCACGGGGCGTTCGCCCCGGCCGGCGGCAGCGACTGGTCACCGGGGTCGGCGAGCGACAAGGCGCCGCCCGTCGAGGACGTCATCGTCACCAACCGCGACGGCTACCACCTGCTGCGGTTCGTCCGGACCAGCTTCGACAGCAGCGTCTTCCTGCACCTGTGGCTCGACCGGGACGAGGGCAACCTCGCGCTGTCCCGGCTGCGCCTCGCCGACCTGGCCGACCGGCTGGTCCTGGGATGAACGCGGCGACGGCCGCCGCGGGCGGCAAGATATCCCCGATGCTCGGCCGGCTCGCCGACGAGCGGGCCACCGGAGCACTCATACGCGAGCACGGCACGCTGTACCTCGCCGACGGGCACGTGGTGCACGCCGAGTCGCCCGCGACACCCGGCATGGACGTCCTGCTCACGGCGAACGGCGCGATCCGGGCCGACTCCTGGTGGGAGGCGGTCGACCGGGCGGGCACCCGGCAGCGCGTCGGCCGCTACCTCGTCGAGCAGGGCCGCCTCTCGGACGGCGCCCTCGAACTCTGCCACCTCGCCGCGATCTTCGACGCCGCCTACTTCACGCTCGCGCCGAGCAGCGGCCCCACCCGGTTCCGGTACGGGGTCGCGCACTGGTTCGGGGCGGTGCGCCCGGTGCCGGTCGCCGCCGTCGAGCGGGAGACCCGGCGCCGCCGCGAACTCCTCCAGCGGATCTGGCCCGAGCCGGACACCGACACCGCGCCCCTGTCCAGGACGGGGGGCCAGGAGCCGCCCGTGCCCGCGCGCAGGCGCCGTGTCCTGGACCTGGTCGACGGGGTGCGCACCGCCTCGCAGATCGCGCTCGCCCTGGGCAGGCCCGCCTTCCACACCCTGGTCGACCTGCGCCGCCTGGCCGCGGCCGGGCTCGTCACCACCGCCGCCGCCCAGGGCGACACCGCGTTCCCCGTGCCCGCGTGGATGGCGCACGCCGACGTCGAGGACCCCGACGTGGCGCTGCTGCGCAGGCTGCGCGCCGCCCTGGAGGCGCTGTGAAGCGCCTGCGCCGCATCGTGCGCAGCGGCCCCGAACCCCCCGTCACTTCCGGAAGGAGACCGCCGATGGCCGACGAGGCCGAAGTCCTCGGCGAACTGCAACGGCTGCGCATCCGGGTCCCCCAGGTCACCGGCGCCCTCGCGGCCAGCGTCGACGGACTCGTGCTCGCCCAGGACACGCCCGGGATCGAGCCCGAGGGCGTGGCCGCGCTGACCGCCGCCGCGCTCGGCGTCGCCCAGCGCCTCTCGGACGCCACCGGGCAGGGCGGCTTCCGCGAACTCCTGGTGCGGGGCACGGACGGCTACGTCGCCACGTACGCGGCCGGGGGCGCCGCCGTCCTGACCCTGCTCGCGGAGGACCGGATCAACGTGGGGCGGCTGCACCTGGAGGGCCGCCGCTCCGGGACGCGGATCGGTGAACTCGTCGACGCGGCCCTGCCCGTCGAACCGCCCGTGCGGGCCCGGGGCCGGTCCCGGGCGCGTACGGCACCAGCCCTGCCCCCGGCGCCCGCCGACAGCAAGCTTCCCGTCCGCACCCCGAAGACCGCCGAGCCCGGACTCCCCGAGCCCGGACTGCAACCCCGAACCGCCCGTTGAGGCAGCGTAGGAAAGGACCCAGCACCATGGCCAACACCGAGACCGCGTTGAAGGACGCCGTCACCTCCATCGAGGGCGCGAGCGCCGCCGCCCTCGTCGACTACAACAGCGGCATGGCCCTCGGCACGATCGGCGGCTCCAAGAGCTTCGACCTGGAGGTCGCCGCCGCGGGCAACACCGACGTCGTCCGCGCCAAGCTGCGCACCATGGAACACCTCGGTCTGAAGGACGAGATCGAGGACATCCTCATCACGCTCGGCACGCAGTACCACCTGATCCGCCTCCTGAAGGGCCGCAGCGGCAACGGGCTGTTCCTGTACCTCGTACTGGACTCCTCGCGCGCCAACCTGGCGATGGCCCGCCACCAGCTCAAGAAGATCGAGGCCGACCTCGACGTGTGAGCGACGCCGGGTGTCAGCGGCGCCGTGCCCCGCCGGGCGCGGCGTCGCCCGCCGCCGTCCCCGTGGACCGGTACGCCTTGACCCGCTTTCCCGCGGGCGCGCCCGCGCGGGGCCCGAGCCAGTCGACGCGCAGCCACACCAGCGCGTCGCTCTCCCGCTCGCGCCGGCCCAGCCAGGCCGCCTTCAGCCACAGCCCGGCGCCGGCCCCGGCCAGCGCCATGCCGCCCGCCGCGGGCACCGCGAACGCGCCGGCGACGGCCGCGAGGAAGGCGAGCACCAGCCACCAGCGGTGGCCGCGCCGCCAGTTCCGTACGGTGACCTGCCGGTCCTGCAGGACGTCGAACTTCCCGGCGCGGGCCGCGCCGCGCGCCAGCCGTGCATACCTTTGCCTGCGGGCGTACGCCACCGCCGCCGCGACCACGAGGAACAGCGCGGCCCCGGCGAGCAGCCCGATCCGCCGCCCGGTGAGCCCGTCCGGCACGAGCCCGACGCCCGCCGCGACGACACCCAGCCACCACAGCGGGGCGGCCCCTGCCCGCACCACGACAGCGGTCCTGACCAGCCCTTGCGCTCCGCGCGTCGCCACCTCATGCCCTCCTTCGACGCCGGTCCGTCCGTCCGGGGCGGGAGGTTAGCGACGGTTTCTGAAGGTTGCGTGAGGAGGTCTACGGCCAGGGCTACGTGGTCAGGGTCGGCAGCGTCAGGGCCCGCAGCCGCTCCTCGGTCGCCGAGCCGGGCTCGGGCGTGTAGACCACGAGCACCTGTCCGGGCTCGCCGGGCAGCGCCAGCGTCTCGTACGGGAAGACCAGTTCACCGGCGACCGGGTGGAGCATGCGCTTCACGCCGTACCCCTTCTCCTTCACCTGCTGGTCCGCCCACAGGCGCCGGAAGTCCGCGCTGGCCAGGGAGACCTCACCGACCAGGGAGGCGAGGAGCGGGTCGTGCGGGTGCGCGCCCGCGTCGAGGCGCAGGAACGCGACGGTCTCGGCGGCGACGGCCGCCCACTCCGGGTAGAGGTCGCGGGCGTCCGGGTTCAGGAAGACCTGGCGCGGCATGTTGCGGTCCCGGGGGTCCATCGCGGAGAAGCCGAGGACGGCGTCGCCGGGCTCGTTCCACGCGAGGACGTCCATGCGGCGGCCCAGCACGAACGCCGGGGCCTTGTCGATCGTGTCCAGGAGCAGCCGCACCCCGGGCCGCACCTCCTGGACCGCCGGACGCCCGGACGCCCCGCGGCGGGCAGTGGCGGCGGGGCGGGCGAGGGCGCCCAGATGGGTCCGCTCGGTGTCGTCCAGGCGCAGGACACGGGCGACGGCGTCGAGCACCGCGTCCGAGACGGACGCGGACCGGCCCTGCTCCAGGCGGATGTAGTAGTCGACGCTGACCCCGGCGAGCTGCGCGACCTCCTCGCGGCGCAGCCCCGGCACCCGGCGCCGCCCGTGCTCCGGCAGGCCGACCTCCTCCGGCCGGATGCGGGCGCGCCGCGAGCGCAGGAAGCCGCCTATGTCACCGAGCTCGTTCATGCCGACGATCCTAGGGAGCCCGCGCGCGACCGTCCTGGTACTGGCATACCCAGGAAAAGCTTCGCCCTGGGTAGCGTGCGCGGACCGCTACAAGCTGCTGCCATGACTTCGACGACGCTCTACAGCGACCTCGCCGGCCGTACCGCCCTCGTCACCGGCGCCGCCAGCGGCATGGGTGAGGCGACCGCCCGGCTGCTCGCCGCGAACGGCGCCCGCGTCGCCCTCCTCGCCCGGCGCGCCGACCGCCTCACCGACCTCGCCGCGAAGATCGGGGCGGACGGCGGGCAGGCCCTCGCCGTGCCCACGGACATCACGGACCAGGGCGCGGTCGACGCCGCCGCCGAGCGCGTGCACGCCGTGTACGGGCGGGTCGACCTCGTCGTGAACGCGGCGGGCGTGATGCTGCCCAACCCCGTCACCGAGGGCCGCGCCGACGAGTGGCAGCGGATGCTCGACACCAACGTGGCCGGGGCGCTGCGCGTCATCCGCGCCTTCACCGCCGACCTCGTCGCGACGGCCGCGGCGGGCGGCACGGCGGACCTGGTGAACATCTCGTCCATCGGCGCACACGTCCCGTTCCCGAACTACGCGGTGTACGGGGCGACGAAGGCGGCCCTGACGTACCTCTCCCAGTCGCTCCGCACCGAGCTGGGCCCGCGCGACGTCCGCGTCACCAACATCGAGCCCGGCCTGACCGACTCGGAGCTGGCCTCGCACGTCGACAACGCCGAGCTGTCCGGCCAGCTGGACGGCATGTTCGAGTCGCTGCTCGGCCTCTCCTCCACGGACGTCGCGGACCTCATCGCCTACACGGTCAGCCGCCCCCGCCACGTGAACCTGCGCCAGGCGGTACTCCTGCCGACACGGCAGGCATGACACCGGTTCCACGAGCGGGTCGTGGTCCGTGCTGCACGGTGTCTTCAACCGCCAGGCAGGCAGACGCCGTACGGCGGTTGAAGGAGGCGTGGCAGTCGACCTGCTCGACCCGGTCGCCGTCCCGTGCCCCGTGGAGAGCGGCGCGCCGGATCCGGGGGATCCGCACCCTGGAGAAGCCGGACCCCGGACAAGCGGAGCCCGGCCGCTCACTCCTCCCAGTCGGAGTCGGGGTCCTTGCGGCCACGGCACTTTTCGCCCAGTCGTGGCGCCCAGACCCCCATGTGCAGGGCGTTGACGCCGACGATGCCGCCCCACGCGATCAGCAGCCCGGGCAGATGGGCGTTGACCACGGCGATCGCGGAGAGCGGGATCGCGAGGACGAGGGTGACGACGGCGAAGCCGAAGCGTTCGCCCCAGCCGTCGCTCCCGGGGTTGCGGCCCGCACGCGCGTCGCGGGCCACGACCATCTGCTGCTCGGCGAGCTGCCTGCGCACCCGGCGGTCCACGCTGGAGTCCAGGCGCTGCTCGACCTTGTCGAGGAACGAGTCGACGAGCGCGGTCTCGTACTCTTCGCCGAGCTCCCTGCGGGCGTGCAGGGTGGCGTCGAGTTCCTTCTTGAGTTCGGCGTCACGTGCCTGTTCGCGGGCTTCCATACCCGGTAACGGTACGGAGCACGGGCCCGCGGGGCATTGGGGTTATCCCCCCTCTTCCTACGGGGCCACGCCCGAGGCCACCGGTCCCGCGTGCGGCGCCTCCAGGATCGTCGCCTCCGGCACGTGCGCGGTGTCGTGGCGGGCGAGCAGCCAGTACAGGGCGGCCGGGACGGCGAGCCCGACGATCCAGGAGATGTCCGCACCGCCGAGCGGATCGACGAGCGGTCCCGTGTAGAAGGAGGTGGCCAGGAAGGGGAACTGGGCGACGAGCCCGATCCCGTAGACCAGGAGCGCCTTCCAGCGCCAGGCGCCGTAGCGGCCGTGCGGATCGGCGAGGGCCGGGATGTCGTAGCGCTCGCGCGAGATCAGGTAGTAGTCGACCAGGTTGATGGCGCTCCACGGCGTGAAGAACGTCAGCAGGAACAGCAGGAAGTCCTTGAACGACGACAGGAAGCTGTCCTTGCCCGCGAGGGCGACCGCCGTGCCCGCGATCATGATCAGCGCGATGTAGACGGCCCGCCCGCGCTGGGAGAGCACCCGCTGCCCGCGGAAGCCGCTGACACCGGTCACCATCGCCATGAACCCGCCGTACGTGTTGAGCACGTTGACGGTGAGCTTGCCGAGCGCGATGACGAAGTAGAAGACGGAGGCGGCGGCGCCTGCGCCGCCGAGCGAGACGACGTACCCCACCTGGTTGTCGAGGAACGCCTCCCCGGCGGTCGCCGCGACGAGCACGCCGAACGTCATCGACCACTGCGAGCCGAGCGCCGAGCCGGACAGCGTCCACCAGAACGTGGCCTTGGCGCTGGTGTCGCGCGGCAGGTAGCGCGAGTAGTCGGCGACGTACGGGCCGAACGCGAGCTGCCATGACGCGGAGAGCGACACGGCGAGCAGGAACATCGGCAGCGAGAAGTGCGCGTCGCTCAGCAGGTCGCCGAGGTCCGCGCGGTCCAGGAGCCGTATGCCGAGGTAGACGAAGGCGACGGCACAGACGACGCTGGCGACGCGGCCCAGGACGTGGATGACCCGGTAGCCGACGGCCGCCAGAAAAGCCGTGACCAGCGCGAAGAGAATGATCCCCATCGTGTCGCCGGTGTGCGTCAGCTCGGCCGTCGCCTGCCCGGCGAGCACGCTGCCGCTCGCGAAGAAGCCGACGTACATCAGGATGACGAGGAGCAGCGGCACGATGGCGCCCTTGACGCCGAACTGCGCCCGCGACTGGATCATCTGCGGCAGCCCGAGCTTCGGCCCCTGCGCCGAGTGCAGCGCCATGACGGCGCCGCCGAGCACATTGCCGAGCACGAGCCCGACGAGCGACCACACCACGTCGCCGCCGAAGATGACGGCGAGCGCGCCGGTGACGACGGCGGTGATGTGCAGGTTCGCGCCGACCCACAGCGTGAACTGGTGGAAGGCGCGCCCGTGCCGCTCGCTGTCGGGGACGACGTCGATGGAGTGCTTCTCCACTACCGCTGCCATGCGTTGACCTCTTACTTCTCGCTCAGTCCATGGGCGCGCGCGTAGTCGTTCGCGACGTCCTCGGGGTCCTTCTTGTCCTTGTCGACGAGCCGGTTCAACTCGGTGAGCTGCTCGGTGGTGAGTACGTTGCCGAGCCGGGCCAGCGCCTTGCGGACGGTGGAGTCGGCCTTGCGGTCGGCGATCAGCGGGACGACGTGCTGGCCGGGGACGAGGTTCTTGGGGTCGGTGAGGACGACCCAGTGGTTGGCGGCGATGTCGGTGTCGGTGGTGAACAGGTTCGCCACGTCGACGTCGCCCTTCTTCAGGGCGCCCTTCACCAGCGGCCCGGAGGAGTCGAGGGACTTGAACTCCTTGAACTCGACGCCGTAGACGTCCTTCAGCCCGACGGCCCCCACCTGCCGCTTCTTGACCTCCGGGGCCGCGCCGATGACGAGCTTCCCGTTCTGCTTCGCCAGATCGGCGAGGGACTTCAGCCCGTACTTCTCGGCGGTCTCGCGGGTGACGACGAACGCGTCCGAGTCCTCCGCCATCCCGTACGGCAGGATCTGCAGCCCGGCCGGGAGCGCCATGGCGAGGGCGTTCTGCATCTCGCCCTCCTCGGTCGCCTCGGACTTGGTGTCCAGGTAGTGGAGGAGGGCGCCCTGGTACTCGGGCAGGAGGTCGATGTCGCCGCCCTTGAGCGCGGGGATGAGGATCTCCCGGGTGCCGAGGTTGGGGCGGACCTTCGTCTTCACCCCGGCCGCTTCGAGCACGGCGGCGTACAGGTACCCGAGGACCTGGTTCTCGGTGAAGTTGGCGGTGCCGATGGTGACGCCGTTCTTGCTGGAGCCGCCGCCACCGCCGCCCGAGCCGTCCCCTTCGAGGGAGGTGATGCCGCTGGAGCAGGCGGCGAGCGCGGGCACGGAGGCCGCGGCGAACAGGCCGCCGAGGAGAGTACGTCGATTCATCTGCTGTGCTCCTAGGCCGACTTGGGGGCGGCGGGACGGTGACGGAAGAGGAGACGCTGGAGCCCGGAGAGGGCCAGGTCGAGGACGACGGCGACGACCGCGACGAGGACGGCCCCGCCGAGCACCTGCACGAGGTCCCGCTGGGCGAGCCCGTCGAAGACGTAGCGGCCGAGCCCGCCGAAGGAGACGTACGCGGCGATGGTCGCCGTCGCCACCACCTGGATCAGCGCGAGCCGCAGCCCCGTCATGATCAGCGGGAGTGCGAGCGGCAGCTCCACCTGGAGGAGGACCTGGTGCGCGCGCATGCCCTGGCCGCGCGCCGCGTCCTTCACCTCCGGATCGACGGCGGTCATCCCCGCGTACGTGTTGGTGACGATGGACGGCACGGCGAGCGCGACGAGGGCGATGTAGACGGGCCACATGGACAGACCGCTGGCGAGGAAGACCAGGACGACGAGTCCTACGGTCGGCAGCGCGCGGCCGAAGGAGGAGAGGTTGATGGCGACGAACGCGCCCCGGCCCGTGTGCCCGATGAGCAGACCGACGGGGAGCGCGAGCGCGGCGGCGACGAGCGTCGCGATCAGCGAGTACTGGAGGTGCTCGGCGAGCCGGTGCGCGATGCCGTCGGGGCCGGTCCACTGCTCGCCGCTGACCAGCCAGGAGCCGAGGTTCTTGAAGAGTTCGTACATGGCGGTCAGGCCTTCCGGGTCCGGGCCCACGGGGTGAGCAGCCGCTGTACGAGGACGAGCGCCGCGTCCGCGACGAGCGCGAGCAGCAGCGTGAGGACGACGCCGACGATCACCGGGGTCGGGAAGTTCCGCTGGAACCCGTCGGTGAACAGCTGGCCGAGTCCGCCGTCACCGATGTACGTGGCCACGGAGACGAGCGAGATCGACATGACCGTCGCGATCCGTACGCCCGCCATGATCACCGGCAGCGCGAGCGGCAGTTCGACGGTGAGCAGGGTGCGCAGCGGTCGCGTGCCCATGGCCTTCGCCGCCTCCTTCGTCTTCTGCGGCACGGAGTCGAGACCCTCCACCGTGTTCCGGAGCAGGACGACCAGGGTGTAGATCGTCAGGCCGATGACGGTGGTGGTGCGGGTGAGTCCGGAGACCGGGAGGAGCAGGACGAAGACGGCGATGGAGGGGATGGTGAACAGGACGTTGCTGATCCCGAGCAGGAAGCCGCGCAGGGGCCTGACCCGGTGGGCGAGGACGGCGAGGGGGAGGGAGATGAGGAGGCCGAGGGCGACGGCGGTGAGGGCGGCTTGCAGGTGGGAGAGGGTGAGGGTGGTGAGGTCGGACCCGTGGGAGCCGATCCAGTCCCAGTCGATGCTCATGCGGCGCTTCCCGTCTGTCCCGCGGCTGTCTCGCCGGCGGCCGCGGGTCCGTCGTGGCCGGCCGCGCCGTTCCCCGCGCCCCTGAGGGCGTCGGCGTGCGCGGCGCCCGCCCGTGCGTGGATGTCGTCCCGGGACGAGACCCCGGTGAGAACCCCGTCCGCGTCGACACGGGCCACCAGCCCGGAGGGCGCCGCGACCGACTCGTTCAGCGCCGACAGCAGCGAGTCCGCGTCCCGCAGGGGGCGGACGGGGACCTCGGCCCCGCTGTCCCGCGCACGCCAGTGCAGGGGCTTGCGGGCCGGGTCGAGCACCAGCTCCCAGGGGCCGCCCTCCGGCAAGGGCCCCTGCGCGACCTCCGCCACCCGGCTCAGCGACAGCAGCTTCAGGCCGCGCTCGGCCCCGAGGAAGTCCGCCACGAACCCGTCCACGGGCCGGGCCAGGAGCTCGGCGGGGGCCGCGCACTGCACGAGGTGCCCGCCCTCGCGGAACACGGCGATCCGGTCCCCGAGCCGTACCGCCTCGTCGATGTCGTGCGTGACGAAGACGATGGTCTTGCTCAGCTCCTTCTGCAGCCGCAGCAGCTCGTCCTGCAACTGCGTCCGCACGACCGGGTCGACGGCCCCGAACGGCTCATCCATCAGCAGCACCGGGGGATCCGCCGCGAGCGCCCGCGCCACCCCCACCCGCTGCTGTTGTCCGCCGGAGAGCTGGTGCGGGTAGCGCCTGCCCATCTCGGGGGCGAGGCCGACCCGCTCCAGGAGTTCACCGGCGGCGGCGCGGGCCTTCTTGCGGCCCCAGCCGAGGAGCAGCGGCACGGTGGCGACGTTGTCGAGGACGGTGCGGTGCGGGAAGAGGCCGGCCTGCTGGATGACGTAGCCGATGGAGCGGCGCAGTTCGGCGGCGTCCTGGTCGAGGACGTCGCGGCCGCCGACGCGGATGGTGCCGGAGGTCGGCTCGACCATCCGGTTGATCATGCGGAGGCTGGTCGTCTTGCCGCAGCCGGAGGAGCCGACGAAGACGGTGACGCCCCCTTCTGGCATGTCGAGCGACAGGTCGTGCACGGCTGTCGTGCCGTTCGGGAACCGCTTGTGAACCGCCTCGAACTGAATCATGGAGCGCCTCTGTCGTCCTCGTGGTCGCCTCTTGCCCGGCCTGCATATGGTCATGCAGAGTTCTCGGTGCGTGAATAACTTGTCAATGCCCCCGCGTAAATCGCTGGTAAATCACCCCCGGACGCCCGGGATGTGAGACACGAAGGCCGCCGCGAGGGCGATTGCGGCCACAACGAACCTCTCCAGGCCCGTTCGAGGAGGAACAGCGCGTGATGCCCCCTATGGACATGACACCGCCCCCGGTCGTCGTCCTCGACGGCCATGGCCTCCCGGTCACCGACGTGGTCCGCCTCGCCGACGCGGACGCCCGGCCCATACCCGGCACCGAGGCCATGAAGCGCGTCGAGGAGTCCTGGAACGCGGCCCGCGAGATCGCCGCCACGGGCCGCGTCTACGGCCGCTCCACCGGCGTCGGCGCCAACCGCAGCGAGGACGTGCCCACCGAGGCCGCCGCCGACCACGGCCTGCGCCTGCTGCGCAGCCACGCGGGCGCCATCGGCGACGAACTGCCCGAGCGCGAGGTCCGCGCGATGCTCGCGGTCCGCGCCAACCAGCTCCTCGCGGGCGGCGCGGGCCTGCGCCCCAGCGTCGTCACCGCCCTGTGCGAAGCCCTGGAGAACGGCGCCCACCCGGCGGTCAACGAACACGGCTCCGTCGGCACCGGCGACATCGCCGCCCTCGCCCAGATGGGCCTCGCCCTCGCCGGTGAACACCCCTGGCGCGGCAAGGGCACGGCGCCCGCCGCCCAGCCCCTCGACAACAACGACGCGCTCGCCCTGATCTCCAGCAACGCCCTCACCCTCGGCCAGTCCGCACTCGCCCTGCACGAACTGCGCTCCCTGCTCGCCGCGACCCAGCTCGTCGCCGCGCTCAGCCTCCTGGCCGTCGACGGCAGTTACGAGGCGTACGCGCTCCCCGTCCACGAGGCCCGCCGCCACAAGGGCTCCTACGAGGTCGCCGCCCGGATGCGCGCCCTCCTCGGCGCCCCCGACCGCCCGACGCCACCGCTCGGCCGCATCCAGGACCCGTACGGCTTCCGTTGCGTGCCGCAAATCCACGGGCCGGCGCAGGACGCGGCGGACGCGCTCGAAGCGGTCCTCACGGTCGAGATCAACGCGGCGGCGGAGAACCCGCTGATCTCACCCGAGGACATGACGGCGTACCACCACGGCGGCTTCTACATGGCCCAACTCGCCCTCGCACTCGACCACTTCAGGCTGGCGGTGACCCAGGTGGCCCGCCTGTCCACCTCCCGCCTGTCCACCCTCAACGAACCGGCGTACACGCGCCTGCGCCCGTTCCTCGCCGACGGCGAACCCGGCGCGTCCGGCGTGATGATCCTGGAGTACGCCGCCGGAGCCGCACTCGGCGACCTGCGCGCCTTCTCCGCGCCCGCCTCGCTCGGCCACGCCGTCCTCTCGCGCGGCGTCGAGGAACAGGCCAGCTTCGCCTCCCTTGCCGCACGCCAGACCCTGCGCGCCTGCGCCGCCTACCGCCAGGTCGTCGGCTGCGAACTGGTCGCGGCGGTCCGCGCCCTGCGCCTGCGCGACCACCGCCCCGACGAGAACCTGCCGGTGGGCCGCGCCTTCGCCCTCGCCGACGCCACCCTCGAACCGGACCTGACGGACCGCCCGCTGACGGCGGACGTGGAGCGTGCGGCGAAGCTCCTCGACCGTTTCACGGAGGCCGCGCCCTGGCGCCGGACACCCCCGCCTGAATAACATCATGCACGGCCAATTTTGACTGAATGGACGGCGCGGGGGACGGACGGGTGGACATGACCGAGCACACGACGAACGGCACCGGGGGACACAGCCCCGCCGCCCGCCTCCAGCACCTCTTCGAGGGCCACCGCCTCACCCCCACCCAGCGCCGCATCGCGCACTGCATGGTGCGGCGCGCGGCCGACGTGCCGTTCCTGTCCTCCGTGGAGCTGGCCGACCTGGCAGGCGTCAGCCAGCCCTCCGTGACCCGTTTCGCCGTCGCCCTCGGCTTCGACGGCTACCCGGCCCTGCGCAAGCACCTGCGCGAGGTGTCCCCCGCCGAACCCGCGACGGTCACCCGCGCCAACGAGTACCAGCAGGCCGTCGAGGCCGAGATCGCCAACCTCCGCCACCTGGCCGACCTCCTCGCCGACCCGGCCCCCGTCGAACGGGCCGGCGCCCTCCTCGCCGCCTCCCGGCCGCTCCTCGTCCTCGGCCTGCGCGCGGCGGCCTCCCAGGCGTACGGGTTCTCCTACTTCGCGGCCAAGGTCCACCCCGACGTCCGCCTCCTCGACGAGGGCGGCACCATGCTCGCCGACCGCATCGACGCGGCCGTCCGCGCGGGCGCCACGACCCTGCTCTGCTTCGCGCTGCCCCGCCACCCCCGCGAGGTCGTCGACACTCTCGCCTACGCCAAATCGGCGGGCCTGACGGTGGTCACGGTGGCCGACTCGGCGTTCGCCCCGGTGGCCGCCCACTCCGACCTCCTGCTCCCGGCGGCGGTCGGCACCGGCCTCGCCTTCGACACGGCCTGCGCCCCGATGCTGCTCGGCCGGGTCCTCCTGGAGGCGATGTGCGACGGCCTGCCCGAGGCCCAGGCGCGCCTGGAGGAGTTCGACGTACGGGCGGCGGAGCGCGGCCTCTTCGTCGAATGAGCCGCATGGGCTCGCATCACATGAGCTTGCGCGGGGACCGCCGCACCCCCTGTGACGGGGGGCGGGACGACGGCGGTCCCCGCGAGGGGCGCGCGCGACCGGGTCAGAACCGGGTTGCCACGCCCAGGGCGTCCATGGAGATCCGGGAGCCGCTCCGAAACCGTCCTTGACGCCGCTCACTGCCGTCCGAGGCGGGGAGCCGCTCCCGCCCCTTCCGACATCCACCAATGTGCCGGACCCGTGTTAAGCGGGTGCTGCGCGCACGTGACGTGCGCGTACCGTTTTCCCGAACCCGGCACACGCGGCCTGGCAGCGCCCTACTTGCCGACGCCCTTGGCGAGGAAGGACAGCAGGTCCTGACGGCTGACCACACCGGTCGGCTTGCCCTCGACCAGCACGATCGCCGCGTCCGCCGACCCGAGCACCGCCATCAGGTCCTCCACCGGCTCACCGGAGCCCACGTGCGGCAGCGGCGCCGACATGTGCTTCTCCAGCGGGTCGGTGAGGGAGGCGCGCTGGGCGAAGAGCGCGTCGAGCAGCTCCCGCTCCACGACCGAGCCGATGACCTCGGCGGCCATCACGTCCGGGTGTCCCGCGCCCGGCTTCACGATCGGCATCTGCGAGACGCCGTACTCGCGCAGCACCTCGATGGCCTGCCCGACCGTCTCCTCGGGGTGCATGTGGACGAGCTCCGGCAGCGAGCCGCCCTCCTTGTCCGCGAGTACGTCGCCGACGCGGGCGCTGGGCCCCGAGTCCTCCAGGAACCCGTAGTCCGCCATCCACTCGTCGTTGAAGATCTTGCTGAGGTACCCGCGCCCGCTGTCCGGCAGCAGCACGACCACCACGTCGTCCGGCCCGAGCCGCTTCGCGACCCGCAGGGCCGCCACGACCGCCATGCCGCAGGAGCCGCCGACCAGGAGGCCCTCCTCCTTGGCGAGGCGGCGGGTCATCTGGAAGGAGTCCTTGTCGGAGACCGGGACGATCTCGTCGGCGACCTCGCGGTCGTAGGCGCTCGGCCAGAAGTCCTCGCCGACGCCCTCGACGAGGTAGGGGCGCCCCGAGCCGCCCGAGTAGACCGAGCCCTCCGGGTCGGCGCCGATGACCTGGACGCGGCCCTCGCTCGCCTCCTTCAGATAGCGGCCGGTGCCCGAGATGGTGCCGCCGGTGCCGACGCCCGCGACGAAGTGCGTGATCCGGCCCTCCGTCTGCTCCCACAGCTCGGGGCCCGTGGAGTGGTAGTGGGAGAGCGGGTTGTGGGGGTTGCTGTACTGGTCCGGCTTCCAGGCGCCCGGCGTCTCACGGACGAGGCGGTCGGAGACGTTGTAGTACGAGTCCGGGTGCTCCGGGTCGACGGCCGTCGGGCAGACGACGACCTCGGCGCCGTACGCCCGCAGCACGTTGATCTTGTCGGTGGAGACCTTGTCGGGGCACACGAAGATGCACTTGTACCCCTTCTGCTGCGCCACGATGGCCAGGCCGACACCCGTGTTGCCGCTGGTGGGCTCCACGATCGTGCCGCCGGGCCTGAGCTCCCCGCTCTGCTCGGCCGCCTCGATCATGCGCAGCGCGATGCGGTCCTTCACGGAACCGCCGGGGTTGAAGTACTCGACCTTGGCCAGGACGGTCGCCTGAAGCCCTTCGGTCACCTTGTTGAGCCTCACCAGCGGGGTGTTGCCGACGAGGCTGATCATCGAATCGTGGATCTGCACGTTGTCTCCGGGTCTCCTACGGACGGTTGCCGTCAGCGTATGCCGGACATCGGCCCTTCATCCCCGGTTGCGATTGACGGACCGTGCTTACGGGGCAAGCACACAGGGAGCCGTAAAAGCGAAAGAGGTGGCCGCGGAAGATGTCGAGCAGGGCAAGGGTGGCACGGCGGATCGCCGCGGGGGCGGCGTACGGCGGCGGCGGGATCGGATTGCTGGGCGCGGCGGCGGTCGGGGTGGTGCTCGCGGAGGTGCAGTTCGCGCGGCGCCAGGTGGGCAACCACGGCTCCACGCCGATCCACCTCCCGTCCGCGGACGGCCTCTACGGCACGACGTACGGGGACGCGGGCGCCGAGCCGCTGCGGTTCGCCATGCTGGGTGACTCGACGGCGGCCGGCCAGGGGGTGCACCGGGCGCGGCAGACCCCGGGGGCGCTGCTTGCCTCCGGGCTCGCGGCGGTCTCGGAGCGGGCGGTGCAGCTGCGCAACGTGGCGCTGCCCGGCGCCATGTCCGACGACCTGGACCGGCAGGTGGCGCTGATTCTCGCGGACCCGGAGTGGCGGCCGGACGTCTGCGTCATCATGATCGGCGCCAATGACGTCACGCACCGTATCCCCGCCACCAAGTCCGTACGTCATCTGTCGGCGGCGGTACGGCGGCTGCGGACGTCCGGTGCGGAGGTCGTGGTCGGCACCTGTCCCGATCTGGGCTCGGTGGAACCGGTGCAGCAGCCGCTGCGCTGGCTGGCCCGGCGCGCCTCGCGCCAGCTCGCCGCGGCGCAGACCATCGGGGTCGTGGAGCAGGGCGGCCGCACGATCTCACTCGGGGATCTGCTCGGCCCGGAGTTCTCCGCCAATCCGCGCGAACTCTTCGGCCCCGACAACTACCACCCCTCCGCGGAGGGCTATCAGACGGCGGCCATGGCGGTCCTGCCCACCCTGTGCGCGGCCCTCGGCGTCTGGCCCGACGAGGAGCGCCCCGACGTCTCCCGCGCGGAGGGCTTCCTCCCGGTGGCCCGTGCGGCGGCGAAGGCGGTCGAGGAGGGCGGCACGGAGGTCACGGCCGCGATGCCGACGGGCCCGCGCGGCCCCTGGGCCATGCTGAAGCGCCGCAAGCGCCGCCGAGTCCCCACCCAGGACCCGGTACCGACTCATTCGAGCCCAGTCGCATCGAGCCCCTCTGGGGGTACCTCCCAGCGTTAGCTGGGGGAGATTGAGGAGCGGGGTCCGGGGCGGAGCCCCGAAACAGGGGCGCCGGGCGCCAACCCGACCAGCCCCGCACAAGAACCCGGCCCACCCGGCGGAGCCCTGAGCAAGCGCTTAGAAAAATGCGGCAGGGGTCACACCCCCACACTCGTGACCCCCGCCATACGGGCGGGTAACTTCCGAAGCGGTCCTGCCGTTCGCCAAGAACTCCGCCAGACACCCTGGAGCCGTGATGCCCGAAGCCGTAATCGTCTCAGCCGCCCGCTCCCCCATCGGCCGCGCGTTCAAGGGCTCCCTGAAGGACGTACGCGCGGACGACCTGACCGCGACGATCATCCAGACCGCGCTCGCGAAGATCCCGGAGCTGGACCCGCGCGACATCGACGACCTGATGCTGGGCTGCGGCCTGCCCGGCGGCGAGCAGGGCAACAACCTGGGCCGGATCGTCGCCGTGCAGATGGGCATGGACCACCTCCCGGGCTGCACGATCACCCGGTACTGCTCCAGCTCCCTGCAGACGACGCGGATGGCGCTGCACGCGATCAAGGCAGGCGAGGGCGACGTCTTCATCTCGGCGGGCGTCGAGATGGTGTCGCGGTTCGCGAAGGGCAACTCGGACTCGCTGCCGGACACCCGCAACCCGTTCTTCGCCGAGGCCGAGGCCCGTACCGCGCGCGTCGCCGAGCAGACGGGCACGACCTGGCACGACCCGCGCGAGGACGGCCTGGTCCCGGACGCGTACATCGCGATGGGTCAGACGGCCGAGAACCTGGCCCGCCTGAAGGGCATCACGCGCGAGGAGATGGACGCCTTCGGCGTGCGCTCGCAGAACCGCGCCGAGGAAGCGATCAAGAACGGCTTCTGGGAGCGGGAGATCACCCCCGTCACCACCCCGGACGGCACGGTCGTGAGCAAGGACGACGGCCCGCGCGCCGGCGTGACCATGGAGGGTGTCGCGGGCCTGAAGCCGGTCTTCCGCCCCGACGGCCTGGTCACGGCGGGCAACTGCTGCCCGCTGAACGACGGCGCCGCCGCCCTCGTGATCATGTCCGACACGAAGGCGCGGGAGCTGGGCCTGACCCCGCTCGCCCGCGTCGTCTCCACCGGCGTCTCCGGCCTCTCCCCCGAGATCATGGGCCTGGGCCCGGTCGAGGCGAGCAAGCAGGCGCTGAAGCGGGCCGGTCTCGGCGTCGGCGACATCGACCTGTTCGAGATCAACGAGGCGTTCGCGGCGCAGGTCATCCCGTCCGCCCGTGACCTGGGCATCGACGAGGACAAGCTGAACGTGAACGGCGGCGCCATCGCCGTCGGCCACCCCTTCGGCATGACCGGCGCCCGCATCACCGGCACGCTGATCAACAGCCTCCAGTTCCACGACAAGCAGTTCGGCCTGGAGACCATGTGCGTCGGCGGCGGCCAGGGCATGGCCATGGTCATCGAGCGCCTGAGCTGAGCGGGCTACGCAATCGTGATCCAATCTCCCCCAGGATGTGACGTGCATCTCGGGGGAGAGGGATTTCGCAGGTCAGGACGGTACCCGGCCCCTTTGTGAGCTAAACACCGGGACAAAAGACCTGTCCATTTCGTGACGTAATGCACTGACAGGCGGTTCGTCCAGGCTTCAAGCTGATGTAGGAAGTCGGGGGTCGACTTGAAACCGGGAGTACGTCAGTGAGCGCCATCCCTCTTGCACTGCTGCTCGCCACGGCCGCTGCCACGGCCGTCGGCGCCGCCACCCTGCACAACGTCCGGGGTCTGCGACGACAGATCGCGGACCTGCGCGAAGAGGTGTCACGCGCCCGTGCCACCGGCGCGCAAGCGGGCGTGCCCGCTCCTCGCGCCACCTCCGGCCTGAGCGCCGACATGGATGCCATACGGGTCGCCGTCGCCGACGCCCTCGCCGAGGAGCGGGAGCGCGAGCTGGCGGAGGCGCGGGCGTTCTGGGCGGCGCAGGAGGCCCGGGACACCTCGGACCTGCCCCCGTTCCTCGCGGGCGGCGGCGCGTCCCTGGACGAGGTCCTCGGCGGCGAGTTCTTCCTGCCGCGCCAGGCGGACTTCGCGGGTCTGGAGCCGGTCGTCGAGCCCGTCGTGGAGTCGGTCGTCGAGTCGGCCCTTGAGCCCGAGGACGAGTTCGCTGGAGAGTCCCCGGAGCTGGCCGCCGCCCGGCGCCGACACCCCTCCCACCCCGACTTCGTACCCGTGCAGTCGCCGGTCGTCAGCGACCACGAGCGCACGGTGGCGTGTCTGGAGGAGCTGGCGCACACCCGCACCGCCCTCTCCGACGTCCGCCCCGGCCCGCTCGGCACCCTCGACGTCTACGTCTTCGCCGACGGGACGACGCTGTGCATGACCCCGGGCCACCGCGAGACGGCGGAGCAGCTCGCCGCGGCCCTGCGCGACGGCGACAGCCCGGTCCTGCTCGGCGGCTCCGGCGTCTCGGGCGCCTACGCGCTGACCTTCGAGTGCGGCGGCGACAACGTCTACATCCTGGCGGACCGCGTCATAGCGTCCGCCTGACCCGCACGGGAGCGGGTCAGATCCCGGCCCGCTTCATGGCGGTCTCGACCAGGTCGACGGCGTCCGCCAGTTCGTCCGCGTCCCGCAGGACGACCGCCAGGTCCCGCGCGGCGACCGTCACTTGGTCCGCCGCCGCGAACATCCCGGCGTCGGGCATCTCCCGCACCGGCGCCCCCGGGTCCTCGATCCGCTGCGCCCGCGCGGACAACTCTCTGGCCAGGGCCAAGGCCTCCGCGGCGGCCCCCCGTTGCAGCCGGCTCTGCGGCGCGGCCCGCAGCCGGTCAGCGAACTGGTCCACCGCGGCCGTCAATGACGTCGTATCAAGCACTCGGCGACTGTAGCTGTTTACAAGCGTGCGGCGCTCAGGCACGGTGGCGTGAAGGACAGGCCACATCGAAGCGTTCCGGAGGCGCCGATGTCCCAAGTCTTCTACGCGGAGACCCACCGCAATCTGCTGGCTCGCATCCCCCACTGCACCGGTCGTGAGATCTCCGACTGGCTGCGCACCGTCGAAGAAGGCCCCTGCTTCCTTCGCTTCGAAGAGAAAGTGAGCTGGCTCCGCGGGGAGCACGACCTCGCTTACGGCCACGCGAAGGCGATCATCCACGAGTACGACCTCAGGCGCGCCGCCCGACGCTTCGGTTAGCCGCCCGACTCCCCCACACACAGACGGCGAGAGGCCCGCGCACCGGAGTGCGCGGGCCTCTCATCGGGTCACTGCCGTGATCAGTCGTTGCCCTGGAGGATCGCGATGATCCGCAGGAACTCCATGTAGATCCAGACCAGCGTCATGGTCAGACCGAAGGCGGCGAGCCACGCCTCTTCCTTCGGGGCGCCGTACGCGATGCCGTCCTCGACCTGCTTGAAGTCGAGTGCGAGGAAGCACGCGCCGAGCAGGATGCCGATGACGCCGAACAGGACGCCGAGGCCGCCGCTGCGGAAGCCGAGGCCGTCACCGCCGCCGAAGACGGCGAACAGCAGGTTGACCGCCATGAGCAGGACGAAGCCCATCGCGGCGGCCATCACGAAGCCGTAGAACCGCCGGTTGACGCGGATCCAGCCCGCCTTGTAGGCGATGAGGACGGCCGCGAAGACGGACATCGTGCCGAGCACGGCCTGCATGGCCGCGCCCTCCGCGATGCGGTTGTCGACGACGCTGGAGACGACGCCGAGGAAGACGCCCTCCAGCGCGGCGTAGCCGATGATCAGCGCCGGGGACGCCGAGCGCTTGAACGCCTGGATGAAGCCGAGGACCATCGCCACCAGGCCGGCGCCGATCGCGATGCCGTACGACTTGGTGATGTGGGCGTCGTCGACCGGCAGGAACGCCCAGGCGAGCGCCGCGGTGACGACGAGGACGCCGAGGGTGGTGGCCGTGCGCATGATGACGTCGTCCATCGTCATGCGGCCGGTGGTGGCCGGCGCCTGCGGAGCGCCGTACTGCACGTCCTGCTGCGCGTAGGGGTTCTGCGCGTACGGGTTGCCGGCGGGCGCCTGGCCGTACGGGTTGGCCTGCGTACCGACCGCGGGGCCCCCGGCCTGCGGCTGCGCGTTGAAGTGCGCGTAGCCGTTGTCGCGGCTGAACCCCCGTCGCGAGAAGACCGGGTTGCTGCTCCTCATCTCACTCCTCCATGGCCACCGTGTATGGCCTTGCCACAAGAGTAATGGGCTGGCAAAGATCTGGCCCTAGTGCTCAGGGAGGATCTTTCCCATCCTGTTACCGCACAACGTGCGGGGTACTCCCGTTGTTCCTCGGAAGAAGCCGGTCGCCGCCGTTCAGAACGGGAAGCCGGTGTACGCCTCCGCGAGATCGGTCTCCGCGGCGCGGGAGGTGGTGACGCGGTCGAGCCGGGCGAGCTGGATCCGGTCGTCGAAGGCGGTCGCGTCGGGCGCGCGGCGCAGCATGGTCGTCATGGCGTACGAGAACCGCTCCGCCTGCCAGACGCGGCGCAGGCAGGTGGCGGAGTAGGCGTCGAGGAGCGCGGGGTCGCCCTTGTGGAGGCGGGCGGTGAGGCCGCGGGCGAGGGTGACGACGTCGCCGACGGCGAGGTTGAGGCCCTTGGCGCCGGTCGGCGGGACGATGTGGGCGGCGTCGCCCGCGAGGAGGAGCCGGCCGTGGCGCATGGGCTCGTGGACGAAGCTGCGCATGGGCGTGATGGACTTCGCGGTGATCGGCCCGCGCGCGAGGCGCCAGGACGGGTCGTCGACCTCCAGGCGCCGGTCCAGCTCGTCCCAGATCTCGTCGTCCGTCCAGCCGTCGGCGTCCGTGCCCTCGGGGACTTGCAGGTACGCGCGCGTGACGGTGGGCGAGCGCATGGACAGCAGGGCGAAGCCGCGGTCGCTGCGGGCGTAGACCAGTTCGTCGTGGGAGGGGGCGACGTCGGCGAGGATGCCGAGCCAGCCGAAGGGGTACGTGCGTTCGTACGTGGTCGAGAGCGCGTCCGGGACCGCCGCGCGGGCCACGCCCCAGAACCCGTCGCACCCGACGACGTAGTCGCACTCCAGGACCTTCTCGCCGCCCTCGTGGCGGTAGCGGACGCGCGGGGTGTCGCTCTCGGCGCCCTCGACGGCGAGCGCCTCCGCCTCGAAGAGGAGCGGGCCGCCGTCGGTGAGCTGGGCGGCGATGAGGTCCTTGCAGACCTCGGTCTGCGCGTACACCATCACGGACCGGCCGCCGGTCAGGGCGGGGAAGTCGACGCGGTGGCGGCGCCGGTCGAAGCGCAGCTCGATGCCGTCGTGCGGCAGGCCCTCGCGGTCCATGCGCGCGCCGACGCCCGCGGCGCGCAGGACGTCGACGGTGCCCTGCTCCAGGATCCCGGCGCGCTGGCGGCGCTCCACGTAGGCCCGGTCGCGGCTCTCCAGGACCACGGAGTCGATCCCGGCGTCGTGCAGCAGCCTGGCCAGGAGCAGCCCGGCCGGACCGGCCCCGATGATCCCGACGGTGGTGCGCATACGGATCCTCTCCACGGCGGAAGGGGTGGAAGGGGCCGGGTGAAACGCGCGGAGACGGGGAAGAGGGGACGAGGAGTCGGAGGTGCCCGGAACCGGACTTGAACCGGTACGCCCGCGAGGGGCAGCGAGGTTTAAGCTCGCCGTGTCTGCATTCCACCATCCGGGCAGGCTGTGGGGCTCCGCGTAGACCGTCCGAGCCTATCCGGCGGCCTCCCCCGGCCAGCGGGCCGATGGCCCGATGTTGTCTTATTTTATTGGCGTCTGAGGGTGCATCAGCCCAAGACAGTAGCCATACGCACTTGCCGGGGGCCCTTCCACGGTTGACGGCCCGTCGCCGGGGATTGACGGAATTTCACCGCCTGCCGGTGAGCCGCGCAAGGGCGCCTCCCTCAGGGGTCCGTGTCATCCCCAGGTATGACACCGCTCCGCGTGGTCCGACCGAAGTCGCCCCCAGGAACGGGAACAACGGCTGACTTCACGCGCCACGGCGGCCGAGACGATGGAGAGGTCCCCAGCAGTCGTCCCGACAGGAGCACCCTCCCGTGACCACCACCCCCCTCGCAGGCCGGACCACCGCGGCGGCCGCCCGCGCCACGGATCTCTCCAAGGTCTACGGACAGGGCGAGACCCAGGTGGTCGCCCTGGACCGGGTCTCCATCGAGTTCCGGCAGGCCGAGTTCACCGCGATCATGGGCCCCTCGGGCTCGGGCAAGTCGACTCTGATGCACTGCGTCGCGGGCCTGGACACCTTCTCCTCCGGCTCGGTCCGCATCGGCGACACCGAGCTGGGCTCCCTCAAGGACAAGCAGCTCACCAAGTTGCGCAGGGACAAGATCGGCTTCATCTTCCAGGCGTTCAACCTGCTGCCGACGCTGACCGCCCTGGAGAACATCACGCTCCCCATGGACATCGCGGGCCGCAAGCCCGACAAGCAGTGGCTGGAGAACGTGATCCACATGGTCGGCCTCTCCGACCGCCTCGGCCACCGCCCCTCGCAGCTCTCCGGCGGCCAGCAGCAGCGCGTGGCCGTGGCCCGCGCCCTGGCCTCGAAGCCGGAGATCGTCTTCGGCGACGAGCCCACCGGCAACCTTGACTCCCGCTCCGGCGCGGAGGTCCTCGGCTTCCTGCGCAACTCCGTGCGCGAACTGGGCCAGACCGTCGTCATGGTCACCCACGACCCCGTGGCGGCGGCGTACGCGGACCGCGTCGTGTTCCTGGCGGACGGCCGCATCGTCGACGACATGTACGAGCCGACGGCGGACCGCGTCCTCGACCGCATGAAGCGTTTCGACGCCAAGGGCCGCACGAGCTGACCCGGAGGGGGCGCGGGGAACTGCGCGCCCAGCCACGACGCACCCGCGTCCGCCCACGAAACAACGGCCCCTACGGCGACTAGGCCGAGGGGCCCCGCCGACCCCTGGACTGGCAGAAACCCATGTTCCGTACCGCCCTGCGCAACGTCTTCGCGCACAAGGCCCGCCTCCTCATGACGGTGCTCGCCGTCATGCTCGGCGTCGCCTTCGTCTCCGGCACCCTCGTCTTCACCAACACCATCTCCTCCGCCCTGGAGAAGTCCTCGTCCAAGGGGTTCGACCAGGTCGACGTGGCCGTCACCCCGGGCTGGAAGGACGGCACCGCCGACAAGGTCGGCAAGGAGATCAAGCTGACCGACGCCACGCTGAAGAAGGCGCAGAGCGTGCCCGGCGCCGCCTCCGCCTACGGCGTGCTGAGCGGCTACGCCGCCGTCGCCGACCAGGACGGCAAGCTCGTCGGCAGCGGCTTCTCCACCAAGGGCGGCAACTACTGGGGCGACAAGGACAGCCGCTACCCGCTCAAGGAGGGCACGGCCCCGCACGGCAAGGGCCAGGTCGCGCTCGACGCCGAGACGGCGAAGCGGGCCGGGTACAAGATCGGTGACCAGGTCCGCATGTCCGTGGACGGGCCGGTCCTGACGCCGACCCTGACGGGCATCTTCACCACCGACGACGGCAACGTCTCGGCGGGCGGCTCCCTCGCCCTGTTCGACACGCCGACCGCGCAGCGGCTCTTCCACAAGCCGGGCGCGTACGACGAGATCGACGTGCGGGCCGCCGCGGGCACCACGCAGGACCAGTTGCGGGCCGGGCTCGACAAGGCGCTCGGCACGAAGAACGTGGACACGGAGACGGGTCAGCACCTGGCCGACGAGCAGGCCAAGGCGATCTCCGACTCGATGAGCTCCATGCAGCGGCTGCTGCTCGGCTTCGCCGGCGTCGCGCTCTTCGTCGGCATCTTCATCATCGCCAACACCTTCACGATGCTGGTCGCCCAGCGCACCAAGGAGCTGGCCCTGATGCGCGCGGTCGGTGCCTCGCGCCGCCAGGTGACGCGCTCCGTGCTGGTCGAGGCGTTCGTGGTGGGCGCCGTCGCCGCCGTCACCGGTCTGGCCGTCGGCATCGGGATCGGCGCGGGCATGCGCTCCCTGATGAACGGCACGGGCGCGGTCATCCCCGACGGGCCGCTCGTCATCTCGATGGGCACGGTCGTCTCCGCGCTGGTCGTCGGCATCCTGATCACCATGCTGGCCGCCTGGTTGCCGGGCCGCCGCGCCGCGAAGATCCCGCCGGTCGCCGCGATGAACGCGGTGCACGCCGCCCCGACCGCCAAGTCCCTGATCCTGCGCAACACGCTCGGCTCGCTCGTCTCGGCCGCCGGTGTCGCCGCCGTGCTCGTCGCGACCACCATGGCGGGCGACGCCGGCCAGGCCCCGATGGCGCTCGGCGCCGCGCTGCTCGTCATCGGCGTCTTCATCCTGACCCCGCTGCTCTCCCGCCCGCTGATCGCCGCCGCGGCCCCGCTGCTGCGCGCCTTCGGCATCTCCGGCAAGCTGGCCCGCCTGAACTCGGTCCGCAACCCGCGCCGCACGGCGGCCACCGCCTCGGCGCTGATGATCGGCCTGACCCTGATCACGGGGCTCACGGTCATCGCGGGCAGCGTCCAGTCGGCGATCGACAAGATGGCGGCGGACTCCATCAAGGCCGACTACGTCGTCTCCATGGCGAACGGCAGCATGCTCTCCCCGGACGTCCGCGAGACGCTCGACAAGACCGCCGGGACCACCGCCACGAGCGGCATGTCGGACTCGCCGTCGCGGATCGACGGCACCGGGGAGTCCCTGACCGGCGTCAACGGCAAGACGCTCGGGCACCTCGTCGACCTGCCCGTGAAGGACGGCACGTTCTCGGTCGGCGGCACGCGGGTCGTCGTGGACGACAAGACCGCGAAGGACCACCGCTGGAGCGCCGGTTCGGACTTCACCGTCACCTACGCGGACGGCAAGAAGCAGCGGCTGACCGTCGCGGGCGTCTACGAGGCCAACGAGATGATCCGCGGCATCATGGTCGACTCCCCGACCCTCGACCCGCACATGACCGACGGCGTCTCGGACATGCAGGTCCTGGTGAAGACGTCCGGCGGCGCCTCCGACGCCACGAAGGACAAGCTGACCAAGGCGCTCGGCGAGAACCCGGCGATCAAGATCCAGGACCGCCAGGACATCTCCAACGAGGTGGCCCAGATGTTCACGCTGATGCTGAACATGCTCTACGGCCTGCTCGCCATGGCGGTGATCGTCGCCGTCCTCGGTGTCATCAACACCCTGGCCATGTCGGTCTTCGAGCGCCAGCAGGAGATCGGGATGCTCCGCGCGATCGGCATCGACCGCAAGGGCATCAAGCGCATGGTCCGCCTGGAGTCCCTGGTCATCTCGCTCTTCGGCGGCGTGCTCGGCATCGGCCTCGGCGTCTTCTTCGGCTGGGCCGCGGGCGAGCTGATCGGCCAGACCATGTCGACGTACGCACTGGTCCTGCCCTGGGGCCGGATGGGCGTCTTCCTCGCGCTCGCCGCGGTCGTCGGCATCCTGGCCGCCCTGTGGCCGGCCCGCCGCGCCGCCCGCCTGAACATGCTGACGGCGATCAAGGCCGAGTAGCACGGGAGGCGGTACGTGGTTGGGGGCGCCCGGTGATCAGCACCGGGCGCCCCCGTCCGCGTACGGTTCACACGCCAGATCAGTTCCAGGTACGCGCCCGCAGCGGCATCCCCGACGCGCCGCTCGGCGGGGTCTTCACGGCGAGGATCTGGTTCACGCCGATGCGGTTGCGCTCGAAGCTCAGGGCGGAGGCGGCCATGTAGAGGCGCCAGACGCGGGCCCGGCCGGGGCTGACCGTCTTCAGGGCCTCGCTCCAGCGGGCCTCCAGGTTGCGGACCCACTGGCGCAGGGTGAGCGCGTAGTGCTCGCGGATCGCCTCCAGGTCGCGGACCTCGAAGCCGGCGCGCTCCAGGAGGGCGGTGGTCGTGCCGACGGGGGCCAGTTCGCCGTCGGGGAAGACGTAGGCGTCGATGAACTCGTCCACCTCGTAGGCCGTCTCGTCCTGCTGGGGGCGGCGGGCGATCTGGTGGTTGAGGAGCCGTCCGCCGGGCTTGAGGAGGGCGTACAGGTCGCTCGCGTACTCCAGGTAGCGGGCGGAGCCGACGTGCTCGGCCATGCCGATGGAGGAGATGGCGTCGTAGGGGCCGTCGCGGACGTCGCGGTAGTCCTGGACGCGGATCTCGACGCGGTCGGTGAGGCCCTCGTCGGCGACGCGCTTCCTGGCGTACGCGGCCTGTTCCTGGGAGAGCGTGATGCCGACGACGCTCACGCCGTGCTCGCGGGCGGCGTGGATGGCCATGGAGCCCCAGCCGCAGCCCACGTCGAGCAGGCGCATGCCGGGCTTGAGGTCGAGCTTGCGGGCGACGAGGGAGAGCTTGTCGCCCTGGGCGGACTCGAGCGTGGCGCCGGGCGACTCCCAGTAGGCGCACGAGTAGACCATGGAGGGGCCGAGGACCAGCTCGTAGAAGTCGTTGCCGACGTCGTAGTGGTGGCTGATGGCCCGTTTGTCGCTGCCCTTGGTGTGCAGGTGGAGGCGGCCCTTGCGGCGCGTCTCCTCGGCGGGCGGGGCGGGCGCGGGGAGGGGACCGGCCAGCTTGGCGAGGTCCTTCAGGGCGGCGCGGACCTTCGGGTCCCTGAGCGCCTGGACGGCGCTTCTGCGCTCGCCGTCGGCGTCCGGGTCGCGCTCCCAGATGAGTTCGGCCAGGTGGTCGAGGGCCGCGTAGAGGTCGCCCTCGACGTCGAGTTCACCGGCGACCCACGCGCGCGCGAGACCCAGCTCGCCCGGCTTCCACAGCAGCCTGCGCAGGGCGCGCCGGCTGCGGACGACGAGGACGGGGGCCCCGGGCGGGCCGGCCTCCGAGCCGTCCCAGGCGCGCAGGCGCACCGGGAGCTCGCTCCCGAGCAGTTGCTCGGCGATGTTCTTCAGCCGCTGTGCGGCGTCTGGCATGGCGGACACCTCCGTGACGAGGAGAACTCCGGGAACGGTCCCGACACCACGTAAACACCGAGCGGCGCGTTCCGCAGTCCCGTTGCCGCGTCACGGATCGGCAAAATACCTGTACCTACCAAGCATATGGTCGGGTGAACGCCGAAGGGGCCGCTCGCACCACGGATGGCGAGCGGCCCCTTCGGGCGTTGCGCTGAACTCTCGGACTACGCCGGGGTCAGGAGGCCTTGGCCTTCTCCTCGACCTTGTCCCCGCTCCCGGGCACCTTCTCGGCGGCGGGCTTGGCGGCCGGCGCCGGCTTGGCGGCCTCGTAGAACTCCTCGCGCGGAGTCTCCAGGGCGCCGAGCGCGGTGATGTCGCGCTTCTGGAACATGTTGATCGTCCACTCGGCGATCACCCGGATCTTGCGGTTGTACGTCGGCATGGCGAGCCCGTGGTAGCCACGGTGCATGTACCAGGCGAGACGGCCCTTGAGCTTGATCTTCATCTTGCCCATGACGATCATCGCGACGCCCTTGTGCAGGCCGAGACCGGCCACCGCACCCTTGTTGGCGTGCTTGTAGGGGCGCTGCGGGAAGCCGCGCATGCCGGAGACCACGTTGTCGCCGAGGACCTTGGCCTGGCGCATCGCGTGCTGCGCGTTCGGCGGGCACCAGGCGTTCGGGTTGCCGTTCGCACGGCCGACGAGGTCCGGGACCTGGGCGTTGTCGCCCGCGGCCCAGATGTAGTCGGTGCCCTGCACCTGGAGCGTCTCGCTGGTGTCCACGTGGCCGCGCGGGCCGAGCGGGAGACCGAAGCGGGCGAGCGCCGGGTTCGGCTTCACACCGGCGGTCCACACGACCGTGTCGGCGTCCGCCTCCAGGCCGTTGCTGAGCACGACGTGACCGTCGACGCAGGAGGGCATCGTGGTGGAGAGGTAGACCTCGATGCCGCGGGACTCCAGGTGCTTGCGGCCGTAGACGCCCAGCTCCGGGCCGACCTCGGGCAGCACCTTGTCGGCGGCGTCGACCAGGATGAAGCGCATGTCCTCGCGCTTCACGTTCTTGTAGAACTTGGCGGCGTCGCGCGCCATGTCCTCGACCTCACCGATCGTCTCGGCGCCCGCGAAGCCACCGCCGACGAAGACGAAGGTGAGCGCCTTGCGGCGGATCTCCTCGTCCGTCGTGGACTCGGCCTTGTCGAGCTGCTCGAGCACGTGGTTGCGCAGGCCGATGGCCTCCTCGACGCCCTTCATGCCGATACCCACCTCGGCGAGGCCGGGGGTCGGGAAGGTGCGGGAGACCGCGCCGAGCGCGATCACCAGGTAGTCGAAGGGCACCTCGTACGCCTCGCCGACGAGCGGGGCGACCGTGGCGACCTTGCGGTCCTGGTCGATGGTGGTGACGCGGCCGGTGAGAATCTCGGCTCCCGGCACAGCGCGTCGCAGCGGGACGACGACGTTGCGCGGCGAGATGCTGCCGGCGGCGGTCTCGGGGAGGAAGGGCTGGTACGTCATGTACGAGCGCGGGTCGACGACCGTGACGGTCGCTTCCGCGTAACGCATCTTCTTCAGGATGCGTCGCGCCGCGTACAGGCCTACGTACCCACCCCCGACAATGAGGATCCTGGGACGCTCCGTGGTGCTCATGCCATCGAGTATCCACCCGGTCGGAGGGGGGTGCTCGTGCGCCCCTTCACAAGAACGGACGGTGCCTCTGCTACACTTCGCCGCCCACGTGACCCATGTCATGGTCGGCGGAGGGAACCACGGCCCGCCTCCACTCGTTGCTCACCCCTCTTGAGCAGCGACAGTGAGCCGGTGAACCCCCTAACCACTCCCGGAATTCATCCTCCGGAAACACCGGCGACACACCCCGGACAGGCCCTTCGACCCCACCTGGACGCCGCCGGACGGGCCCCTGGGCCACGAACCGCGCCCGATGGGGCCGAATTCCTTGTGAAGAACTTCACGAACTTTCTCGCCGGGGCGCGCGAAGAGCGTGTCGCACCCCCTCCGAGCCGTGCTCAGACGGGGTGCGACACGCTCAAGCGAGATCGTTTCCGGCGCCCCGCGGTCAGGCGAGGGACCAGGCGATCCCGTCCAGGATGTCGTGCTCGCTCACGACCACCTCGCGGGCCCCGATCCGCTCCATGACCAGCCGCAGGACGAGCGCGCCGGACGCGATGACGTCGACGCGGCCCGGGTGGATCACCGGGTGCAGGGCGCGCTGGTCGTGCGTGGAGCCCAGCAGCCAGTCGGTGATCTCGGCGACCTTCTCGTAGGAGATCCGCGCGTGGTGGATCGCGGCCGAGTCGTACTCCTTCAGGCCGAGCGCGAGCGCCGCCACCGTCGTCACCGAACCGGCGAGGCCCACGAGCGTACGGGCGTCGCCCAGCGGCACCGTCCGCTCGACCAGGTCGAGCCCCTTCACGACGTCCTCGCGGATCGCCCCGATCCGCGCGGCGGTCGGCGGGTCGCTCACCGTGCCGTCCCCGGCGACCAGGTGCCGCTCCGTCATCCGCACGCAGCCGACGTCGACGGAGCGGGCGGCGCGCACGGTCTCGTCGCCGACCACGAACTCGGTCGAGCCACCGCCGATGTCCACCACCAGGTACGGCGTGTCCAGGTCGGCGCGGCCCGTCAGCTCCTTCGTCGCACCCGTGAAGGAGAACGCCGCCTCCTGGTTACCGGTGATCACCTCGGGCTCGACGCCCAGGATGTCCAGGACGCCCCGGACGAAGTCGTCCCGGTTCTCGGCGTCGCGGGACGCGGACGTCGCCACGAAGCGGACGCGCTCCGCCCCGTGCTCCTTGATCACTTCGGCGTACTCGCGGCACGCCGCGAAGGTCCGCTCCAGGGCCTCCGGAGCGAGCCGGCCCGTCTTGTCGACGCCCTGGCCGAGCCGGACGATCGTCATCCGCCGGTCCAGGTCGACCAGCTCGCCCGTCTCCGGGTTCGCGTCCGCGACGAGCAGACGGATCGAGTTCGTACCGCAGTCGACGGCCGCCACGCGGGTCACTCGGCCACCTCCGGCGTCACGCACGGGCCCTTGCGCCACCACTCGGGCAGCATCTCGATCGCCTCGTCGCCCAGCGGGTTCACACCCGGCCCGGCCGCGAGCGAGTGCGCCACGAGGACGTGCAGGCACTTCACGCGGTCCGGCATGCCGCCCGCGCTCGGGAAGTTCTCCAGGACCTCGATGGCGTCACGCCGGGCGAGGTAGTCCTCGTGCGCCGCCCGGTACTGGCGCGCCAGCTCCGGGTCGGTCGCGAGCCGCTCCGTCATCTCCTTCATGACGCCGTTGGCCTCGAGGGTGCCGATGGCCGAGGCCGCGCGCGGGCACGTCAGGTAGTACGTCGTCGGGAACGGCGTGCCGTCCTCCAGGCGCGGGGCGGTCTCTACGACGTCCGGGTTGCCGCAGGGGCAGCGGTGCGCGATGGCCCGCAGGCCGCGCGGCGGGCGGCCGAGCTGCTCCTTGAACGCGTGGATGTCGGCGTCCGTGGGCGCGCTGGGCTCGGTCTGGGGCGGGGGCGTTTCCATGCCTGTCTTTCACTTCGGTGTGGGGCGGGGTAACGATGATCAGTTCGCGCGGTCGGCCTTGTCGACGCCGTCCCAGACGTTGGAGTACCAGGGGCGGTCGCCCGCGCTCTCCTCGGCGCGGCCGTCCTCGGTGGCGCGCGGGTCGGGCACCACGTACCCGGTCTCCCCCGGCATCACCATGTGCAGGCGCTCCCGGATCCGCTGCTCGGCGTAGGCGTCGTCCTGCCAGCGCGCCTTTTCGTCGCGGAGCTGCTCGACCCGGTCCTTCGCCTCCTGCTGCCTGCGCTGCAGATCGGCGATCTCGCCGCGCTGGGACACGTACTGCCGCATCGGGTAGGCGAGCGCGACCACGAGCGTGCAGACGACGAGGGCGAGCAGCGCCGCGCGGCCGGTGAGCCGGGAGCGGCGGGCCTGGCGCTTGTTCTGCGAGCGGTAGACGCGTTCGGCCGTCTGCTCGCCGAGCACGCGCAGGCGGGTGGCCGTGGAGAAGCGGGCCGAACCGCCCTGGCCCCTGCTCCGTACCTTTCCCGGCATCGCCTGTCCGCCTCCCCGTTCCGGCCCGATCCGGCCGCCTACGTGCGTACGTCCCCGCACACGGTACGGGACCGAGTGCGGGGACGTACGGAACTACGGCGCCGGGGGCCGTCAGCCCTTGAAGCGGGGGAACGCGCTGCGGCCGGCGTAGACCGCCGCGTCGTCCAGGATCTCCTCGATGCGCAGGAGCTGGTTGTACTTGGCGACGCGCTCGGAGCGGGCCGGGGCGCCGGTCTTGATCTGGCCGCAGTTGGTGGCGACGGCCAGGTCGGCGATGGTGACGTCCTCGGTCTCGCCGGAGCGGTGGGACATCATGCACTTGAAGCCGTTGCGCTGGGCCAGCTCGACGGCGTCCAGGGTCTCGGTCAGCGAGCCGATCTGGTTGACCTTGACGAGCAGGGCGTTGGCCGAGTTCTCCTCGATGCCGCGGGCCAGGCGCTCCGGGTTGGTGACGAACAGGTCGTCGCCGACGAGCTGCACCTTGTCACCGAGGCGCTCGGTGATCGTGTGCCAGCCGGCCCAGTCGTCCTCGAACAGCGGGTCCTCGATGGAGACCAGCGGGTACGCCTCGACCAGCTCGGCGTAGTAGTCCGTCATCTCGGCGGCCGAGCGCTGCTTGCCCTCGAACTCGTACACGCCGTCCTTGTAGAACTCGGAGGCGGCGACGTCGAGCGCGAGCGCGACCTGCTGGCCGGGGACGTAGCCGGCCTCCTTGATCGCCTCGATGATGAGGTCGAGCGCGGCGCGGTTCGACTCCAGGTTCGGGGCGAAGCCGCCCTCGTCGCCGAGGCCGGTCGACAGGCCCTTGTTCTTCAGGACCTTCTTGAGGGTGTGGTAGACCTCGGTGCCCCAGCGCAGCGCCTCGGAGAAGGACTCCGCGCCGATCGGGGCGATCATGAACTCCTGGATGTCGACGTTGGAGTCGGCGTGCGACCCGCCGTTCAGGATGTTCATCATCGGGACGGGCAGCAGGTGCGCGTTCGGACCGCCCAGGTAGCGGAAGAGCGGCAGGTCGCTGGCCTCGGAGGCGGCGTGCGCGACGGCGAGGGAGACGCCCAGGATGGCGTTGGCGCCGAGCGAGCCCTTGTTGTCGGTGGCGTCCAGGTCGAACATCGCCTGGTCGATCAGGCGCTGCTCGGTGGCGTCGTAGCCGACCAGCTCCGGGCCGATCTGCTCGATGACGGCGAGGACGGCCTTCTCGACGCCCTTGCCCTGGTAACGGTTGGGGTCACCGTCACGGAGTTCGATGGCCTCGAAGGCACCGGTGGAGGCGCCGGACGGGACAGCAGCACGGCCGGTGCTGCCGTCGTCGAGGCCGACCTCGACCTCGACCGTGGGGTTGCCTCGGGAGTCCAGGATTTCCCGGGCTACGACGACGTCGATGGACGGCACGAGCATCTCCTTCTCGGATGTGACACAACTGTGCGGACGGCGTGGCCCGCACCCCTGAGCCTAACCGGCCTGGAGGCATCAGCCAGTCGGCCGCCCGGGTTGTGGACAACGCCGACAGCGAAATGTTTCTTAACGGAACAAAGACGGCGACCCCCGTTCCGCACACGTGCAGCGGAACGGGGGTCGCCTCGGGCGAGCGGCCCTGGACCCGGCGTCCGCCGATGCCGGATCCCTACCCTCTCGGGGTCCTACTTCAGGTGGAGCTGCTGGTCCGGGTAGATCAGGTTGGCGTCCACGATGATGTCCTCGTTGAGCTTGAACACCTTCTGCCAGGTGGTGCCGTGCGCCTCGGCGATCTTGCTGAGCGTGTCGCCGGACTTCACCTTGTACTCGCCGTCGCCCTTCTCGACCTTCTTGCCGGTCGGGGTGGTGACGGTGTCCTTCTTGACCTCCTGCTGCGGCTGCGCCTGACGCTGCGGCTGAGCCTGCTGCTGCTGCGGCTGCTGGCGCTGCTGCGAGCGGGTCGTCGTCGAGGACTCGGAGCGCTGCTGCTGCTGCGGCTGCGACTGCTGCGAGGACTGCGACTCGACCGGGGCGGAGTTGCCCGTGGAGGCGCCGGACAGGCCCACGCCACAGCTCGGCCAGGCACCCTTGCCCTGCGAGGCGAGGACCTTCTCGGCGACCGATATCTGCTGCGCCTTGGACGCCTTGTCGGCGGTGGACGCGTACGCGGTGCCGCCGTACGCGGCCCACGTCGAGGCGGAGAACTGCAGACCGCCGTAGTAGCCGTTGCCCGTGTTGATCGACCAGTTGCCACCGGACTCGCAGGCCGCGACCTGGTCCCACTCGGAGGTGGAGGCGGCGGAGGCGCCCGTGGCACCCATCAGCGGAACGGCGACGGCGGCACCGGTGACACCCGCGAGGGTGGCGACACGGACGGCCTTGGACGGACGGCGGTGCTTGCCCTTGCTGGAAAACAGCATGGAGTGATCCCCTCACCGACGCCTACGAGGTGAGCTGTCGGGTGCGGACCAGTGAGTGTCCGGCCGCGCAACCTAGTGCGCGGGCTTAACCCCAAGCCGGCGGACCGGCACTTACCTTGGGTCCCCCGCTCCTGCCCACGGCGCTTACGCGTCGACTGTTCCCGTACGGACGTTGGCAGGATTCGGCGTGACGTCCGTCGGGGCCCGCTGTGGCGAGCGGTGACGACGTTAAGCAGTCGATCCGCCCGATTTCAAAGCCGATCAGGGTCTTTGAGACTCATGTCTCACTCTCGCAAAAGCGGACATACGCGTCTCAACCACCACTGAATTACGGCTGATCCTCACCCGATTCCGAGCCGAGATTCAGACTCTGACCAGGAAGGATGAGGTCCGGGTCGGAACCGACCGTCTCCTTGTTGAGGTCATAAAGGGCATTCCACCCGCCGTCCACGTTCTGCGCATCCGCGATGTCCGACAGGTTGTCGCCGGAACGGACCGTGTACGCGCTCCCGGAGCGGGCCTCCTCGCGCGAAGCGTGACGACCTTCACTCCCCCGGGACGCGGAGGCGTCGTCGGCGGCACGCTCGCCACGGTGGCGGCCGGCGGACGATGCGTCCTCACCGAGGGCGGAAGTGGCGTCCGACTGACCGGACTTGCCCGAGTTGTCCTCTTCGGCGGTGGCGCTCGGCTCGTCGCTCGCCTGGTTACCGGGGGTATCGGTAGTGGCATCGGCCGACGGGGCGTCAGACGCGGCGGGCGCGTCCGGCGTGGCGGCGTCCTCGGAGGATCCGGAGCCGTCGGAAGCCCCGGATCTGCCGCTCGCGCCGGAGCCTTGGTGACTCTTCTCTCTCGCGGAACCTGAAGCCTTCGAAGACGCCGAGGCATCCGACGTGACCGAAGTCTCCGGAGATGACGTGACATCCGGGGATTCCGGGGTACCCGTGGAGTCGGACACACCCGGCGACTCCGCCGAGTCGGTGGACGGCCGCGGCGAGGTGCTCGCCCCAGGGTCGACATCGGCCGCGTCGCCGCTCTGCGTCAGACCGGCCACGATCGAGCAGCTCGGCCACACGCTGGGCCCCTTGGCCTGAAGCGCCTTCTCGGCGACGGCTATCTGCTGCGAACGGCTGGCCTCGTCCGCGCTCGGGGCGTAGTCGAGCCCCCCGTACTGCTCCCATGTCTCCTGCGACAACTGCAGCCCGCCGTAGTAGCCGTTGCCCGCGTCGAGACTCCACTGCCCGCCCGACTCGCACTCGGCGAGCTTGTCCCACGTGGTGGTGGAGGCGGCGTTCGCGCCCGACGCGGCGAGCAGCGGGATCGCGATGGCGCTGCCGGTGACACCGGCGGCGACGACCAGAGCAGGGGCCTGACGAGGGCGACGGTGACGACCGTTCCCGGAGAGCATGCGGTTGCCTTTCGCGAGACTGATGCAGCACGCGACAGGAGTGGCAGGAGTGGTGCCGGTTGTGCCCGTGTCGCGATGACTGGTGAACGTAGCGGGACTCGAACGCTTGTCACAAGTCGATGCAGCGTAGATCACGTGAAAGTCACGAAGTTGAGCAACTGTCAGGTTGGAGCGCCCCGTTCACATCGCGGCGGCTGATCCCGCACACGACCTCAAGCGCCGGAACCAGGCGTTCGCGTCGCGCCGCCGTTCCGCCTCCCCGCGCGTTCAGCGCTTGCATTAGTGGCGCCCAGAACCCCCGTTTGAACCAGGTGTTCTGCCGGTCCTTGAGGGCCAGCGGAGGGCCGAATTCCGCAGGGACCTCATCCCATAGGCATCCCGTTCGCAGACGGTGGAGGATGCCGTTCAGTTGTGTCCGAAGGTCGACCACGCCGCGTACGAACTGGCGACGCGGGAAGAAGGCCGCCATCGCCTCCTCGACCATGCCCCATTGCGACTCGGTGACCTCGGCGGGTACGAGCACGCCGATCCCGATGTGCCATGCCGTCACCTTGCACCCGACACCGGCCCGCTGCCGTACCCGTTCGAGAGGGTTGACCCGGACGTCCAGCAGGTCGAACACGCGGCGCACCTCCGCAGGCTCCGTCACCTGCCCGGCCGCCGCACGCGCGATCAACTCCACATCGGTTCGTGTGCGGTGCGAGACGGACTCGTACTCGACAAGCACTGCACGTGCTTCGGCCAGCATCAGGGATGCGATGAGGACCTCATCGGAGAGCTGCCGCAGAGCGGCCTCCTTGACGCCCTGGTCCAGATCGGCGAGACCGGACAGAGCCGCATCCGCGCGGGCGGCGGCGGCCTCCTTCTCCGTGAGAACCTGTGCGAAGTTCGCTACGCGCTCGCGCTGCCGTTCTTCGCTGCCGGGAAGAGCCCGAGGGCTGGACTGCCGCAGCGCCGACGCCAGTCCCGGGTCGGCGAGGACCGGCCTCACTTCACTGAGGACGGATGCTTCCATTCCGGCGGCAGCCAAGTAGGGGTCGTCGCAACCCGTGTTCGCACCTTTGCCGTTGTTGTTTCCGGCGCAGCGGTAGTAGCGGCTGCCGTTCGACTTCAGGAAGGCGCCGACGTAATGGCTTCCACAGGCTCCTTCGATCCGGCCGGTGAGCGGGTATTCACTGGCCTCGGCGTGGGCCGTATGGCCACGAGCCGTCATGACCTGGACGAGAGCTTCGGCCCGCTCCTCCGTGATGATGCGTGGAATCGCGATGGTGACGCTGGCTCCGTGCAACGGCTCGCCGTCCGGACCACACTTCGCCCCCTTTCTTCCGGCACCGGCCGGGCTTCGGAAGACAACTTCGCCCTTGAGCAGGGAGGAGGAGGTGAGCCGCCTGTGCAAATTGGAGGCGCTCCACGGGCGGCCGCTGCGAGGGAACAGCCCTTCGGCATTGAGCTCTCGCGCTGCCTGGGCTGTGTTCATGCCTCTGTCGACGATGAAGTGCACCGCTGTACGCGCCACGCGTGCTTCCTTCGCGTCGACAGTGAGCCGCGACCCTCGGCGGGCCTGCCCGTCGATGACGTACCCCCAAGGCGCCGGCCCGCCGACCCATCCACCGTCGAGCGCCTTGCGCTGCCGACCGCCTTGCATCCGCTCGCAGATGAGCCGTCGCTCGTCTTCCGCCCTCACAGCATGGAAGTGCAGTTGCTCCCGTCCGAAGTCCGTGGCGTTGTCGACGCTTTGCGTGACCGAGACGAAGGTGACGCCCAGGTCCTCCATGGCCCAGACCCGCGCCCAGAAGGCCGCGCTCGTGCGGCCGATGCGATCGAAGCTGTGCACCACGATCACGTCGACCCGCCCATGTCGCGCCTCTTGTTCCAGGCGCAGCATCCCTGGTCGCTCGATGAGAGCGCCCGACACCCCTTCGTCCCGGAAGACCGGATCCGGTACGAGTACCCATCCGGGACGGCTCTCGACGTACGCCCGTCCTGCGGCCTCCTGCGCCTGCAGCCCAAAACCGGTGACCTGCTTCCGGGTGGACACGCGGACCATGAGAGCCGCTCGGACCGGCTTCCCGGGCCCACTACTGGCAGGGCGGATCTGCATGCTTGTAGCGTTGTTCACGTCAGCCCCTTCACGGCTGGCACAGCCCCGGAGCTCTAGCCGGCTCCGTGCCTCCCTCCGCACCGGCGCCGGTTACGGTCGTCTGGTGAACGCCCCGAACACCGCACCCGAACTCTTCACCTGGGAGTTCGCGACAGACCCGTATCCGGCCTACGCCTGGCTCCGGGAGCACTCGCCTGTCCACTGGACGAAGCTTCCCAGCGGGGTCGAGGCATGGCTCGTGACCCGGTACACCGACGCACGTCAGGCGCTCGCGGACAGCCGACTGTCGAAGAATCCGGATCATCACGCCGAGGGCGCCCAGGGCAAGAACCGAACCGGCATCCCCGGTGAGCGCAACGCCAACCTGATGACGCATCTGCTCAACATCGATCCGCCTGATCACACCCGCTTGCGTCGCCTGGTCTCGAAGGCGTTCACCCCGCGTCGCATCGCTCAGTTCGCTCCACGCGTGCAGCAGTTGACCGATGACCTCATCGACCGGTTCGCCGGTACTGGCGAGGCCGACCTGATCCACGACTTCGCCTTCCCACTGCCGATCTACGCCATCTGCGACTTGCTGGGAGTCCCCTCCGAGGACCAGGACGACTTCCGGGACTGGGCGGGCATGATGATCCGGCACGGTGGAGGCCCTCGCGGCGGAGTCGCCCGTTCCGTCAAGAAGATGCGTGGCTACTTGGCCGAACTGATCCACCGCAAGCGGGACGACCTGGGTGACGACCTGATCTCGGGGCTCATCCGCGCCTCGGACCATGGAGAGCACCTGACGGAGAACGAAGCCGCTGCCATGTGTTTCGTCCTCCTGTTCGCCGGTTTCGAAACGACGATCAACCTCATCGGCAACGGCGTCCACACGCTCTTGCACAACCCGGCGCAGCGGGCACTGCTTCAGGCGTCCATCGAGCGCGGGGAGCGGGAACTGCTCGACACCGGCATCGAGGAACTGCTCCGCTTCGACGGTCCCGTCGAGCTCGCCACCTGGCGCTTCGCGACCGCGCCCCTCATCATCGGTGGGCAGCGCATCGCGGCGGGCGATCCCGTGCTCGTGGTCCTGGCAGCGGCGGACCGCGATCCGGCCAGGTTCGCCGAGCCGGACACTCTCGATCTCGCCCGCCAGGACAACCAGCACCTGGGCTACGGCCACGGCATCCACTACTGCCTCGGTGCTCCTCTCGCCCGGCTCGAGGGCCGCACCGCCCTGGAGACACTGCTGCGGCGGTTGCCCGACCTCCGCCTCGCGGCCGACTCTGCGGACCTGCGGTGGCGGGGCGGGCTGATCATGCGAGGGCTACGGAGTCTCCCTGTGGAATTCACGGCCCGCTGAGCAACTCCCCATGCTGGGGATGCGTTCTCACGGGCCGCGCCCTTACTCCGCGAGGCCCTCCGCCGCGCGTACCGCCGTCCGGTACGCGCGGGCCGCCGCCCGTAGCGCTGTCTCGGGGTCGATGCCCTCCGCCTCTGCCCGGAGGGCGAGGGAGAGGAGTTCGTAGCCGAGGCCCGCGTCGGTCGGGAGGGGTACGTCCAGGCCCGCCGTGCGGACGCGGGAGCCGAGTTTCGCGGCCAGGGCGAGGCCGGGCTGGCCGAGCGGGACGCCGTCCGTGACGGAGGCGCGGCGCTTGGCCTCGCCCTTCTTGCGGAGCCAGATCTCCCGCACTTCCTCCGGCGTGGACGCGGTCTCGTCGCCGAATACGTGCGGGTGGCGGTGGATGAGCTTGGCGACGATGCCGCCTGCGACGTCGTCCACGGAGAAGGGCTCGTCGGGGTCCTCCTCGGCGATGCGGGCGTGGAAGACGACCTGGAGGAGGACGTCGCCGAGTTCCTCGCGCAGTTCCGCGCGGTCGTCCGTCTCGATCGCCTCGACCAGCTCGTACGCCTCCTCGATCGCGTATTTCGCCAGATCCTCGTGGGTGCGCCGGGTGGACCAGGGGCATTCGCGGCGGATGCGGTCCATGACCTGGACGAGGTCGAGGAGGCGGGCGCCGGGGAGGTCGTAGGAGCCGGGGAGGAGTTCGAGGGACGGCATCCGCTCGCGGCCGGAGCCCGCGAGGGCGGCGAGGCCGTCGGTGAGGCGGCGGTCGCCCTCGGCCGTCGTGAGGACGACGAGCGTGCGGTCGCCGTCGGTGCAGCGGTCCACGAGGTCGCGGGCGGTCAGCGGCCCGGTCACGAGCGTGACCTCGACGCCCGCCTCCTTCAGGTACGGGAGCTGCGGGTGCGCGGCGTCGGCGCAGAGCACCGCGTCGGCGCCGCGCAGCACCTCCCAGGCCGGCCAGGACAGCAGGCCGGGGGCGACCCGGTGGCTCGTGGTGAGCAGGACGAGGCGGCCCGTCGCGTCGGCGCCGGAGGAGGCGTGCATCTCTCGATCGTTCACCCCTCGAACGTAACGCAGGGAGCCGGGGTCCCTACGCGCTCTGCTGCGTCGCCGGGGGCTCCTGGCGCGTGACCTGCTTCAGCCAGGGCGTCTTCGCCTCGACGAGGCGGCTGCGCGGGGAGACCGCCCAGGCGCCGTAGCGCGGGTTCAGGTCGACGTCCAGCTCCTTCGACGCCTTGCCGATCGCCTTCCAGAACGTGGTCTGGCCCTCCTGGGTCTGCATGTCGGCGCCGAGCGCGGTGGCGAGCTTCTGCGCCTCGATCTCGGTGCGCAGGCTCTCGGTCAACCGTTTCGGCGGCACGTTGTACTGCGCGAGCCAGCCCGTCTCCAACTGCTTGGCGCCGCCCGCCCGCTGTTCCAGGCCCGCCCGCATGTCCTGCATCTCCTTGCGGGTGACGGTGACGCCCGCGTCGGTGGCGGCGCGGTGCAGCACCCGGTCGAGGACCATGGTGTGCAGTGTGTTGCGGGTGAGGCCGCCGGATTTGGCGATGGCCTGCTCGTACTCGGCGCTGTCCTTCGTGGCGGCCCGCTGGGCGTCCCGTACCTCGTTCACCCGGTTCTCGAGCTGGGCGACGGTGATGCGCTGACCGCCGACGACGGCGGCGGCGCCGGGATGCGCCTCGCTCCCGCAGGCGGTCAGGAGGGGCGCCGCGGCGACGGCGGCGGCGGACAGGACGAGCGCGGTACGACGACGGCTGCTGGTGCGGCGGTGCAAGGTGAGCCTCCCTGCGGCGAGTTTGTGCGTCGGTGCACAAAGTCCGTGATCGATGGTAGGAGGTGGCCGCTGGCTCGGCCACCTATTCGACAACGATTCGCCGCGAGTTGAGGTACTCGGGACCTGGATGGGGCTCAGCCGACGAGGGCGACCGGCGCGTCCCACGCGTTGCGGTCCACGGTGATGGTGTAGCCGCCGCGCTTCTCCTTGCTGTTGACCATGTACTGGTGGCCGCGGCTGTGGTTCGTGTAGAGCGACGTGGCCCAGGGCCAGTCGGAAGTGGTGGTGTTGACCTTGTCCCACTTCGCGTACCAGAGGTTGCCCGGCAGGTCGGTGCGGTCCTTGGCGGTGGCGATCGCGGCGGCGCTGGAGCTGCTGAACCCGTAGTAGCCGGCGCGGTAGGTCTTGCCGCGCAGCACCTTGTCGAAGGAGCGGACGTAGGTGAGCACGGCCTTGTTGCAGGCCGCGTTCGTGATGTCGTACGGCTCCATGTCGAGGTAGAGCGCGCTGCCCGCCTTCATGCCGAGCGCGGCGGCCTGGGCGACGGCGTCCTTGCCGTCGGTGGTGCCGAGGGAGGCCGCGTTGGAGGCGGTCATCTTCTCGTTCCTGGTGCCGGTCTGGCAGGGCGGCTGGGCGCCGACGTAGAGCGGGATCAGCTTCCAGCCCTGCGCGTTGACCGTCTTGACCCAGGACTTGGTGAGGTTGGGCTGGCGGCAGCCGCGGTTCTTGCCGCCGATGTAGACGGCGGCCGCGCCGTAGAAGCGGTCGGCGCGCCAGGCCTTCATGGCGGCGGCGGACGGCGCGGTGCAGGTGTCGAAGGCGCGGCCGGTGTACGTCTTCTGCGCGGGCCACGGCGTGGCGGCGGAGGCACTGGTCGCGGCGAACGCGCCGCCCGCGACGACGACCGCTCCGGCGGCGCCCCAGGCCACGTAGCGGTTGCGCTTGGAGAGCCGGTGGCTGCCCGCTCTGGAGCCCTTGGCCTTGAACATGAGAGATCCCCACCCCTGTGTGCTGTCCGACGTGCTGTCGGAGCCGGATCGCGACGACCGGCGACCACGAAAGATAACCGGTGCGCCGATCAGCCCCTGACCTGCCCCAGCCATTGCAGGGTGCGCCGCACCTCCGCCGGGAACGGGTGCCCCGGCCCGTGCAGCCGCTCCGCGTCGTGCAGGAGGCGTACGAGCGTCTCGTGCGCGGCGCCCCGGTCGCCGACGGCGAGGAGGAGCTGGCCGATGCGGCGGCGTACGTCGAGGGCGAGGCGCAGGTCGGTGGTGGCGTACTGGTTCTCGTAGTACGGCAGCAGGGAGCGGTACTCGGCGAGCGCGGCGGCCGGTTCGCCGAGCGCTTCGAGGCACTGGGCGGCCTCGTAGCGGAACTGGAGGGACTGCGGGTCGGCGTGGCCCGCCTCGGCGGCGCGCTCGTCGGCGAGGCGGCGCAGCTCGGGCAGGGCGCGGCGGTACTGGCCGTCGTCCATGAGTGTGGCGGCGTACTGCTTGCGCAGGGTGCGGACGACGGGTGAGTGCTCGCCGTGCTGGGCCGCGGCGGCGGGCAGGATCGCGCCGAGGATGTCGACGGCCTGGGTGATGCGGCCCTCGCCGAGGAGGCGTTTGACCTCGTCGACGGCGCGGGCGACGTCGGGCCGCTCGCCCTGCACGTCGGAGCCGGCGGGCTGGGGCGCGGGGGTTCGGGCCCGGTCGGGCCAGGGCGCGTGCGGGCGCAGGAACGGGCGGGTCGGGTCGAGCGGGTGTCCGGTCGGCACTCCGCGCGGGGGCAGCAGCGGGAGCAGTTCCTCGTACGTCTGCTGGGCGGAGGCGGGCCGGTGCTGGGGGTCCTTGGCGAGGAGGCGCAGGACGAGGTTCTCCAGCGCTTCGGGGACCTCGGGGCGGATGCGGCGGACCGGGACCGGGGCCTCGTAGAGGTGGCGGTGGAGGATGCCGAGGGCGGTGGTGCCCGCGAAGGGGACGTCGCCGCTGAGGAGTTCGTGGAGGAGCACGCCGAGGGCGTAGAGGTCGGTGTACGGGCCGACGGCGCCGCCCATCGCCTGCTCGGGCGCCATGTAGGCGGGGGTGCCGATGGGCGAGCCGGTGTGGGTGAGGCGGGTGGTGTCGGTGTCCATGACGGAGGCGACACCGAGGTCGAGGACGGTGATGGTGCCGTCCTTCTTCACCATGACGTTGCGCGGCTTGAGGTCGCGGTGGACGATCGGCACCGCGTGGACGGCGGAGAGCACGGCGCACAGCTGGGCGGCGACGGAGACGGCCCAGGGCCATGGGTAGGGGTCGTGCTCGGCGAGGTGGTCGCCGAGGTCGGAGCCGTCGATGTACTGCATGACGAGGTACAGGAACGAGGAGGAGTCCTCGCCCTCGGTGCCCGCGTCGTGCACGGTGACCAGGCCGGGGTGGTCGACCTGGGCGGTGACCCGGCACTCGCGCAGGAAGCGGCGGCGCAGCTCGTCGGCCTCGGCGCCCGCGACCCGGTCGGGGCGCAGGAGCTTGACGGCGACGCGGCGGTCGAGGCGCTTGTCGTACGCCGTCCAGACCTGGCCCATGCCGCCCTGGCCGATGAGGGTGGAGAGTTCGTAGCGTCCGGCGATGAGGTGGCCGCCGCTCGCCGCGGCGGCGGAGGGCGGGAAGGTCACCGGCCGCCGTCCTCCCGCCGCAGGTAGTCGCTCAGCTCGTCCAGCTCGGCGCGGACCTGGTCGATGCGGTGCGGCGGCGGGGTCTGGCTCCGCGGCGCCGGGGTGGGCGGCGTCGGCGGTACGGGGGTGGGCGCTGGGCCGGAGACCTGCGTGGGCATGGCGTGCAGCGACGGCGGGGCGGGGGGCTGCGGCTGCGCGTACGGCTGAGGCCGCGGCTGGGGCTGGGGCTGCGGGTAGCCGTACTGCTGCTGCGGGCCGGGCACGCCGTACAGGGGTGCGCCCAGGGGCTGCCGGTTCCTGTGGGCGTGGCGGATGTCGGCGATCAGGTAGTACGTGACGGAGACGGCCAGGTTGATGAGCATCAGGCCCATCCCCGCGTTCCCGTACCAGGTGGTGAACTCCTCGCCGCCCGGGTCGCTGAAGACGGCGATCCAGCAGACGAGTTGGACGGCGGCCACGCCTATGAAGACCCGCCAGTCGACCTTGCTGCGGGTGGTCAGGGCGAGCCGCAGCATGGGGACGAAGCCGAGGAAGCCGATGGTGAGCACGGCGATGGCCACGAAGAGCACGCGCATGCCGGCCTGCGCTCCGGAGGAAGGGAGCCTGGGAGGCGGGGGCGCGTAGCCGTGGCCGTGCATGACTGCTCCTGCTGGGTGCGTGCCTGCTGCGAACTGCGTACTGCCCCTGAGCGTAACGGTCACCGGGGACAACAGGGCCGGGTAGTGCGCACTCCGGTTGTCCCCGGTTCATTCCGGTTCGATCACGCCGTCGGTCAGTCCGTCGTGCAGGCCCTGGACGAGTTGTTCCCCGAGGCGGCCCGCGAGGCGCAGCGCGTCCTCGAAGGCGGCGAGGGCCTTGAACCGGGCGCCGTACCCGGCCTGTTCGCTCAGGGGCAGGCGGGGCAGGTGCAGGCGGCGCACGTCGAGCCGGGTCGCGGTGGAGGCGTAGCTGCTGGCCTGCCGGTTGTTGGCGGTGCCGCGCAGGAACCCGGCGAGGAACCACGGGTCGAGCGCGGCCGGGTCCGGGCGGAGCAGGGCGAGGCCGCGGCCGAGGGCGGCGCCCGCGGTGGCCTCGTCGACGACGCGGGCGGTGGCGCCGCCGCCGACGACCGGCACGACGACGTCCCCCGCTTCCAGGAGGACGGGTTCGCCGTCGACGGCGGCGCCGGCGTGGCTGCCGGAGGGGGCGGCGCCGGTGAGGACGTCGTGGTCGGTGAGGACGGGTACGCGCGCGTGGCCGTCGGCGGGTGCGCTCGCCGTCAGGGTGGAGGCCGAGCGCAGCGTGAGCGCGCCCGCGCGCGCGAGTTCGCCGACCGTGGTCTGCGGCCAGCGCGCGGGGGACGCGGCCGGGGTGGCGTCCTTCGGCGTGAGCCGGGTGGTCAGGCGCAGGGTCTCGGTGAGCCGCTCGCGCACGGCGGACAGTTCGGCGGCGCCGCCGCCCGTGGCCTGCGGCGGGAGGCGGCGGGCGGGCGCGAGGTCGACCTCGTCGTCGAGGAGTTCGATGACGGGCACGGAGCGGGCGAGCGCGGGCCGTTCGGCGAGGGATCCGGCCCGGTCGAAGGCGCGCCAGGCGTCGAGCACGGCGTCCCGCACGGCGGCCCAGCCCTGCTTCTCGCGCACGTCTCCGGCGGCGGCGAGGGAGGTCGTGTCGACGAGGAGCAGTTCGGGCGCGGCGGGCGGCTGGGCGGCGGGCCTGCGCAGGACCCACAGGTGCAGCGGGATGTTGTTCGGGGGGACGGCTCCGGCGGGCAGCGCGATGACGGCGCGCAGGGCGCCGCGCCGCAGCAGGTCGGCGCGGATGCGGCGGCCCGAGCGGCGGGAGGCGACGGCGGGCGGCATCAGGAGCACGGCGGTGCCGCCGTCCTTGAGGCGGGCCAGCGCGTGCTGCACCCAGGCGAGTTCGGACTCGGTGCGGGCGGGGAGGCCGTACTCCCAGCGCGGGTCGTAGGCGAGTTCGTCGTGGCCCCAGCCGCGCTCGTTGAACGGCGGGTGGGCGAGCACCACGTCGGCCCGTACGCCGCTCAGGGCGTCGTGGCGCAGGGTGTCGGCGGCGGCGGTGCGGATGACGGGGGCGGCGTCCGCGCCGCCGGGTCCGTCGAGGGCGAGGCGCAGGGCGGTCAGGGCGGCGAGTTCGGCGGAGGCGTCCTGGCCGTGGAGGCGCTGCCCGGGGCGGGCGTCGAGGGCGCGGACGGCGTGCAGCAGGGCGCCGGTGCCGCAGGCCGGGTCGAGCGCGGTCCGTGCGGGCCCGGCGAGGGCGGCCATCAGTTCGGCGGGGCCCGGCGGGGTGAGGGTGTACTGGCGCGGGTTGGCGTCGAGGTGGCGGCCGAGCAGGAACGCGAAGGCGCGGCGGGCGCCCATGTCGGCGGCGAGTTCGGCGGCGCCGCGCAGCAGGGGCGCGGACGGCCGCAGGTCGGCGGGGTCCGGTGTGGGCAGGGCGCGCTCGGTGGCGTGGCCGAAGCGCGGGGTGAGGACGCCTTCGAGGGCCGGGGACAGGAGTTCTGCCAGGGTCTGGTCGTCGTCCGTCGTGGCGAGGGCGAGCCATTCGGTGGGCCGGTCGTGCACGAGGAGGAGGACGCATCCGGCGTGCAGGAGGGCGGTGACGGGTCCGGCCGGGTGTCCGGCGAGCTGCTGCCAGACGCGTTCGCGGAGCGGGACCTCGGCGAGCTTGCCCTGGGCGCGCAGCCAGTCCTCGACCTCGGCAAGCGCGAAGGAGGGGCTGGTCTCGGTGCCGCCGACGGGTTTGGGGAAGTCGGCGTGGCGGCGCCGCCAGTTGCTGACGGCGGCCCGGCCCACGCCCGCGAGCCGGGCGATTCCCGCGGCCGTCACCTCTGTCGCGTTGTCCTGCACCGCTTCGTCTCCCCTCGTTGCGGTCGGCGTGCTCGCCTGCCGGCGGGTGCGCACTTCCGACCTTACCGACTGTCGCGTAAGAGCCCTGTTCACGCGTGTAGAGACCTGAAAACCGTGAACTTGGTTGACTCGGTTCACACGCTGTGGTGTTCTTGACGCAGCCAACCGCCGGATACACGGAAAGCCGGGGGGAGGTTGGCGTCTCTCATCACGGAGGAACCCATGTCCCAGACCCAGCAGCACCCGCAGTACCCGCCGTTCCAGCCGCCGCAGCAGCACCGGCCGGTCGCGCGGAACGGGCTGGGCACGGCGGCGCTGATCCTCGGCGTCATCGGCGCGCTGTCCGGGCTCGTCCCGATCATGTTCTGGCTGGCCGGCATCCTCGGCGTGATCGCCCTGATCCTGGGCCTCACGGGCCGGGGCAGGGCCAAGCGCGGCGAGGCGACGAACAAGGGCGTGGCGCTGACCGGCGTGATCCTCGCGCTCGTCTCCCTGGGCCTCGCGGTCTTCGGCGCGGTCACCACGTTCAAGGCGGTCGACGACGCGGTGGACGAGATCAACAAGTCGGTCCAGGACACGAAGGCCAAGGACACGAAGGCGTCCGGCGACGCCAAGGGCGACGCCAAGGACAAGGGCACGTCCGACACCGCGGAGGAGGGGAAGAAGCCGGACCCCGCCAAGGCCCTGGAGGCCGGCGACTCCGTGATCTATGACGACGACCTGACGGTGACGGTGTCCAACCCGGTGGCCTACAACCCGAGCGCGTACGCGGCGGGCCACACCAAGGGCAACCACGCCTACAAGGTCACCGTCACGGTCACCAACGACAGCAAGGCCAAGTTCGACGCGAACCTGCTCAGCACCACCGCGCGGGCCGGCAAGGACGGCGTCGAGGCCGAGCAGATCTTCGACGACAAGGTCGGCACCGGCTTCGAGGGCACGATCCTGCCCGGCAAGAAGGCCACGGTCGTCTACGGCTTCGACACCCCGGCCGCCGCGAAGGACCTCACGGTCGAGGTCACGCCGAGCTTCGAGTACAACGCCACGCAATGGGACCTGAAGCTGTAGGAACCGGTCGCCCGAGGGGGGAGACGACCGGCCCGCGAGGCTTCAGGAAAGCGGCACGCGCTGTCCACAGCGCGTGCCGCTTTCATGCGTCTTACAGCGCGTGCCGCACCCACACGTTCGGCTCCACGTACGAGGCGTGGTCGTGGGCCGGCTCGCACCGCACCGGCACCAGCGCGCCCGGCACCTCCACGTCCCCCGCCGTGTCGAAGGGCAGCCCGGTCCACGCGCGCCACTGCGCCAGCGACCCGGACACGGCCATCGAGGCGGGCGCGACCTTGTCGATGACGGCGCCCGCGCGGACGTGCACCCGCAGCCACGGATCGCCCGGCAGCCCGTCCGCCTCCCGCACCCGGTACGCGTACGCGCTCACCGGCACGGCGGGCTCCAGGTGCTTGGCGCTGGGCCGCACCGGCGCGACGACCTCACGGAAGCCCCGCCCGCGCGCGTTGTCCCGCATGGCGGCGAGCATCAGGGCGGACAGCCCCTTGCCCTGCATCGCGGGCACGATGGTGATCTCGACGGCGCTGACCGTGTCCGGCGCCCGGCCGCTCGCCAGATCGGCGAACGCCCACTGCAACACCTGGTCCCAGCCCCGGTCCGGCAACTCCCCGCGCCCCTCGACATGCAGCGCGAACGGCACGCTGAAGCCCCGGGCGACGACCTCCCCGTCCGCGTCGGTGGCGACGAGCACGTACTCGGGCAGCTCGTCGCGAATGCGGGGCATGAGCAGCACGGCGACCGGGTCCTGCACGGCGAAGACGGGCCAGTTGTCCGGCATCTCCCACAGCGCGTCGGCGAGTTCGGGCCGCTCGGCGAGCGTGGTGACGGTCAACGAGGGCGAGGGAGCGGCGTTCATGCCCTCATCGTGCATGGAACCGCGACGGCGCCGCAGTCGGATTTCCACCCGTCGGGAGCTTCTGGTCCGGGCACGTGCCGAGCACCTTCTTCATGGCGGCGCGCTCGGCGGCGGTCACCCACACCCCGTACTTCTTCTTCACCGCGACCTGCCCGGCGACGTACGTGCACCGGAAAGCCTTGTTGGGCGGCAGCCAGGTCGCCGTGTCGCCGTCGCCCTTGCTGCGGTTGGGGGTCGCGTCGACGGCGAGCAGGTTCAGCGGGTCGTTGGCGAACGCGATGCGCTTGCTCGGCTCCCACCGGAAGGCGCCCTTCTGCCAGGCGTCGGAGAGGGCCACGAGGTGGTCGATGTCGACCTTGCTGGCGCCACGCGTGAAGGTGATGTCCTTGCCGCCGTACGGATCGGGGGCGAGCCGCCCGGAGACGACCTTGCACGTGCCGTCCGAGAACCGCACGGACTCCAGGTCCCGCTTGAGGATGTCGTCGCGGGTGCCGCAGCCGTTGGAGTCGGTGTCGGCCCAGGCGGTGCCGAACCGTTCCCGCGCATACCCCGTCTTGGGCGCACGCCCCTTGACCGTGAGGTCGTCGACGGCGGCGAGCGCGCTGCCCGCCCTGCCCTGCTCCTGCGGCTCGGGCCCGGCCCCGCCGGCCCGGTCCACCTCGGCCTTGCACCCGGTGACGGCGACGGCGGCCATCAGTACGGCGGCCGCTCCCCGCCCAGCGCCTCGCAGCACGGCACTACCTCCCCTTTTGCTCGTGTACGGCCCCGCTCACCGTACCCGAGCAAGATCACACACAGCACCGGGCCCGGTCCACGGGTCGCTTACCCCCTGCGGACCGGGCGATGCCGGGCGCCCCGGGACTACGAACCCAGGATCGAGGCGAGGAACTCGCCCGCCCAGGCCAGGAGTTCACGCCCCATCAGCGGCTTGCCGCCGACCTTCGCCGTCTTCGGACGCGGTACGAGGACCTGGTGCGTGGCCGCCTTGATCACCGTGCCGGGGTAGAGCCGCTTGAGGCGCAGCTCCTGCGACTCCCGCAGCTCCACCGGGGCGAAGCGGATGTTGTTGCCCTGGAGGACGATCTCGCCGACGCCGCACGCGCGCGCGAGCATCCGCAGCCCCGCGACGAGGAGCAGGTTCTCGACCGGCTCGGGCAGCTTGCCGTAGCGGTCGGTCAGCTCCTCGCGCACCGCCTTGACGTCCTCCTCCGTGTTGGCGGAGGCGATGGAACGGTACGCCTGGAGGCGCAGGCGCTCGCCGGGCGCGTAGTCGTGCGGGACGTGCGCGTCGACGGGCAGCTCGATCTTGACCTCAAGGGGCGGCTCCTCCTCGACACCACCCTCAAGGGAGGCTCGGTAGTCGGCCACGGCCTCGCCGACCATCCGCACATACAGGTCGAAGCCGACGCCCGCGATGTGGCCCGACTGCTCGCCGCCGAGGAGGTTGCCCGCGCCTCGGATCTCCAGGTCCTTCATGGCGACGTACATGCCCGCGCCCATCTCCGTGTGCTGGGCGATGGTCGCGAGCCGCTCGTGCGCGGTCTCCGTCAGCGGCTTCTCCGGCGGATACAGGAAGTAGGCGTACCCGCGCTCGCGGCCACGGCCGACACGACCGCGCAACTGGTGCAGCTGCGACAGGCCGAAGTTGTCGCCGCGCTCCACGATGAGGGTGTTGGCGTTGGAGATGTCGATGCCGGACTCGACGATCGTCGTGGAGACGAGCACGTCGAACCGCTTCTCCCAGAAGTCCACCACGACCTGTTCGAGGGCCTGCTCGGACATCTGGCCGTGGGCCGTCGCGATCCGCGCCTCGGGGACGATGGCGCGCAGCCGGGCCGCCGCGCGGTCGATGGACTCGACGCGGTTGTGGATGTAGAAGACCTGGCCCTCCCGCAGCAGCTCGCGCCGGACGGCGGCGCCGATCTGCTTCTCCTCGTAGGGGCCGACGAAGGTGAGGACCGGGTGGCGCTCCTCGGGCGGCGTGGTGATCGTCGACATCTCGCGGATGCCGGTGACGGCCATTTCGAGCGTACGGGGGATGGGCGTGGCCGACATGGTCAGTACGTCCACATTCGCCCGCAGCTTCTTCAGCTGCTCCTTGTGCTCGACGCCGAAGCGCTGCTCCTCGTCGACGATGACCAGGCCCAGGTCCTTGAACTTGGTCTCCGAGGAGAACAGGCGGTGCGTGCCGATGACGACGTCCACCGAGCCGTCCCGCAGCCCTTCGAGCGTCGCCTTCGACTCGGCCTCCGTCTGGAAGCGGCTGAGCGCCTTCACGCTGACCGGGAACTGGGCGTACCGCTCGCTGAACGTGCCGAAGTGCTGCTGCACGAGCAGCGTCGTCGGCACGAGCACCGCGACCTGCTTGCCGTCCTGGACCGCCTTGAACGCGGCGCGCACCGCGATCTCCGTCTTGCCGTAGCCCACGTCGCCGCAGATCAGCCGGTCCATCGGGACCGTCTTCTCCATGTCCTCCTTGACCTCGGCGATCGTGGTGAGCTGGTCGGGCGTCTCGATGTACGGGAACGCGTCCTCCAGCTCGCGCTGCCACGGCGTGTCCGGCCCGAAGGCGTGACCGGGGGCGGCCATGCGCGCGCTGTACAGCTTGATCAGGTCGGCGGCGATCTCCTTGACGGCCTTCTTGGCGCGCGCCTTCGTCTTCGTCCAGTCGGCGCCGCCGAGCCGGTGCAGCGTCGGGGCCTCGCCGCCGACGTACTTGGTGATCTGCTCCAGCTGGTCGGTGGGGATGTAGAGGCGGTCGCCGGGCTGGCCGCGCTTGGCGGGCGCGTACTCGACCACGAGGTACTCGCGGGTCGCGCCCTGCACCGTGCGCTGCACCATCTCGATGTAGCGGCCGACGCCGTGCTGCTCGTGGACGATGTAGTCGCCGGATTCGAGGGTGAGCGGGTCGATGGTCTTGCGGCGCCGGGCGGGCATCCGCTGGCCGTCCTTGCCGGCGGCCTTCTGGCCGGTCAGGTCGGTCTCGGTGAGGACGGCGAGCTTCAGACCGGGGTGGACGAAGCCGACGTCGAGGCAGCCGCAGGAGACCTGCACGACGGAGGGGGCGAGGCTGTCCAGCTCCTTGTCGAGGCGGGCCGCGATGCCTTCGCCGCCGAGCACCTCGACCGTACGGGCGGCGGGGCCGTGCCCCTCGGTGACGTAGACGGTGCGCCAGCCGTCGGCCAGCCAGCCCTTGGTGTCGGCCAGGGCCTTCGCGGTGTCGCCGCGGTAGGTGTCGGGGGCGTGCATGCCGAGGCGGAGGGTGTCGGCGTCTCCATCGAGGGAGGCGTCGGGGTCGTCGGCGGCGAAGGGCGAGACGGACCACCACATCATGCCCAGCTCACGGGCCCGGTCCCGGACGTCCGCGATGCCCCACAGGGAGGCCGCGCCCACGTCGATCGGGGCCTCGCCGCCCGTCGCCGACGCCGCCCAGGACGCCTGGAGGAACTCCTGCGAGGTGGCGACGAGGTCGGCGGCGCGGGTGCGCACCCGCTCGGGGTCGCAGACCAGGGTCATCGCGCCCTTGGGCAGCACGTCGAGGAGCAGCTCCATGTCGTCGACGAGGACGGGGGCGAGGGACTCCATGCCCTCGACGGCGATCCCCTCGGCGATCTTCCCGAGCAGCTCGCCCAGCTCCGGATGCTGTTCGGCCAGCTCGGCGGCGCGCGCCCGTACGTCATCGGTGAGCAGCAGCTCGCGGCAGGGCGGCGCCCACAACCCGTGCTCGGCGATCTCCAGGGACCGCTGGTCGGCGACCTTGAAGTACCGGATCTCCTCGACGTCGTCGCCCCAGAACTCCACGCGCAGCGGGTGTTCCTCGGTCGGCGGGAAGACGTCGAGGATGCCGCCGCGCACCGCGAACTCGCCGCGCTTCTCGACCAGTTCCACGCGGGCGTACGCGGCTGCGGCCAGGGCTTCGACGATCTCGTTGAGGTCGGCGCTCTGTCCGGTCCGCAGGGAGACGGGCTCCAGGTCCCCGAGCCCCTTCACCTGCGGCTGGAGCACGGACCGCACGGGGGCGACGACCACCGACACCGGGCCGGTCTCCGGGTCGTCGGTGCTCGGGTGGGCGAGGCGGCGCAGCACGGCGAGGCGGCGTCCGACGGTGTCCGAGCGCGGGGAGAGGCGTTCGTGCGGCAGCGTCTCCCAGGACGGGAACTCCACGACCTCGTTCTCGGGGAGCAGCGAGCGCAGCGCGGCGGCCAGGTCCTCGGCCTCGCGGCCCGTCGCGGTGACGGCCAGGACCGTGCGCCTGGCCTCCCGGGCGAGGGCGGCCACGGTGAACGGGCGGGACGCGGGCGGGCCCACGAGGTCGATGTGCATCCGGTTGCCGTCGCCGGCGGCCTTCACCGCTTCGGTGAGGGCCGCGTCCTTGACGACGGCGTCGAGAAGTCCGTACAGGCTCATGGGTGGGGGCTCGGCCTTTCCCGTCCGGGGGTCCTTAAGCAACGCAAGAGGCCCGACACGTCGAACGGGCCGGGGGTTCCAGGGTACGTCGCGCCCGGGGCTGTCGCCCGATCGAGGGACGGTACGCGGGGGCTCCGCCCTTGGGCCGGGCGTGCGGGGACGTCACCGTAACGGGTGACGGGGTGGCGATGGCGCCGCTTGTCGGCGCCACCGGGGTTGCCGCATCGATACGTGCGACGCCGTCGTGGCTGGTCGCGCAGTTCCCCGCGCCCCTGAAGCATGCGGCTCCGCCGCAGCTCCAGCGACGCTGAGATGCCGCACGCAGTGCGCATCTCAGGGGCGCGGGGAACGGCGCGAGCAACCACGACGAGACCCGCACCCGAAGAACCGGAGGGGTCGCGCACGCAGTGCGCATCCCAGGGGCGCGGGGAACTGCGCGACCAGCCACAACGAAAGCCGCACCCGAACGCAGCGCACGCATAAGAAGACCCCGGGACCAACAGCCCCGGGGTCTTCCGCTCAGCCGGCGGAGCTAATCCGTCGCGATGGCGTTGAGCACGTTCATCCGGCCCGCCCGGAACGCCGGTACCAGCGCCGCGAACAGCCCCACGAACGCCGACCCCACGAAGACCGCGATGATCGTCGGCCAGGGGATCTCCAGGACGCCGAGGCCCTCCAGGGCGAGGAGCTTCTGGGCGGTGGCGCCCCAGCCCATGCCCAGGCCGAGGCCGAGCAGCGCGCCGAAGAGGGCGATGACGACCGACTCCAGGCGGATCATGCGGCGCAGCTGCCGGCGGGAGAGGCCGATGGCCCGCATGAGGCCGATCTCCCGGGTCCGCTCGACCACCGAGAGGGCCAGGGTGTTCACGACACCGAGCACCGCCACGATGATCGCCAGCGCGAGCAGACCGTAGATCATGTTCAGGAGCTGGCCGATCTGGTCCTTCAGGGACTCCTTGTAGTCGGTCTGGTCCTTGACCTTGACGGTCGGGTCGGCGGCGACGGACTTCTTGAGCGCCGCGTACGCCTGCTCGGCCTTGCCGTCGGCGGCCTTGGCGAACATCATCCCGTTGAGCGGCACCCGGTCCGCCGGAAGGTACTTCGTGGCGGTGGCGATGTTGGTGTACATCGCGCCCTTGTCGAAGACGGTGTCGTCGGAGGTGATCGCGGCGACCTTGAGCTTCGTGGTGCGGCCGTGCTCGAAGGCGACGGTCAGGGCGTCGCCCACCTTGACGCCGTTCTTCTTGGCGAACTCGGAGCCGACCGACATGGCGTTCGCGCCGTAGGCCGCCGCGAGCTTCCCGGAGGTCGCCTCGCGCCGCAGGTCCTGCGCGTAGGACGGGCTGGCCGCGACCAGCTCCTCCTTCTCCTTCTTGCCGGACGGGGTGGTGAGCGTCGTCTTGACGTACTTGACCTCGGTGACGTGGGAGACGACACCGGATCCGGCGGCCTTCTTCAGGGACGCGGCGGCCTGCGGCGTGATCGTCCCGTTGCTGGGTTCGACGATGAAGTCCGCGCCGACCGACTTGTCGAGCTGGTCGGTGGCCGAGGCGACCATCGAGGAGCCGACGACGGAGAGGCAGGCGACGAGCGCGAGCCCGATCATCAGCGCGGCTCCGGTGGCCCCGGTGCGGCGCGGGTTGCGCAGCGCGTTCCGCTCGGCCATCCGACCGACCGGGCCGAAGAAGCGGAGCAGGACGGCGCTGATGACGCGGACGACGAGACCCGCGAGGACCGGGCCGACGACGACGAAGCCGATGAGCGAGGCGACGATGCCGAGGCCGAGCCACGAGGCGCCCTGGCTCGCCTTGTCGGCCTGCGTGGCGAGGTAGAGCGCGAAGCCGCCGCCCGCGGTGAGGACGGTGCCGAGGACGGCGCGTACGACACCGGCCTTGACGTCGGCCGGGGTGCCCGCGTCGCGCAGGGCGGCCATCGGGGAGACCTTGCCGGCCCGGCGTGCGGGCAGGTAGGCGGCGAGGACGGTGACGACGATGCCGAGGAGGAGGCCGATCGCCGGGGTCGTCCACTTGACGGTGAGGTCGTCGGTGGACAGGTCCATGCCCGCCGCCGACATCAGCTTCATCAGGCCGATGGCGAGGCCGACGCCCGCGCCGACCCCGATCACCGAGCCGACGACGCCGAGCAGCAGCGCCTCGACGAGCACCGAGCGGTTGACCTGCTTGCGGGAGGAGCCGATGGCCCGCATGAGGCCGATCTCGCGGGTGCGCTGGGCGACGAGCATCGAGAACGTGTTGATGATCAGGAAGATGCCGACGAGGAACGCGATCCCGGCGAAGCCGAGCAGCGCGTACTTGATGACGTCCATGAAGGAGGAGACGTCGGCGGCGTTGGCGTCCGCGGCCTCCTTCTGCGTCTGGATCTTGTACGGTCCGTCGAGCGCGGCGGCGACGTTCGCCTTGAGCTGGGTGTTGCTGACGCCGGGCTCGGCGACGAGGTTGATCGCGGTGAACCGGCCCGTGGCGCCGATGAGTTCGCGCTGGGAGGTGGCGGTGTCGAAGTAGACGACGGTCGCGCCCGGGTTGGTGACCTTGAAGTCGGCGATGCCGACGATCTTCGCCTTGATGTCACCGGTGGCGGTGATGGTGCGCAGTTCGTCGCCGAGCTTGAGGTGGTGCTTGTCGGCCGCGTCCGAGTCGATCATGGTCTCGGTCGGGCCGCGCGGGGCGTGCCCGGAGGTGATCTCCATGGAGCGGAGGTCGTTCCTGGTCCAGTTGCCCGCGATGGTGGGCGCGCCGGTCTCGGACCCCATGTTCTTGTTGTGGGAGTCGACGACCGTCACGTTCATCGAACTGATCGCGCCCTCGGCCGACTTGACGCCGTCGACCTTGCTGACGGCGGCGATCGTGGAGGCGGGCAGCGACTCGGGCCGGCCGGTCGCGGACCCCTCGGTCTCGGCGTCCTTCGGGCTGACGGTGATGTCGGCCGCGGTCGCCGTGAAGATCTTGTCGAAGGTCTTGTCCATCGTGTCCGTGAACACGAGCGTCCCGCAGACGAACGCCACCGACAGGAGCACGGCGACGGCGGAAAGGGCCATGCGGCCCTTGTGCGCGACGAAGTTGCGCAGCGAGGTCTTCAGCACGGTGTTGGCGCTCATGACGTACGTCCCCGGGCGTCGAAGTCCTTCATCCGGTCCAGGACCGCCTCGGCCGTCGGGCGGTGCATCTCGTCGACGATGCGGCCGTCGGCGAGGTACAGGACGCGGTCGGCGTAGGAGGCGGCGACGGGGTCGTGGGTGACCATGACGATGGTCTGGCCCAGCTCGTCCACGGAGCGGCGCAGGAAGCCGAGGACCTCGGAGCCGGCCCGGGAGTCCAGGTTGCCGGTGGGCTCGTCGCCGAAGATGATCTCGGGCCGGGCGGCGAGCGCGCGGGCCACGGCGACGCGCTGCTGCTGCCCGCCGGAGAGCTGGGTGGGCCGGTGCTTGAGCCGCCCGGCGAGCCCGACGGTCTCCACGACGCGGTCCAGCCACTGCCGGTCGGGCTTGCGGCCCGCGATGTCCATGGGGAGGGTGATGTTCTCCAGGGCGTTCAGGGTCGGCAGCAGGTTGAACGCCTGGAAGATGAAGCCGATCCGGTCGCGGCGCAGTTGGGTCAGCCGCTTGTCCTTGAGCCGGGTGATCTCGGTCTCGTCCAGGTAGATCTGGCCGGAGGTCACGGTGTCGAGCCCGGCCAGGCAGTGCATGAGCGTCGACTTGCCGGACCCCGAGGGGCCCATGATCGCGGTGAACTGCCCGCGGGCGATGTCGACGTCGACGTGGTCGAGCGCGACGACGCGGGTCTCCCCCGCCCCGTACGCCTTCACGACCTGCCGCGCCCGCGCGGCAACGGCCGTACGCTCTCCAGTGCCCCCGGTCCTGGGAATGGTCACAGCCGATGTCACGGTGTTCTCCTATGTCGGTGGCCGCAGCGGTGTCTGCGGTACGCCCAAGTCTGGTGACGCGGGGCCCCGGGCGCGCTGGTGGAAGTCACCGTCTTTCCCGGGGGAAAACCCCACCCCCCGACGGTAGGAAGAACCCCCGGCCCGCCTCGTCCTCCGGGGGGACGACCGGTCCCCGGTCCGTTGTACGGAGGGCCCCCTAGGGGAGCCGCACCCTTCGGCGGACCCCGTCTCAGGGTCGTCTCCACCCGGCCGCTCCACCCGCCCGCCCAACATTCCGACCGATCGGTATGCGCGCCCCCTCCCCAACCCCTCTACGCGCTAGTAGCGTTCCGCCTTCCCCCGCACGGCTCCGGCCACGCAAGGAGAACGGGATGCCGCACCACGCCCATGCCCATCGCGCCCCGGCCCACCGCCTGCCGCGCCACCCGGACCTGCCCCCGCCGGGCGGCCCGAGCCACGACCTCGTGGCGCTGCGCACCGCCTACCGCCGCCAGCGCCGCGTCGCCACGCTCACCGCGCTGGGCTACTTCACGCTGTTCCTGCTGCTCTCCGCGTACGCCCCGGCGCTGATGAACCGCGCCGTCACCGGCGGCCTCTCCTCCGGCCTGCTCATCGGCCTGTGCCAGTTCCCGGTGATGTGCGTGGCGCTGTTCCTGTACGAGTACACGGCCCGGCGGCGCGTGGACCCGCTCGCCCACCGGCTGCGCCGGCAGGGCAGGCGCGCGTGAACGGGTCCTCCGCGGAGTCCATGTCCCTCGTCGCGTTCACGGCGGCCGCCACGGTCACCCTCCTGCTCTGCATCGTGACCGGGCCCGACCGGGACGACCTGGAGGAGTTCTACACGGGCTTCGGCCGCCTCTCCCCGATGGGCAACGGCCTCGCGGTGGCCGGTGACTACATCTCGGCGGCGACCGTCCTCGGCACCGGCGGCATCATCGCCCTGATGGGGTACGACGGCGTCGTCCTCGCCCTCAGTACGGGGCTCAGCCTGATGCTGCTGATGTTCCTGCTGGCCGAACCGCTGCGCAACGCGGGCCGCTTCACCATGGGCGACGCGCTGGCCCGCCGCATGCCCGGCCGCGCGGTGCGCGTCGCCGCCTGCGCCACCACCCTCACCGCGCTGCTCCCGCTCATGCTCGTCCAACTGGCGGGCACCGGCGACCTCCTCGCGTTCCTGCTCGGCTTCACCAGCCAGGGGTTCAAGACCGGCTGCGTCGTCGCCCTCGGCGCGCTGATGATCAGCTACGCGGCGATCGGCGGCATGAAGGGCACGGCCGTCATCCAGATCGTGAAGATGGTGATGCTGCTCGGCTCCGGCGCCGTCGTCGCGGGCCTCATCCTGCACCGCTTCGACTGGAACCCCGGCCTGCTCCTCGCGGAGGCCGCGCACCGCAGCGACGCGGGCAGCGCCTATCTGATGTCGGGCCTGGAGTTCCGGGACGGCCCCCTGCCCCGTACGGACATGATCAGCTCCCAGCTCACCGTGGTGCTCGGCGCGGCCTGCCTGCCGCACGTCACGATGCGCATGTACACGGCCCGGCACGCGCGCGAGGTACGGCGCTCCATGACGTGGGCGGTGTCGTCGGTGGGCGTCTTCGCGCTGATCGTCTCCGTCGTCGGCGTCGGCGCGACGGCGCTGCTCGGCCGCTCGACGATCATGGCGGCGCATCCGCAGGGCAACACGGCGTACCTGCTCGGCGCGCGGGCCGCGTTCGGCCCGACGCTGTCCACGACGGAGGCGCTGCTGTTCACGACCGTCACCACGGCCCTGTTCCTGACGCTGCTCGCCTCGGTCGCGGGCATGATCCTGGCCTGCGCGAACTCCCTCGCCCACGACGTCCTCGCGTACGGCAGACGGCAGTCGGGCGAGAGGGCCGAGCTGCGCACGGTGCGGATCACGGCGCTCGCGGTCGGCGCGCCCGCGATCCTCCTGGCCACGCTCGTCCAGCACCGCAACCTGCAACCGCTGGTCACGCTCTCCTTCTCGCTGGGCGCCTCCGCGCTCGCCCCCGCCCTCGTCTACAGCCTCTTCTGGCGCCGCTACACACGCGCGGGCCTGATGTGGACGCTGCTCGGCGGGGCGGTGGCCTGCCTGACCCTGATGACCGGCACCAATCTGGTCTCGGGCGCCCCGGGCGCGGCCTTCCCCGACCGGGACTTCAACTGGTTCCCGTTCACGACGACCGGGCTCGTCTCCGTCCCCCTCGGCTTCCTCCTCGGCTGGCTCGGCACGGTCCTCACCCCGGCCCGCAGCGCGGCCGAGCAGCGACGGCGGTACGAGGCGGTCGAGGAGTGGATCCTCGCCGGAGCCGCGGCCAGGCGCACCCCCGCCCCCGACACCCGGGGAGGGGGGCTCGCTACTCCGCCACCGCCCGCCCGGTGAGCGTCGCCAGCGAGCTGCGTACGTGGTCCATGTGGGCCCGTACCTCGTCGCAGGCCTCCTCGTGCTCGCGCAGTATCCGCTCCGTCTCCCGGGCCACGGACTCCGCGCGGGCCCGCGCCCGCGCCAGCACCTCCGCGGCGGCGGCCTCCGCGTCCTCCTGCCGGTGCCGGGCCGCCTCGCCCGCCTCCGCGTACGCCCGCTTCACCGCGGCGAGCCGCTCCTCGGCCTCCGCGAGGGCCGCCGTCTCCCGCGCGTCCGCCGCCGCCGTCCACCCGGCGATCTCGCGCTCCAGCGCCTCGGCCCTCTCGGCGTGCTCCTCGGCCTGCTCGGCGAGCGCGGCCTCGCCCTCCCGGCGCACCTCGCGCACCAGGGCGAGCGCCTCGCCGCGCACCTCTTTCACGTCGCGGCGCGCGGCGACCCTGATCTCGTCGGCCCGGGCCCGCGCCTCCCGCTCCCGGCGCTCCGCCCACTCCTCGGCCGCGCCGAGCACCTCGTCGGCGTGGGCGCGGGCGGCGTCCCGCGTCGCGCGGCCCGCCTCCGCGGCGGCCTCGGCCATCGCGTTGGCCGCCTCGTGCGCCTCCTGCCGGACGGCGACGGCCTCCTCCTCGGCCAGCTCCAGGAGGTACTGCGCGCGCCTGCCGAGCGTCTCGTAGGTCTGCGGGGCGAGATGCGCGACGACCTCGCGCAGCCGCTCGGCCTCCGCCTCCATCTCCTTGGCGAGGACGGTCAGGCGCGCGGCCCGCTCCCACGCGGCGTCACGGTCCCCGGACAGTTCGGCGGCGACGGCCTCCACCTGTTCGGGTCGGTATCCACGGCCCCGTACGACGACGAAACCGTACGGCGACGACGACGCTCCTGCACCGCTCATCTCGATCCCTTCTGCGCGATCCACGTGTTCCACGCGACCGGCGCACATCCTGATGGATCCGGCGCGGGCGCCGATACCGCGACACACGACGCACACACGTCACAGGCGACACATCCACCCGGCCTACTCGGTCAAGGATGCGTCATTTGGAGTCGAAAGTCGGAATCCCGGTGTCGTCCTTCAGCGCGCCGAACAACCGGCGCGCCTTGTCCCGGTCCCAGACGACGACGTCGCCCGCCCCGGCCACGTACGGCTCGCCGGCCACCGGCACGGTCGCCGTCCCGGCCAGGTCGCGGACCCGCAGGCCCATCGCGGTGAGGGCGCCGACACCGGTGCCGCGGTCGACGGTCAGCGCGTCCAGCGTGGTCCGCGCGAACGGGACGAGCCGCCACGGCGGCAGCGCCACCGACGGGCCGAGCGCCTTGTCCGCGATGGCGTCAACGAGCTGCCGCTGCCGCTTCACCCGGCCGAGGTCACCCTGTGGGTCGGAGTAGCGGGCCCGCGCGAACTGGAGCGCCTGCACCCCGTCCATGTCCTGGCAGCCCGCGGCGAAGTCGGCGCCGGACTTCGCGTCGCGCAGACCGCCGTCCGGTACGCAGATCCGCACGCCGCCGACCGCGTCGACGACGTCCACCAGGCCCAGGAAGCTGATCTCCGCGTAGTGGTCGAGGCGCAGCCCCGTCGCCTGCTCGACGGTGCGGGTGAGCAGGCGCGCGCCGCCCATCGCGTACGCCGCGTTGATCTTGCCGTGGCCGTGGCCCGGGATCGGGACGTAGGAGTCGCGCGGGATCGAGATCAGATACGGGCCGCTCTCCCCGTAGTGCAGGATCATGATCGTGTCGGTGTTGAGGCCGCCGTCATTGCCCACGTGCAGCCGCTTGCGCTGTTCGGGCGTCAGGTCCGCGCGCGAGTCCGAGCCGACGAGCAGCCAGTCCGTGCCCTCGCCGCCCGTCGGACGGTCGCTCTCGTCGCCGAACGCCTCCGTGGTGCGCAGGCGGTGATCCGCCCAGAAATACAGCGCTGTGCCGTACCCGACGAGCAGCACGAGCACGACCAGCAGCGTCAGCAGGGCGCGTGTGAGCCAGTGCCGCTTGCCCGCCGCGCCGTTCCGCCTCCGTGTCGCCGCCATGAGCGCATGATCGGGGCGCCCGACCCGTTCCGCAGGTCGAGCGCCCCGAGCAGGCCCCGGCTACAGCAGGCCGTCCCACATCTGTTCGAGCAGCACCGACCACCAGGTCTCGGGCGAGCCGAGCGCCGCCGGGTCGATCGCGTTCAGCTGCGCCTGGAAGTCGACGGTCCAGCGGCCCGCCTGCTCCGGGTTCAGGCCGTAGCGCAGCCGCCACATCCGGCCGAGCAGCCCCAGCGACCGCGCGAACTCCGGCAGACCGGTGTTGACGAACTGCGGCGGCACCGGCGCCCCGCCAGGACCCGACTCCACCGGCACGGCCACGATGTGCGCCGTCCCGTACTGGACGCAGATCGCCTTGCCGAAATCGCTGCCCATCACCAGGTACGAGCCCGCGTCCGACGCCGGCTGTACCCCGCGCTCCTGCGCCAGCTCGGCCAGCGTCGGCACCGGGCGGCCCGGCACCGCCTGCGCCCAGAAGAACGGCCCGAAGTCCGCGGGCAGCCCCGCCACGACCAGCGTGTGCGCCACGATGTCCGGCACGCCCTGCCGCGACACGGCCCGCTGGTCGAACCGGAACACACCCGGGCCGAACGCCCCGGCCAGCTCCTGCGCGATGCCCTCCGGGGGGATCGGCGGGGCGGGCTGCACGGGCGGCAGCGGCGCGCGTACCGGCGCCGGGCGCGCCGGGCCGTCCGCGACCTGGTGCAACTCGCCCTGGTGCGCGATCAGTTGCCGCATGCCCTGCTGGCGCGAGGCGTGATCCGTGCCGTACGGGGCGATCGACGTGATCCGCGCCTGCGGCCACTGCTCCTTGATCATGCGCGCGCAGTACGCGCCCGGCAGCGCGCAGGACTCCAGCTCCGTGTGGAGTTCGAGGACCTGGTCCGGCGGGATGTTCATGCCGCGCAGCTCGTGGAAGATCTGCCACTCCGGGTGCGGCGTGCCCGGCGCGCTGCGCCGGATGAGCTGCTGCTCGGAGCCGTCGGGCGCGCGGTAGCGCAGCACGGCCTGGTAGCCGGGCCCGACGGTCGGCTGACCGCCCTGCTGCGGATAGCCGTACGCGGCCGGGGGCGCCGGCGCGGGCGGCGGCACCGGCCCGCCCGGCCCCTGCGGGCCCGGCTGGGCGAGCATCGTCGCGGCGTGGTGCACGCCGCCGCCCGCGGGGGGCGGGGGCGTGGCGCCGGGCGGCGGCTTCGGCGCGCCGGGGGCGCCCGGCGGGGGCGGCGTCTGTCCGCCCGGCCCCGCCAGCATGGTCGCGGCGTGGTGCACACCGTCACCGGGCGACGACGGCTGCCCGTCCGGGCCGAGCGAGGAGACGAGCTGGGTCGGCACGTACCCCCCGGCCGGCGCGCCGGGGGCCCCGGGCGCCTGCGGAGGCTGCGGCGCCTGCGGACCCTGCGCCTTGCTGGTGGCGACCTTGGCGATGTCCTGCGCACCGGGCGCGGCGGGCGGCGGGGGCGGCGTGCCGGGCCCACCCGGCGCGGGAGGAGGCAGCGGCGCGCCCGGCGCGGGCGGAGGCGTACTCGGCCCACCCGGCGCGGGCGGCGGAGGCGGCGTGTTCGACGCGCCCGGGCCCTGCGGGTAACCGTACGGCTGGGCTCCCGGCGCGGGCGGAGGCGTGCTCGGGCCACCCGGCACGGACGGAGGCGGCGGCGTGTTCGAGCCCTGCGGGTAGCCGTACGGCTGAGCACCCGGCGGGGGCGTACCCGGTGCGGGCGGCGGCGTGCTCGGACCGCTCGGCGCGGGCGGCGGGGGCGGTGTGTTCGGGCCCTGGGGGATTCCGTACTGCGTGTACCCCGGCGGCGGCGTGAGCGGCACCGCCGAACCCGGTACCGGTGGTGGCAGCGGGGCGCCCGGCGCGGGCGGGGGCGTGTGGGGGCCGCCGACCGGGCCCTGCGGGTAGCCGTACGGGGACGTGCCAGAAGGCGGCGCACTCGGCGTGGGCGGGGCCGGGGAGTCGTCCAGCGCCGGGGCGACCTCCGTGCGCGGCAGCCGGCTGCCACCGGAGATCAGCGCCGTCTTCGCGTCGGGGGTGACCCCGGGCGGCGGCGGCGTCTCCTCGGGCACGGGCGGCGAGAACACCGTCTCGGGCAGCGGCACCGAGCGGTCCTCCTCGTCACCGGCCCCGTTCGTGTCCGTACCGGCCCACGGCGTCGCCCCGTCCGGCACGGCGTCACGCGGCTCGGCCGGGGCGGAGGCCGCGGCGGGCGTACGACGGTCGGGGATGCCCAGCTTGTCGGCCGCCTCCTGCAACCACTCCGGCGGACTGAGCAGGAACGACGTCTGGTTCAGGTCCACCCGCTCCGGCGCCCGGGGCGCCGGCGACTGCGCGGGGACCTCCGGCAGCCCGTACTCCTCCTCGTACCGCCGGATCACCTCACCCACGGGCAGCGACGGCCACAGCGTGGCCTCGCCGCTGTCGCGGGCGATGACGAGCCGCTGGCGGCCGCCGTCGGAGACGGGGCCGTTCTCGCGGTCCTCCGCCCACACGACGAAGCCCAGCTCGAACTCCCGCACCCGCACCTCGCGTTGCTGGTAGCCGGGCACGTCGCCGTTGATCCATTCCTCGGCGCGCTCCTGCGCCTGCGCGAACGTCACCATCGGACCCTCACCCCTCGTCCGCGTACGTCGAATGCGTCGAAACGGGGACGGCGCTCGCGAAGCCGCCGTCCACCATCAGGTTCGCCACCGTCTCCAGCTCCGGCGGGTTTCCGGCCAACCGGGACAGGAACGCGTCGAAGTCGTCCCCGCACGGCAGCAGCAGCCGCTCCACCCGCTCGGCGACCGAGAGGGCGGCCAGGTCGCCGCCGTCGCGCGCGTCGTCGTACGCGCAGAACCAGACGGAACCGGTGCGCTCGCCCCGCACCTTCACGGCGAGGATGCCGCCCTGCACGAAGCCGACCGCCAGGTAGTCCTTGGTGAGGTGGTCGCGCAGGCACTTGTTGACGTAGACCACGTCGTTGACGGCGGCCTCGTCACGGACCGTGAAGAACGGCTGGTCGACGAGGAGGCCGAGGTCGGCGTCGAGCGCGGCGCCGACGGGCGCGCAGCCGCCGGCCGCTTTCAGGAACGAGCGGTAGGCGCCGGGCAGCCGGTAGCCGAGGTCCTCCTCGACGCCGAGGACCTGCTGCTCGGTCACCGCCACCGACGACTTCGGCAGCCCGAAGTGGACCGGGCGGGTGTCCTGGAGGGGGCGGGTGCCGCGCTTGTGCTGGTCGACGGCGGCCGTCGCGAGCCCGCCGTGGTGCCGCAGCAGCGCCTTGACCTCGACGGGGACGAGTTCGAGGCGGCGCGATCCGCGGACGTGGTGCCAGGTCCAGCCGTGCGGGGTCGCGACCGCCGGGATGGTGTCCCACAGTTCGTGGCCGGAGGCGGCGAGCGCGGCGTTCGCCGACACGTAGTCCGTGAGCCGCAGTTCGTCGACGCCGAAGCCCTGGGGCGGCTCCGCGATCTCCGCCGCCGCGCGCGCGTACGGGGAGAAGTCCGGATAGCCGTCGCCGTCCACCCGCACCCCGCGGGGGTGCCGGGCGGCGCGGACCGGGTCAGGGAAGTTCACTACCTGCCCGGCGTAAGCCGCGTTCGGCGGCGCGGCCTGCTGCCCGAGCCGACCTGTCGTCATGGCGGTTGCCCCCTGCGGCGCTGTTGACGGGTACCTGCTGCACCGCGGCCGAACGGGTGACGAACGCGTGGTCCGTCCCCGGCCCGAGTCGATCGCGGACACCGACAGCCTATGCGGTCGTACGGCACCGGTCACCGGGCCTCCGCTTCCATGACCAGCAGTCACCTTCGCGTCACCGCCCCGTGACGATCGGGCGTGTCGACGGGTACCGGCTTCCGCACCCGGCGTCCCATTTGGCACTCTGTGCAGGCAACCTGGGGGATTGCAGGAGGGGAAGCACTACATGAACAGCGGTATCGCAGAGACGGCGACGGAGCCGTCCGCCGACGCGGAGACGCCGTCCGGCAACGACCCGCGCGTGGGCTGGAGCGCGGCGGACGCCATCGACGTACCCATTCTGCGCGGGCGCAGGGACGGCATCCTGCCCGCCGTCGCCGCCGCGCTGTCGGTGCGCGGCGGCACACTCACCTCCACCGCCGCGCGCGGTGAACTGCCGCCCGCGCTCCATCCTTTGGTGCAGGATTTCCTGGACACGTTGACGAGCGCGCAGCGTGACCGGTTCACCGGGCGCTGCGCCGAGGCGATCCTCATCTCGCGCCACCTCGTCGCGGCGGACGCCGAGCGCACGGAGAAGTCCAAGCGGGCCCGGCGCAGACCGATGACGATGGGCGAGGCGCGCAAAGCGCTCAAGCACGCCAAACTGACCACCCGGCGCATCCGCGAGGACGGCGACCCGCTGCACGGCGGCTTCGCCCGGCCCTGCCGCGCCTGCGCCGCGCTGACGGCCCACTTCGGCGTCCGCGTGGTGGACCCCTCCGCAGACACAGCCGAGAGCGAGACGGCCTCCTGATGCCCACCCAAGGATCCTCCTCCACCGCCCTCTCGGACCGCACGACGAGCACCCGCTTCACCGTGCCCGTGGACGCCGCGCTGCGCGCCGCGGGGTGGCAGCCCGGCCGCTGGGACATCAAGCAGGCCGAGTTCTGGGCGGACGCCCTGCGCTCGCACGTCTCCCCCGCCGGGCACCGGCACGCCGTCTTCCCGGCGGCGGTCGAGGCGTGGGCGGAGTTCGGCGGCCTGCACCTCACCCCGACCGGGCCGGGCCGCCAGATCGCCCCGGTCCAGCCGCACCTGGACCCCCTGCACGGCCTGCACATGGCCCGCACCCTCGGTGACCTGGGCCGCGCCCTGGACACGGAGGTCGCCCCGCTCGGCGCGGAGTCCGGCACGGAGGCGCTCCTCGCCATCGACACGGAGGGCCGCGTCTACGCCCTCGACCACAGCGGCGACTGGTATCTGGGCCCGAACATCGACCGCGCCCTGGAAACCCTGGTCACAGGGGTCCAGCCGGCCCGCCTCCAGGCGACCTAACCCGGCCGTACGCGGCCTACGCCGCCGGGAGCACCGCCGAGACCCGGTAGCCGCCCGCGTCCGTCGGGCCCGAGACGAAGACGCCGCCGAGCACCGCCACGCGCTCCTTCATGCCGACCAGGCCGTTGCCGCCCGAGGGGAGGTCGGCGGAGGAGGCGGCCGCGAGATTCGGCGGCGGGTCGTTCTCCACCTGCATGGCGACCTCGGCGGCGCGGTGGGCGAGGCGGACGTAGGTCTTGGCGCCGGCCGCGTGCTTGTGCACGTTGGTCAGGGCCTCCTGCACGACGCGGTAGGCGGTCTGCTCGACCGCCCCGGCGTACTCGCGCGCCTCCCCCTCGACGGTCATCTCGACGACCATCCCGGCCTCCCGGGACTGGCCCACCAGCTCGTCCAGGTCGGCCAGGCACGGGCCGCCCTCCGCCGGGCCCTCCTCCGCCTCGGCCCGGGACGCCGCCGCGGCCGCCGCCTGCGCGACCGCCGCGAGCGGCACGCTCTGCCCGCGCTCGGGCACCGGGTCGCCGGACCGCAGCACGCCGAGCATCTCCCGCAGCTCGGTGAGCGCCTGCCGGCCCATGTCCCCGACGAGCGCCGCGTTGTGCACCGCCTTCTCCGGGTCCTTGCGGGCGACCGCCTGGAGCGCCGCCGCGTGCACCACCATCAACGACACCCGGTGCGCCACGACGTCGTGCATCTCCCGCGCGATCCGGGTCCGCTCCTCGCCGCGCGCCCACTCGGCCCGCTCCTCGGCCCGCTCGGCGAGGAGCGACAGCTCGCGCTCCAGCGACTCGTTGCGCTCGCGCAGGCTCTCCATCAGGCGGCGCCGCGCACCCACGTACAGGCCGAGCAGGAGCGGCGGCGCGGTCACCCCGAGCGAGGTGGTGACGGCGACGAAGGGGACGAACCAGCCGCCGATCTGGAACCGGTCGCTGTGCACCATGTCCTGCTGGGCCCGGACCACCGACACGATGAGCGTGCCGACGAACGACATGCAGGCGAGCGAGCCGATGATCCGCCGCGGCATCTCGGAGGCGGCCAGCGAGTACAGGCCGACGACCGTGAGCATGATGCCCATCTGTGCCGGGGTGACCGCCACGGAGACGAGCACCACGGCGATCGGCCAGCGCCGTCGCAGCAGGAGCGTCGCGCCGGTCAGGACCCCGAAGACGATGCCTGTCCAGACCGGAAGACCGGCCTTGTGCGCGAACGGCACACCCTCGAACGCGCACTCGACAGCGGAGGCCGCCGCGAGCCCCGCGTCCAGCACGGCTCCGCGCCGCCGCTCCCACCACCACGGCCCCCCGGCCGTGGCTCGGTGAACTTCCCCCGTCGTGGTCATGCCCCCAGCCTACGGTCGGTCGGCGCCCGATTTCCGGTGACTTTCGCTCCGCCCCGCCGGGCCCGCCCGCGGACACGGGGGGCGTGAGTTGTACCGTCGCGTGGAAGGTGCCTGGTACGGCATAGTGTTGGGTGCTCGCTCGGCGGACCGGCGCAATGCCCGATCAGTCGGGTTGATCCCCCGTGGTGTAATTGGCAGCACCGTGGCTTTTGGTGCCATTTGTCCGGGTTCGAGTCCTGGCGGGGGAGCACGACGCAACGCGGGGCCCGGCCGACCGGTCGGGCCCCGCGCCCGTTTCGGCTCTCGAACACCCCGGTATCCTGCGGATGTCCACCCCATTCGAAGCCGAAGGGCACCTCCGTGAGCGCCATCCGCCCGGCCGCCGTCGTCGTTCTCGCAGCGGGTGAGGGCACCCGTATGAAGTCGGCCACCCCCAAAGTCCTGCACGAACTCTGCGGCCGCTCCCTCGTCGGCCATGTGCTGGCCGCCGCTCGTGAGTTGGACCCCGAGCAGCTCGTCGTGGTCGTCGGGCACGCGCGCGAGAAGGTCACCGCCCATCTGAACGCCGTGGACGCGGGCGTCCGCACCGCCGTGCAGGAGGAGCAGAACGGCACCGGGCACGCCGTCCGGATGGGCCTGGAGGGCCTGGCCCCCGAGGGCGCCCTCGACGGCACCGTCGTGGTCGTCTGCGGCGACACCCCGCTCCTGACCGGCGAGACCCTGACGGCGCTCGCCGCCACCCACTCCGCCGACGGCAACGCGGTGACCGTGCTCACCGCCGACGTCCCGGACGCCACCGGCTACGGCCGCATCGTCCGCGACGCCGGGACCGGTGCCGTGACCGCGATCGTCGAGCACAAGGACGCCACCGAGGAGCAGCGCGCCCTCACCGAGATCAACTCGGGTGTCTTCGCGTTCGACGGCCGCCTCCTCGCGGACGCGCTGAAGAAGGTGCGTACGGACAACAGCCAGGGCGAGGAGTACCTGACGGACGTCCTCGGCATCCTGCGCGCCGCCGGCCACCGCGTCGGCGCCTCCGTGGCCCGCGACCACCGCGAGATCGCGGGGATCAACAACCGCGTCCAGCTCGCGGAGGCCCGCCGCATCCTCAACGACCGCCTCCTTGAGCGCGCCATGCTCGACGGCGTCTCCGTGGTCGACCCGGCCACCACGTTCATCGACGTCACGGTCACCTTCGACCGCGACGCGACGATCCTTCCGGGCACGCAGCTGCACGGCGCCACGCACATCGGCGAGGGCGCCGTCGTCGGCCCGAACACCCGCCTGACCGACACCACGGTCCACGCGGGCGCCCGTGTGGACAACACGGTGGCCGACAGCGCGGAGATCGGCCCGCAGGCGAGCGTGGGCCCGTTCGCGTACCTGCGGCCGGGCACGCGCCTCGGCCTGAAGTCGAAGGTCGGCACGTTCGTCGAGCTGAAGAAGTCCACCCTGGGCGAGGGCACCAAGGTGCCGCACCTGTCGTACGTGGGCGACGCGACGATCGGTGACTTCACCAACATCGGCGCCGCGAGCGTCTTCGTGAACTACGACGGCCAGGACAAGCACCCCTCCGTGATCGGCTCCCACTGCCGCACCGGAGCGGACAACATGTTTGTGGCTCCTGTCACGGTCGGGGACGGTGCCTACACCGCCGCGGGGTCCGTGATCACGAAGGACGTACCGGCCGGTTCGCTGGCCGTCGCCCGGGGCCAGCAAAGGAATATCGAGGGTTGGGTGGCGCGCAAGCGTCCGGGCAGCGCGGCCGCGAAGGCGGCCGAGGCGCTCACCGAGGAGCCGGGCAGCGAAGGCTGACCGGAAACAGGTGCGTCCGACACGGCGTACCGTGATAGATGCTCACGATTCGCCTGGCTCGCTGCTATAGGGACGCGCGGGCAGCTGCGGCGGACGAACTCGTCTGAGGAGACTAGTGCTGTGACCGGGATCAAGACGCAGGGCGAGAAGAAAATGATGTTCTTCTCGGGCCGCGCCCACCCCGAGCTTGCCGAGGAGATCGCGCACCAGCTCGGTGTCGGGATCGTCCCGACCAAGGCTTTCGATTTCGCCAATGGTGAGATCTACGTCCGCTACCAGGAGTCCGCTCGCGGTGCCGACTGCTTCCTGATCCAGAGCCACACGGCTCCGATCAACAAGTGGATCATGGAGCAGCTCATCATGATCGACGCGCTGAAGCGCGCGTCGGCCCGCTCCATCACCGTCATCGTGCCGTTCTACGGTTACGCGCGGCAGGACAAGAAGCACCGCGGACGTGAACCGATCTCGGCGCGTCTGATCGCGGACCTGATGAAGACCGCGGGCGCCGACCGCATTCTCACGGTCGACCTGCACACGGACCAGATCCAGGGCTTCTTCGACGGCCCGGTGGACCACCTGTTCGCGCTGCCGATCCTGGCGGACTACGTGGGCGCCAAGGTCGACCGCTCCAAGCTGACCGTCGTCTCCCCGGACGCCGGCCGTGTGCGCGTCGCCGACCGCTGGTGCGACCGGCTCGGCGCCCCGCTGGCGATTGTGCACAAGCGCCGTGACAAGGACGTCGCCAACCAGGTGACCGTCCACGAGGTCGTCGGTGACGTCGAGGGCCGCGTCTGCGTCCTGGTCGACGACATGATCGACACCGGTGGCACGATCTGCGCCGCCGCCGACGCCCTGTTCGCGCACGGCGCCGAGGACGTCATCGTGACGGCCACGCACGGCGTGCTCTCCGGCCCGGCCGCGGACCGCCTGAAGAACTCGAAGGTGAGCGAGTTCGTCTTCACGAACACGCTGCCGACGCCGAACGAGCTGGAGCTGGACAAGATCACGGTCCTGTCGATCGCCCCGACGATCGCCTCCGCCGTGCGCGAGGTCTTCGAGGACGGCTCGGTGACCAGCCTCTTCGAGGGCGAAGCGTAAGGATCAGCTGAAGATCGATTTGGGTGCGGCCTTCCCCGCCGAGTAAACTGCTGAAGTTGCTCGGCGAGGGAGGCCGTACTCATTCGTACGGCGGTCCGTTATCGACGCGCTCTTCGTAGCAGGCCGTTCGTGGCCGGGTGACCACCTTTCTCCAAAGGTCCCCTACTTCTACGAGGAGTTGAAGAGCATGTCCGAGGTCAAGCTCGCCGCCGAGACCCGTACCGAGTTCGGCAAGGGCGCCGCCCGCCGCATCCGCCGCGAGAACAAGGTTCCCGGCGTGGTCTACGGCCACGGTGGCGAGACCGTCCACATCACCCTGCCGGGCCACGAGCTGCTGCTCGCCCTGCGCACGCCGAACGTCCTGCTCTCCCTGGACATCGACGGCAAGAACGAGCTGGCCATCCCGAAGGCCGTGCAGCGCGACCCGCTGAAGGGCTTCCTGGAGCACGTCGACCTGCTCCTCGTGAAGCGCGGCGAGAAGGTCACCGTCGAGCTCCCGATCGTCACCGAGGGCGAGCTGGCCCCGGGCTCCAACATCCTGGAGCACGTCCTCAACACGCTGTCCGTCGAGACCGAGGCCACGCACATCCCGGAGTCGGTCACCGTCTCCGTCGAGGGCCTGGACGCCGGTGACTCCGTCGCCGCCAAGGACATCAAGCTGCCCTCCGGCACCACCCTCGCCGTCGACGAGGACGCCGTCGTCCTCCAGGTCCTGGCCGCCCAGGCCGAGGAGGCCCCGGCCGAGGCCGAGGGCGACGAGGCCGCCGCGGAGGCCTGAGCCTTCGCCGTATGAAGTCCCGGTGTACGGGGTGGTGGGCACGGCCCGCCACCCCGTACAGCCGTCTTGAGCCGCATCTCTAGCGAAGGAACGCGGATGTCCGACGACAACGCCCCCTGGCTGATCGCCGGGCTCGGCAACCCAGGCCCCGAGTACGCGATGAACCGGCACAACGTCGGCTTCATGGTGGCCGACCTGCTCGCACAGCGGATGGGCGCCAAGTTCAAGCGGGCGACGAAGGCGCAGGCCCAGGTCGTGGAGGGGCGGATCGGCCCGCCCGGACCCGCGAACCGCCGCGTGATCCTCGCCAAGCCGATGTCGTACATGAACGTCTCCGGCGGCCCCGTCACCGCGCTGCGCGACTTCTACAAGGTGCCCACCGAGCGCATCGTCGCCGTCCACGACGAACTGGACATCGACTACGGAGTGCTGCGCCTCAAGCTCGGCGGCGGCGACAACGGGCACAACGGCCTCAAGTCGATGACCAAGGCGATGGGCCCCGACTACCACCGGGTGCGGTTCGGCATCGGCCGCCCGCCCGGCCGGATGCAGGTCGCGGACTTCGTCCTGAAGGACTTCTCCTCGACCGAGCGCAAGGAGCTCGACTACTTCGTGGACCGCGCCGCCGACGCGGTGGAGGCGCTCATCACGGAGGGCCTGGAGCGCGCGCAGTCCTCGTACAACTCCTGAGCCCGTTCCCGAGGTGCCAGGAGTTGACCGTACGCGTACCCATGGCCAAAGATCACGGCCATGGCTTCAGCGGTGTCGGTGACCCGGCGGATCGCGGCGTTGGCGATCGCCCTGCTCCTGGTGGTGGCGGGGTTCTGGGCGTCGTGGGGCGCCGCGCAGCACGTGGTGTTCCCCAAGGGGCGCCTCCACGGTGAACTCCTCGTGGAGCGGTGCACGGGCACCAAGTGCAGTGGGCCGCTGGCCTCGGCGCCCGGCGGCGGCGACGTCTGGATGCGGCGCTCCGTCGGCGTGAAGAAGGGCGCCCGCATCGACGTCGTGGTCAAGCCGAGCAGCCGGCAGGCCGTGCGCTCCGGGACGGCCGGGTTCTTCACCGCGTTCATGCCGCTGGGCGGCGCGCTGCTGCTCGCGTCGGTCGTGCTCGCGGGCGGAATGCTGAACCGGCGCCTGGCGTGGATCACGTCGGGCGCCGGTGTCGCACTCCTCACGGCGGCGTTCGTCGCCGTCGTCTAGCTCTTGCGGGCGGTCAGCCGGTGTTGCGCAGACCCGCCGCCACACCGTTCACCGTGAGCAGCAGGGCCCGGGCGAGCGTCGGGTCCGGCTCCTCGCCCGCCGCCGCCGCGTCGCGCTGACGCTTGAGCAGGGCGACCTGAAGGTAGGAGATCGGGTCGAGGTAGGCGTCGCGGATGTCGAAGGTCTGCTTCAACACCGGCTGCGCGGCGAGGAGTTCGCTCTCACCGGTGACGCGGAGCACCTCGCGGACGGTCAGCTCGTGCTCGGCCTCGATGTCGGCGAAGACGTGCTTCAGGTTGTCCGGGACGAGCGTGTCGACGTAGTGCCGGGCGATGCGCAGGTCCGTCTTGGCGAGCGTCATCTCGACGTTGGAGATGAAGTTGCGGAAGAAGTGCCAGTGCTCGTGCATCTCGTCGAGCATGGAGTCGAGACCGGCCTCGCGCAGCGCCTTCAGGCCCGAGCCGACGCCGTACCAGCCGGGCACGATCTGCCGCGACTGGGTCCAGCCGAACACCCACGGGATGGCGCGGAGGCCGTCGAGGGAGACGCCGGAGCCGGGGCGGCGCGAGGGCCGCGAGCCCAGGTGCATGTCGGCGAGCTGGTCGACGGGGGTCGACGCGAGGAAGTACGTCGGCAGGTCCGGGTCCTCGACCAGCTTGCGGTACGCGGCGTGCGCGGCGTCGGAGACGACGTCCATGGCGGCGTCCCAGCGGGCCAGAGCCTCGTCGGACTGGCGCGGCGCGGTGTGCAGGGCGGACGCCTGCAGGGTGGCCGCGACGGTCAGTTCGAGGTTCTCGCGGGCCAGGGACGGCACGAGGTACTTGTCGGAGATGACCTCGCCCTGCTCGGTCACCTTGATCTCGCCCTCCAGGGTGCCCCAGGGCTGGGCGAGGATCGCGTCGTGCGAGGGGCCGCCACCGCGGCCGACGGTGCCGCCGCGGCCGTGGAAGAGGCGCAGGCGCACGCCGTAGCGGTGCGCGACGTCGCGGAGGCGGCGCTGAGCCCGGTGGATCTCCCACTGGCTCGTCGTGATGCCGCCGAACTTCGAGGAGTCGGAGTAGCCGAGCATGACCTCCTGCACGTCCCCGTTGAGCGCGACGAGGCGCCGGTAGGACGGGTCGGAGAGCATGTCCTCCAGGATCGTGTCGGCGGCCTTCAGCTCGTCCGTCGTCTCCAGGAGCGGCACGATGCCGATCTTGGCCCAGCCGGCGTGCAGGTCGATGAGGCCGGCCTCGCGGGCGAGCACGGCCGCGGCGAAGACGTCGTCGGCGCCCTGGCACATCGAGATGATGTACGACTCGATGACCTCGGGCCCGAACACGTCCAGCGCCTTGGCGATGGTGTGGAAGACGCCGAGGGTCTTCTCGCCGGCCGCGTCGAGCGGCGCCGGGGTCGGGGCGAGTGGGCGGCGCGAGCGCAGCTCCTTGGCGAGCAGCTTGCCGCGGTACTCGCGGGGCATGTCCGCGTAGCGCCAGGACTCCTCGCCGAGCCGGTCGAAGAGCTGGCCGAGGGCGTGGTGGTGGGCGTCCGCGTGCTCCCGTACGTCCATCGTCGCGAGCTGGAGGCCGAACGCGGCCAGGGTGCGGATCGTCCGGTTCATCCGGCCGTCGGCGAAGAGGCCGCCGCGGTGCTCGCGCAGCGACGTCTGGATCAGGGTGAGGTCGCGGAGCAGCTCGGAGGTGCCGAGGTAGTCGCGGCCCTCCACGTGCGGGGTGTTCCTGGCGAGCCGCTCCTTGGTGTTCTCCAGCTTCTGCCGGATCGCGGTCGCCTTCAGCCGGTAGGGCTCCTCGGCGTTGAGCCGCTTGTAGCGCGGGCTGATCTCCGGCAGGCGCTCCAGGTCCTGCTGGAGGGAGGTGAGCAGTTCCTCGGTGGCGCCGGTGTAGCGGATCGAGTTCGACAGGAAGCCGCGCAGCTCGTCGATCATCTCCAGCGCGTCGTTGATGCCGTGCTCGTGCTGGAGGATCAGGACGTCCCAGGTGACCTGCGGGGTCACGTTCGGGTTGCCGTCGCGGTCGCCGCCGATCCAGGTGCCGAAGGTCAGCGGGCGGGTGTCGTCGGGCAGGGTGACGCCGACGCGCTCCAGCTCGGCGGTCAGGTCCTCCAGGACGTCGCCGACCGCGCCCGCGTGCAGCTCGTCGAGGTAGTAGATCGCGTTCCGCGACTCGTCGGTCACCTCGGGGCGCACCACGCGCAGCTCGTCCGTCTGCCACACCAGGTCGATGTTCTCGGCGAGGCGGGTGTCGTAGCGGCGGCGGTCGGCCTCCAGGACCGGCGTCTCGAGCAGCTCGGCGATGCGGCGCAGCTTGTTCAGGACGGAGCGGCGGGCCGCCTCGGTCGGGTGGGCCGTGAACACGGGCCGCACGTTCAGGTTCTGCACCGTCTCGCGCAGGTGGTCCGGGTCGGCGTCCTTCAGGCGGTCGGCGGTGCGGGCGAGGAGGCCGCCCTCGGCCTCGCGCTTGGCGCGCATCTCCCGGCCGCGGTGGACCTGTTCGGTGACGTTGGCGAGGTGGAAGTAGGTGGAGAAGGCGCGGACCAGCTTGGCCGCCGTCTCCAGTTCGGTCCCCCGCAGCAGCTCGGCGGCGGCCTCGCCGTCCTCGCGCGTCAGGCGGCGGACCTTCTCGACGAGTTCGAGGAGCTCGGGCCCCTCCTGCCGGACGAGGGTCTCGCCCAGCAGATCGCCCAGTCGGCGGATGTCGGCGCGCAGCTCGGCACTGGTGCTCGTCGAGGCGGTCTGTTCGGCACTGCTCACAGGTGCGGCTCCTTGCAGTGGTGAAGCTCGTCTGGAGGGAAGAGTCCCCGGAACCGGGTAGAAGTCCCGGGTGGAGATTCAGAGCGGACCGCGCTGTCCGACCGTTCCCAAGGATATGTGCCCGGGCCCGCGGCGCCGCCCGGACCCTCAAGACACCCGGATACACGCCGCTACGCTTACGACCCCGTAAGTTACGGAACCGTAGAAACGAAGCCCTTCCGGGCATCTCCGGGGGCCTGGAGGTCTCCGGGGCCTCGGATCGTCTCGGGGCTCTATGGGGCTTCGTTGGCCCGGTAGGGCTTCTCGCCAGTTTGGAGGGCTCTCAATCCTCCGTGCTCCCTTCGACCCTCACGTTCAGCCCTTGACCCGACCCTCGACGAACAGGGGACCCCATGGCCGCACAGTCCGACGTGATCGAGGACGCTCCGCAAGGGGCGTCCCAACCCTCCACCGCCCTCTCCGGCCCGGCGACCCTCGGCGGTGAGCAGAAGCGCTCCGTGGAGCAGTTCGCGCTGCTCCTCTTCATCGTCGTGCCGTTCCTCGCCCTGGTCGCGGCGGTGCCGCTGGCCTGGGGCTGGGGGGTGAGCTGGCTCGACCTCGGGCTGCTCGTCCTCTTCTACTACCTCGGCTGCCACGGCATCACCATCGGCTTCCACCGCTACTTCACCCACGGCTCCTTCAAGGCCAAGCGCCCCCTGCGCATCGCGCTCGCCGTCGCCGGCTCCATGGCGGTGGAGGGCCCGCTGGTGCGCTGGGTGGCGGACCACCGCAAGCACCACAAGTTCTCCGACGCGGAGGGCGACCCGCACTCGCCGTGGCGGTACGGCGAGGACCTGCCCGCCCTGATGAAGGGCCTGTGGTGGGCCCACATGGGCTGGATGTTCGACGAGGAGCAGACCTCGCAGGAGAAGTACGCGCCCGACCTGATCAAGGACCCGGCGCTGCGCGCGATCTCCCGCCAGTTCATCCTGTGGACCTCGCTCTCGCTCCTCCTGCCCGCGCTGATCGGCGGTCTGGTGACGATGTCGTGGTGGGGGGCGTTCACCGCGTTCTTCTGGGGTTCGCTCGTCCGGGTGGCTTTGCTGCACCACGTCACCTGGTCGATCAACTCGATCTGCCACGCGGTCGGCAAGCGCCCCTTCAAGTCCCGCGACCGCTCCGGCAACGTGTGGTGGCTGGCCGTCCTCTCCTGCGGCGAGTCCTGGCACAACCTCCACCACGCCGACCCGACCTCGGCCCGCCACGGCGTCCTGCGCGGCCAGGTCGACTCCTCGGCCCGCCTCATCCGCTGGTTCGAACAGCTCGGCTGGGCCCACGACGTGCGCTGGCCGTCGAAGGAGCGGATCGAGCGCCGCAAGGCCGAAGCAGAGGTACCCGACGCCGCGTGAGCGACGCCAGGCATGATGGGGATGTGGCGACCGACTCAAGCACCCCCAGCAGCGCGAGCAGCGACCGGCCCGACAAGCCACGGCGTACGCGCCGTACGCGGATGACGGGAGCCGAACGCCGCCAGCAGTTGCTGGAGATCGGCCGCACCCTCTTCGCCGCGAAGGGCTTCGAGGGCACGTCGGTGGAGGAGATCGCGGCGAAGGCCGGGGTCTCCAAGCCGATGGTGTACGAGCACTTCGGCGGCAAGGAGGGCCTGTACGCGGTCGTCGTCGACCGGGAGATGCGCCAGCTCCTCGACATGGTCACCAGTTCCCTGACCGCCGGGCACCCGCGCGAACTGTGCGAGCAGGCCGCGTTCGCGCTCCTCGACTACATCGAGGAGTACACGGACGGCTTCCGCATCCTGGTCCGCGACTCCCCCATCCCGCAGTCCACGGGCTCCTTCGCCTCCCTCATCTCCGACATCGCCACGCAGGTGGAGGACATCCTGGGCCGCGAGTTCAAGGCCCGGGGCTTCGACTCCAAGCTCGCCCCGCTGTACGCGCAGGCCCTGGTCGGCATGGTCGCCCTGACGGGCCAGTGGTGGCTGGACGCCCGCAAGCCGAAGAAGGCGGAGGTCGCGGCGCACCTGGTGAACCTGGCGTGGCACGGCCTCGACGGCCTGGAACCCAAGCCGCGCCTGATAGGCCACCGCAAGAGCTAGCCCACGCCTAGAAGCGCCGGTAGGCCGGGAGCAGCCCGTCGTCCCAGGTGACGCGGGCGCCGCGCCCGGTCGGCCGGTCCAACCCCGTGATCATGCTTTGACGGCGACGACGAAGATTCGCCGGAACGGGAAGACGGTGCCGTGCGGTGTCGCCGGATAGGCGTCACGCAGCAGATCGCGGTAGGCGGCGACGAAGGCGTCCCGCGCGTCCGGGTCGTCGGCGAGGGCGGTGAGGACGGGCCGCAGCCCGGTCCCCTTCACCCAGTCCAGAACGGGGTCGTCCCCGGTCAGCAGATGCGCGTACGTGGTCTCCCAGGCGTCCACCGAGCAGCCAAGCGCCGTGAGCCGCTCCAGATAGGCGGCGGGGCCGAGCACGGCGTCGCCGTGGCGCAGCACCCCGGCCAGCCTGTCCCGCCAGGGCGCCGAACCGGCGAGCTCCCGCATGAGTACGTGGCTGGGCGCGTCGAAGTTGCCGGGCACCTGGAAGGCGAAGGTCCCGCCGGGCGCGAGCGCGTCCAAGAGCCCGGGGAAGGCGTCGACGTGGCCCGGCACCCATTGCAGCGTCGCGTTGGAGGCGATGAGGTCGTACGTCTCCGGGGGCGTCCAGTGCCGCAGGTCGGCGTGGGCGAATTCGACGCGGCCGCCGCTCTTCGTCGGCCCGGCGTACTGCTCGGCCTTGCGGAGCATCTCGGGTGAGTTGTCGTAGCCGGTGATGTGGGCGGTGGGCCAGCGGTCGGCGAGGAGCGTGGTGACGTTGCCGGGGCCGCAGCCGAGGTCGGCGATGCGGGCGGGTTCGCCGGGGAGGTCGGGGACGCGGGCCAGGAGGTCGGCGTAAGGGCGGCCGCGGTGGTCGGCGTGGCGGAGGTACTGGCGGGGGTCCCAGGTGGGAGAGGTGAAGGGAGCCATACGGACAGGGTCCCGCCTCATTTATCTCGCCGTCAAGTAACTTGACATCAAGAGACTTCACATCGACACACCCCCTACACTGATCGTCATGGAGGACGAGGTCGACCGCTTGGTCGCAGCGTGGCGCCGGGAGCGCCCTGACCTCGACGTGGAGCCCCTCGAGGTGCTCAGTCGGGTCAGCAGGCTCGCGCGCCATCTCGACCGTGCGCGGCGCCTCGCGTTCGCCGAGCACCAGCTCGAACCGTGGGAGTTCGACGTCCTCACGTCCCTGCGGCGTGCGGGTGCGCCCTATCAGCTCTCCCCCGGGCAGTTGCTGACGCAGACCCTCGTCACGTCCGGCACCATGACCAACCGCATCGACCGCCTCGCCAAGAAGGGCCTGGTCGAACGCCTCCCCGACCCGAGCGATCGCCGGGGCGTCCTCGTCCGCCTCACGCCCGAGGGGCGGGACCGGGCGGATCAGGCCCTGGCGGGGCTGCTCGCGCAGGAACGGGCGATCCTGGCCGAACTCTCCCGCTCCGAACGCGGCGAACTGGCCTCACTCCTACGCCAGTTGACGGCCCCGTTCGACAACATCCCCGGGTGACAGACGCTCCGCGGTTCGCAGGCGCGGCTCTCGTCGTGGTTGCTCGCGCAGTTCCCCGCGCCCCTGAATGCGCACTTCGTGCGGCATTCCCCCTGGGAGGCCGCGGCGAAGCCGCGCCTCCTAGGGGCGCGGGGAACTGCGCGACCAGCCACATCGCCACCCGCACCCGAAAGCCGACCCTCCCAGGGATCTAGCTGGCCGCCTCAAGATCGACCGGCCCCACACCCGCTCGGCGCGCGAGCGCAACCGCGGCCAGCGTCGAGTGCACACCCAACTTCCCCAACACATTCTGCATATGCGTCCGCACAGTATGCGGCGACAAGAACAACCGCTCGGCCACAGCCTTGCGCCCCAGCCCAGCCACCATGCACCGCAAGACCTCGCGCTCGCGCGGCGTGAGGGACTCGACCAGCCGCTCGGACTCGGTCCGGTGCTTGCGCGCCGCGGTCAGCTCGCGCAGCACACCGGTGAGCAGCGCCGGAGGCAGATGCGTCTCGTCCCGCAGCACACCGCGGATGACGGTCAGCAGCCGCGACAGGGAGCAGTCCTTCGCCACCCATCCGGACGCCCCGGCCTGGAGGGCGAGCGCGGCCCGGCGTGGGTCGTCCCGCTCGGCCAGCACCACCGTACGTACGGCCGGCTGTCCGGAGCGGACGCCGGCGACGAGGGAGATCCCGTCGACGAGACCTTCTTGCGCGGGCCCGTCGGGCACGACGGTCGGTGGCCGCATGCCTTGCAGGGAGGCCGCGCCCAGGTCGGCGTCGACGAGGAGCACATCGAATCTGCGGCCCTCGGCGGCGCCCCGGTCGAGGCTGCGCAGGGCGGCCGGGCCGCTGCCCGCGGCCGACACGTCGACGTCCGGCTCGGCGGCGAGCGCCGCGGCCAGGGACTCGGCGAAGATGCGATGGTCGTCGACGACCAGAACCCGGATGCGTACCACGTGAGAACCCCCTTCCCCGCCCTCTCGTGGAGCGGGGGGTACCTGATCGTCGGGAGATGGGATCAACGCGGGTACGGCGCCCGGCGTGCGGGTCACCGCGGTCGCACGGCCGCCGCCGTGTCGGTTCCGCTACCCCCACCCCGGGCGTCGTACCCGGCTGTCTCGCCCCCTGATCAACACCGGCCCCCACCGGTGTTGTCCCTCAGAGTAGGGCTGTGCGGCAGGAGGGGAAGGCAATTCACAGAACTGGTTACCCGTTGGCCGGTCGTCGCCTGTCCGGCGCGTTTAGGGTGTGGCACATGGTGCGCATTGAGACAGAAGTCGACAAAGAGCGCCGCCTTCTGCTCAGGTCGCTGCTCGCGGACGCCAACACGGCGGCGTCCCCGGTCCTGCGCGACCTGCGCGGCACGCCCGCCGACCGCGAAGTTCCGCTCCAGGTATGGGCGTTGGCGGAGGACGGCTCACTGGCCGGGGGGCTGGACGGGCACACCTGGGCGACCTGGCTGCACGTGGACCTGCTCTGGGTGGCCGACCACCGTCGCGGTACGGGCCTCGGCTCCCGGCTGCTCGCGGAGGCGGAGCGGATCGCCGTCGAGGAGCACGGCTGTGTCAACTCCCGTGTGGAGACGTGGGACTTCCAGGCCCCCGGCTTCTACCGGCAGCACGGTTACGACGTGGTCGCGGTGGTGCCGGACTATCCGCCGGGGGTCAAGGAGTTCACGTTCACGAAGCGGCTGACCTGAGCCGCGAGGATCAGGCCACCCGGTGCGCGCCCGGTGACGGCACCGCCGGGAACACGCGCGGCACGGTGTATCCGGCTTCCTCGAACGCCGTCAGGACCGCCTTGGTCACGGCGTCCGCGTCGGCGCTCTCCACGAGGACGACCGCCGAGCCGCCGAACCCGCCGCCCGTCATCCGGGAGCCGAGCGCGCCCGCGGCGTTGGCCGTGGCGACGACAAGGTCGAGTTCCGGGCAGGAGATGCGCAGGTCGTCGCGGAGCGAGCGGTGCCCGTCGGTGAGGATGGGGCCGATCGCGCGTACGTCGGAGGACTCGCCGGTGTCGAGGAGGGCGATGGTCCGCTCGACGCGGTGGTCGTCGGTGACGACGTGCCGGACGTAGCGGACGACCTTCTCGTCCACCTGCGCCTGCTCCAACTTCGCGAGCGCGGCGTCGAGTTCACCGTACGGGACGTCACGCAGGTGGGAGACGCCGAGGACCCGCGCCCCCTCCTCGCAGCCCGCGCGGCGCTCCGCGTACGCCCCGTCGCCCAGCTCGTGCTTGACGCGGGTGTCGACGACGAGGAGCTGGAGGCCGTGCGCCGGCAGGTCGAACGGGACCTGCCGGGTCGACAGGTCGCGGCAGTCCAGGTGCAGGGCGTGGCCCTCGGTCGCGCAGGCGGACGCCATCTGGTCCATGACGCCGCAGGGGACGCCGACGAAGTCGTTCTCGGCGCGCTGGGCGAGGACCGCCAGCTCGGGGCCGGTGAGCCCGAGGTCGAAGAGTTCGTTGAGCGCGTACGCCGTCACGACCTCCAGGGCCGCCGACGAGGACAGGCCCGCACCGGTCGGCACCGTGGAGGCCAGGTGCAGGTCCGCGCCGGTGATCGCGTGGCCCGCCGCGCGCAGCGCCCAGACGACGCCCGCCGGGTAGGCGGCCCAGCCCCCCTGCCCGTACGTGGACAGCGGGGTCAGGTCGTCGACGCGCAGTTCGGTGACGGGGGCGTCGATGTCGGCGGAGTGCAGGCGCAGCACGCCGTCCGTCCGCCTGGCGACCGCCGCGACCGCGGTGTGCGGCAGCGCGAGCGGCATGACGAAGCCCTCGTTGAAGTCGGTGTACTCGCCGATGAGGTTGACGCGGCCCGGAGCCGCCCACACCCCGGCGGGCTCGTACCCGTACAGATCCTTGAACTGCGCGGCGACGACTGACATGCGGTGACTACCTACCCTGCTACGACGACGAGTGGGACTACTGGCGCGCCTGGGCGAAGCGCCAGGCGTCGGCGACGATGTCCGCGAGGTCCGCGCGGGACGGGTTCCAGCCGAGGCGCTCGCGAGCGGTGGCGGCGGAGGCGACGAGGGTCGCCGGGTCGCCGCCGCGCCGGGGGGCCACGACCTCGGGGATGGGGTGTCCGGTGACCTTGCGGACGGTCTCGATGACCTCGCGGACGGAGAAGCCGTTGCCGTTGCCGAGGTTGCAGATGAGGTGCTCGGACGGGCGGGCGGCGTCGATGGCGAGGAGGTGGGCCTCGGCGAGGTCGGCGACGTGGATGTAGTCGCGGACGCAGGTGCCGTCGGGGGTCGGGTAGTCGTCGCCGTAGATCGAGATGGCGTCGCGGCGGCCCTGGGCGACCTGGAGGACGAGCGGGATGAGGTGCGACTCGGGGTCGTGGCGCTCGCCGTGGTCGCCGTAGGCCCCGGCGACGTTGAAGTAGCGCAGGGAGACGGCGGCCAGGCCGTGCGCGGTCGCCTCGCCGCTGATCATGTGGTCGACGGCGAGCTTGGAGGCGCCGTACGGGGAGGTGGGCGCGGTCGGGTCGGTCTCGGTGATCGGCGTGGAGACGGGCTCGCCGTACGTGGCCGCGGTCGAGGAGAAGACGAGCTTGCGCACGCCCGCGGAGCGCATCGCGGCGAGCAGGGCCATCGTCCCGCCGACGTTGTTGTCCCAGTACTTCTCGGGCTTCACGACGGACTCGCCGACCTGGGAGAACGCGGCGAAGTGCAGCACCGCGTCGTAGGAGGGGTCCAGCCATTTGGCGGCGTCGCGGATGTCGCCCTCGACGAAGACGGCGCCCGCGGGCACGCCCTCGCGGAAGCCGGTGGAGAGGTTGTCGAGGACCGTGACGTCATGGCCCGCCTCGACCAGATGCTGGGCGACGACGCTGCCGACGTACCCCGCACCACCCGTGACCATGTACTTCTTCGGAACGGCGTTGCCCATTACTCGCTCGCTACCTCTCGCAGTCGCTCGGCCGCGGTCTCCGGCGGCACGTCGTTGATGAACACGTTCATGCCGGATTCGGAACCCGCGAGAAACTTCAGCTTGCCGGAAGTGCGTCGGATGGTGAAAAGCTCGAGGTGGAGCGCGAAGTCGTCCCGGTTGACCCCGTCGAACTCCTCCAGCGTGCCGAACGGGGCCTGGTGCCAGGCCGCGATGTACGGCGTCGGCGGCTCGTCCTCACCGAAGATCCGGTCGAAGCGCTTCAAGAGTTCCAGATAGATCTTGGGAAACTCTGTGCGCGCGTCGTCGTCGAGCCCGAGCAGGTCGGGGACCTGCCGCTTGGGGTAGAGGTGGACCTCGTAGGGCCAGTGGGCGGCGTACGGCACGAACGCGACCCAGTGCTCACCGTCGATGACGACACGCGAGCCGTCGGCGATCTCCTTCTCCACCACATCGGCGAACAGGTTCCGTCCGCCCGTCTGCTCCTTGTGCTCGGCGAGTGAGCGCAGCATGAGGGCGGTGCGCGGGGTGGTGAAGGGGTAGCCGTAGATCTGCCCGTGCGGGTGGCCGAGGGTGACGCCGATCTCGGCGCCCCGGTTCTCGAAGCAGAAGACCTGCTCGACGGAGTCCAGGTGGGACAGCTCGGCGGTGCGGTCGGTCCACGCGTCCAGGACGAGCCGCGCCTGGTCCTCGCTGAGGTCGGCGAAGGACTTGTCGTGGTCGGAGGTGAAGCAGACGACCTCGCAGCGCCCGGAGTCCCCGGCGAGGGAGGGGAACCGGTTCTCGAAGACGACGACGTCGTACGACGAGTCCGGGATCTCGCTGAGCCGCTCGCCCCGGGTCGGGCAGAGGGGGCACTGGTCGGCCGGCGGGTGGTAGGTGCGGCCCTGCCGGTGCGAGGCGATGGCGACGGAGTCGCCGAGCAGCGGGTCGCGGCGGATCTCGGAGGTGGTGACGGTGCGGTCGAGGGGGCGCCGGTCGACCGCGTCCCGGACGACGTCGTCGCGCGCGTCGTAGTAGACGAGCTCGCGCCCGTCAGCCAGCCGGGTCGACGTCTTCTTCACGTCCGACACTCCTCATCGCGCCAACCGAACAAATAAACAGAACCAAACACAACTAAGCATAAGGCAACAGGCCAGTCAAGGGGTGCCGTGCGGGCCGTCTGCGGCTTGGGTCTCGATCACAATCAAACAAAGAACGCCATGGGAACTGTTCACTTATTGAACATTGAGGCGTAGGTTCCGGTCTGATTCAGTTCGCGCAACGAAGCGAGTTCCCATGCAGTCCCCCACACTGTCCGGCACGACAACCCTGGCCGAAGGGCTACGGCTGCCCACCAACGGCCTCGACTACGCGATCCTCGCGATCTACTTCGTCGTCGTCCTCGGCATCGGCTTCATGGCCCGCCGCTCGGTGAAGACGAGCCTCGACTTCTTCCTCTCCGGGCGCTCCCTGCCCGCCTGGGTCACGGGCCTCGCCTTCGTCGCCGCCAACCTGGGCGCCACCGAGATCCTCGGCATGGCCGCCAACGGCGCGCAGTACGGCGTCTACACCGTCCACTGGTACTGGATCGGCGCCATCCCGGCCATGGTCTTCCTCGGCCTGGTCATGATGCCGTTCTACTACTCGTCGAAGGTGCGCTCGGTCCCCGAGTTCCTGCTGCACCGGTTCGGCCCCTCCTCCCACCTCCTCTCGTCGATCATCTTCGCCGTCTCCTCGGTGCTGATCGCGGGCGTCAACCTGTACGCCATGGCGCTGGTGCTCCAGGCGCTGCTCGGCTGGCCGCAGTGGCTCGCCATCGTCATCGCGGGCCTGTTCGTCCTCGCGTACATCACGATCGGTGGCCTCTCCTCCGCGATCTACAACGAGGTCCTGCAGTTCTTCGTCATCCTCGCCGCGCTGATCCCGCTGACGGTCGTCGGCCTGAAGCGCGTGGGCGGCTGGGACGGCATCACGGACTCCCTCTCCTCCTCGCACGGCGACTCGTTCATGACGGCCTGGGACGGCACCGGCATCGGCTCGTCGAACCCGCTCGGCGCGAACTGGCTGACCATCGTGCTCGGCCTCGGCTTCGTCATGAGCTTCGGCTACTGGACGACCAACTTCGCCGAGGTGCAGCGCGCCCTGTCCGCGAAGAACCTCTCGGCGGCCAAGCGCACGCCGCTGATCGCCGCGTTCCCGAAGATCCTGATCCCGATGGTCGTGGTCGTCCCGGGCCTGATCGCCCTGGTGATGGAGCCCTCCCTCGGCAAGGGCGGCGAGGACGGCCTCCAGTACAACGACGCCATCCCGGTCCTCATGCGCGACCTGCTCCCGAACGGCGTCCTCGGCATCGCGGTGACGGGCCTCCTGGCCGCGTTCATGGCCGGCATGGCGGCCAACGTCTCGTCCTTCAACACCGTCTTCACGAACGACATCTGGGGCGCGTACGTCAAGAAGGACCGCAGCGACGCGTACTACCTGAAGACCGGCCGGGTCGTCACCGCCGTCGGTGTCTTCATCGGCATGGGCACGGCGTTCATCGCGGGCAGCTTCAGCAACATCATGAACTACCTGCAGACGCTGTTCTCCTTCTTCAACGTGCCGCTGTTCGTCGTCTTCATCATCGGCATGTTCTGGAAGCGCACGTCGGCCGCGGCCGGGTTCTGGGGCCTGCTCTCCGGCACCGTCGCCGCCATGGTGAACTACTTCTGGTTCTACAAGCAGGGCGTCATCTCGATCCCCTCGGACCAGGGCGCCAACTTCGTCTCCTCGATCGTGGCGTTCGTGGTGGGCGGCGCGGTGATGTTCGTGGTCACCCTCTTCACCAAGTCCAAGCCCGCCGAGGAGCTGGCCGGCCTCGTCTACGGCACCAAGGCGCCCGGCCTGGAGGAACCGCCCGCCGAGGGTGACGACGCCTGGTACCGCAAGCCGGCCCTCCTGGGCTGGGGCGCGATCGCGCTCGCCGTCATCTGCTACATCCCGTTCTCCTTCTGAGGCCCCAGGTACACGAGGTACACGACATGAGCGACCACACGAACAAGCACGTGGACGAGGTGGCGGAGCTGGAGGCCAAGTCGGCGACGGCCGCCCGCCTCTTCGACGTGCGCCGCATCATCGGCGGACTCTTCGTGGTGTACGGGATCATCGTCACGATCGCGGGCATCACGGCATCCGACGCGGACCTCAAGAAGGCCCAGGACATCAACATCAACCTGTGGACGGGCATCGGCATGCTCGCGCTCGGGTTGTTCTTCCTGGTCTGGCTGAAGCTGCGTCCCACGGCGCCGCCCACGCCGGACGAGTCGGAGTAACCCGTTCCGCTGCGTGCCAGTTGGGGGGCCGGGGTCCATCGCCCACGGGCGGTGGGCCCCGGCCCTTGCCCGCATCTGCCCCGAACGCACACATCCCGCCCTGCCGGAGTGGCAGAGCGGGATGTGGAGTGGAGCGCCGGGCAGGCCTTGCACCTGCATTTCCCCACAGGAAGTGGGGCGTCTTTCCTTAGACGACCAACGCATTGACCGGGGGCCGCTGTTGCGGCGTCCCGAACAAGATCCACTCTAACCCGTGAAGCCGATCGGCGCCAGTCTCAGCGTTTCAGCAGCTCCCGGACCATGTCCGCCACCTCGTCCGGCGCCTCCTCCGCCATGAAGTGGCCCGCCCGCGTCAGCCGGTGATCGAGGTCAGGGGCCCACGCCCGCCACACCTCCGCCGCGTCGTAACCGAGCCGCGCGCCCCAGTCCTGCTGCATCACCGCGACGGGCATGGCGAGTTGGGTACCCGCGTCCAGGTCCGCCTGGTCGTGCGTGACGTCGATGGTCGCCGAGGCCCGGTAGTCCGCCACGATCGACGGGACCGCCGCCGCACTGGCCCGCAGGTACTCCGCCCGCACCGGGCCCGGAAGCGCCTTCGGGTCGGCCGCCCACGCGTCCAGGAACGGGCCGAAGAACGTGTCCGCGCTGCCCCCGATCAGCGCCTCCGGGACACCGGGCGGCTGCGCCATCAGGTAGAGGTGGTAGGCGACCGCCGCCTGGACGCCCTGCAGGACGTTCCACATGTCCAGGGTCGGGACCACGTCCAGGATGCCCAGGTGGGTCACCGTCTCCGGGTGGTCCAGGCCCGCCCTGAAGGCGACCAGCGCGCCCCTGTCGTGGCCCACCAGCGCGAACCGGTCATGGCCCAGCGCCGACGCCACCCGCACCACGTCCGCCGCCATCGTCCGCTTCGCGTAGACGTCCGGGTCCGTGGCCTCCGGCTTGTCGCTCGCCCCGTAGCCGCGCAGGTCCGGGCAGATCACCGTGTGCTCGGCGGCCAGCCGTTCCGCCACGTGGCGCCACATGAGGTGGGTCTGCGGGAAGCCGTGCAGCAGGACCAGCGGAGGGCCGCTGCCGCCGACAGCAGCCGCCAGTTCGACACCGTCCGTCGCACCCGGCAGGCGTACGTATTCGAAGCCGGGAAGGGAGATCGTCGTCATCCTGGGCCGTCCTTGAGGTAGGGAGGGGAAACCGTCCCCGGCAGACTCCCGCCCCCCGATCAGCAACCGATCAGTGCGGCGCGCGCCGTCCCGCCCCCGCCCCGCACCATGGACCCATGCGAATCGACGTACTCGGTGCCGTGCGCGCCGTCCACGACGACGGGAGCGCCGTGGAGCTGGGCGGGCCCCGGCACCGGGAGGTGCTGGGGAGGCTGGTCGCCGCCGAGGGGCGGATGGTCAGTACCGGGACGCTCGTCGACGAGCTGTGGGGCGCCGAGCCGCCGGTCCGTGCCGTCGGCGCCCTGCGGACGTTCGTCGCCGCCCTGCGCCGCGCCCTCGAACCCGAGCGGCCGCCCCGCGACCCGCCGCGCCTCCTCGTCACCGAAGGCCCCGGGTACGCGCTGCGGCTGCCGCGCGCCGACGTGGACGTCCACCATTACGAGGACACCTTGGAGCACGCCCGGCGCCGGCCCTCCGCAGTCGACGACCTCGCCGCCGCCCTCGCCTCCTGGCGCGGCCCCGCCTACGCCGACGTACCCGACTCCCTGTGGGCCCAGCGCGAGCGGGCCCGGCTCGAGGAGCTGCGCCTTGAGGGGATCGAGCTGCGGGCCCGGATTCTCCTCGACCGCGGCGACGGGGCCGATCTCGTCGCCGAGCTGAACGCGCACGTCACCGAGCATCCCTGGCGTGAGCCCGCCTGGGGGCTGCTCGCCCGCGCTCTCCACCGCGCGGGGCGCCAGGCCGACGCCCTCGCCTGTCTGCGGCGGGCCCGCGCCCTGCTCGCCGGGCAGCTCGGACTCGACCCCGGGCCGGAACTCCGGCGCATCGAGACGGACATCCTCAACGACTCCGTACGGGAAGAAGAGGCCGCCCCGTCGTTCGGTGGCCGGCTCGGGCCCCGTACCACCGTCGACCTCGCCCGGACCCTCGCCCTCGCCGGTGGTGACGCCCTGGTGCACGCGCGGCGTGACCGGCTCGCCGCCGTCCGGGCCGCCGAACGCACCGGGGACCTCCTCCTCACCGCCCGCGTCATCGGCGCCTACGACGTGCCCGCCCTCTGGAGCCGCGCCGACGATCCCGGACAGTCCCGCGCCGTCGTCGCCGCCGCCGAGCGCACCCTCGACGCCCTCGGGGCCAACGGACCCGCCGACCTCCGCGTCCGCCTCCTCGCCACCATCGCCGTCGAGAGCCGCAGCGCCGACGCGACACCGGAAGAGGCCGAGCGGGCTCGGCGGGCGGCCCGGCGGTCCGAGGCCCTGGCGCGCGCCTCCGGTGACCCCGCCCTGCTCGTCTTCGCCCTCAACGGAGTTTTTCTACAGTCCTTCCAGCGGTGCGGGCTCGCCCCCGCACGGGACCGGATCGGCGCCGAGATCCTCGACCTCGCCACCCGCCACGACCTGCCGCGCTTCGCCGTGCTCGGGCGGCTGATCCGCTTGCAGTCCGCCTCCGCCCTCGGTGACCTCGACGCCGCCGCCTCGCACGCCGAGGCCGCCGAGCGGCTCGCCGCCGCCATCGAGTCGCCGCTCGTGCCGGTCCTCGCCGACTGGTTCCGGGCGCGCCGGGCCGCGGAGTCCAGCGCCACGGACGCCGCCGCCCGCTATCGCGCCGCCGAGGAGCGGCTGCGTACGGCCGGGATGCCGGGTCTGCACCGCGGCCTCTTCCCCCTCGCCCTCCTCGGGCTCCGGCTGCTGCACGACCGGCCCGCGCCCACCGATCACCGGCTGGACTGGGGACCGTACGAGCCGTGGGCGCGGCCTCTCGTCCTCCTCGCCCAGGGCCGGGACGCGGACGCCCGTACGGCCCTGCGCGCCCAGCCGGAACCGGCACACGATCATCTGCAAGAGGCCATGTGGTGTCTCACCGCCCGCGCCGCCGTGGTCCTCGGCGCGCGGGACATCGCCGGCCGCGCCGCCGACGCCTTGCGTGACGCCCGTACCGAACAGGCGGGCGCCGCCAGCGGGTTGCTCACTCTTGGGTCCGTGGCCCGGTACCTCGGCGAAGTGGACGCCATGGCCTGAACGCACATGTCCCGCCCTGCCGGAGCGGCAGGGCGGGACATGGAGTGGAGCGCCGGGCAGGCCTTGCACCTGCATTTCCCCGCAGGAAGCGGGGCGTCTTTCCTTGGACCACCAACGCACTGTCCGGGGGCCGCTGTTGCGGCGTTCCGAACAAGATCACTGTAGCTCACGCATCCGGTTCTGGCGAGTCCGGAGTGGGAGCGAGGGCAGGGGAGGGCGCGTGCTGCGGGATCGGGCCCGCCCTGTCGAGGAGGCCCGTGCGCGCCGCGAGCGCCGCCGCCTCCAGGCGGGAGCCGACGCCGAGCTTCATCAGGACGCGCTGGACGTGCGTGCGGGCCGTCGAGGGGGCGATGCCCATGCCGGCCGCGATGAGGCGGGTGTCCTCGCCGTCCGCGACCCGGACCAGGACCTCGACCTCGCGCGGCGTCAGCATCTGGAGGAGGCGCTGGCCCTCGTCGTCGGGTTGGGCCGCGGGGTTGAGGAGTTCGCTGAACGCGCCCTGGAGCAGGGCCGGTGCCACCGCAGCCTCGCCCGCCCTGGCCTTCATCAGCGCCCGTTCGACACCCTCTATGCGCTCGTCATGGCGTACGTAGCCGGAGGCGCCCGCGGCGAAGGCGGCGGCGATGCCGCGCGGGGACGGGACGGGGCCGAGGACCACGACCGCCACCTGGGGCCGCTCCTTCTTGATGCGGACCACCGGGTCGAAGGTGCCGGGCTCGGCCGGGGTCGCGGTGCCGATGAGGCAGACCTCGGGCGCCCGGGATATGACCAGTTCGGCGGCGCCCGCGGCGGGCGCGGCCGCGGCGAGCACCCGGTGCCCGCGCAACTTGAGGGCCGAGGCGAGTGCCTCGGCGAGCAATCGGTGATCGTCGACCACCATGAGCCGCACACCCATTGAGCAAACCCCCCAGTTCGCCCCAGAAGCTGCCTATAGGACTCCCGGGCCCCCCACGGACAGGTGAGCCCCCCGACTCTCCGTCCTCCTTCATCCCCCGGAAGCTACACGCTTGTTCGACGTTGCGCGCCCCCTACCGGTGAGAAGCGGCCCGCATTGCTGAAATTCCGGCCTTCGCGTACGCGACGGCCCCGCGCCCGGTAGGGGGCGCGGGGCCGTTGAAGGAGCAACGAGCGTAAAGCGTCGGCTACTTGGCGGTGAAACCGACCGCGGAGTCCTGCTTGTCGCCCGAGGAGTAGCGCTCGCTGATCAGGTCCTCGCCGAGGAACAGATGGCCGTTCCCGTACAGCATCTCGGACGACTTCGGCACCATGCGGCTCAGCACGTTGCGCACGGCCGGGGTCCCGGGGGTCTCCAGGAGCGTCGTCTGCTTGCCGCCCTTCGGGGCGATGGTGACGATCTGGGCGCCCTTGTCGTACGGGCCGTCCTTGTACGCGAGGACGTTGCCGCCGTCCATGCGGAGCGGGAAGATCTCGTAGCCCGCGCCGCTGTCGAAGCGGTCGCCGGTCAGCTTGCCGGTGGCGAGGTCGAACGACACGATCTCGTTGACCTGGTCGGTGCCGCTGCCGTCGTGCTGCCGGGACGGCAGGTAGAGGCGGTCGTTGCCGACGACGACGCCCTTGCAGCCGTGCACCTCACTGACCTGGCAGTCGACGTCGTACTTGTCCGGGTCGATGGAGATCTTGGCGCGCAGCGCGCCCTTGTCGTCGAGCGCGAATGCGTCGGTGTACTTGACCTCTTCGCCGAGCGCGACGCCGAAGACGACCGGCTTGCTGGAGAAGACCGAGAGCAGGTTGACGCTGCCGGCCTGGCCCGGGACCTTGTACGTCGACTTGGGCTTGCCCGTCGCCGGGTCGAGGACCTGGACCTCGTAGGTCTCCGCGTCGAAGTCACCGCACTTGCGGACGGCGACGAGCTGCTCGCCGCCTCGGTAGCCGACGTCCTCGCAGGTGCCCTGCTGCGGCTTCCACAGCGACTTGCCGCTCGTGATGTCGAAGGCCGCGCCGCCGTCGTAACCGCCGCCGACGGCCAGGGTGTTGCCGCTGATGGACAGCTCCTTGAAGGCGATCTTCTGGCCGCCCGCCCGGACACTGTTCGTCCACACCTTCTTACCGGTGTTGACGTCGAAGACCGTGATCTCGGTGCACTTGAAGTAGTCCTTCTCCTTCTTGCGCTTGCCGTCCTCGGAGAGCACGGCGGCCAGGCCCGCCTCGGTCACCTCGGGCGAGGCGCCGCAGGTCTGCCCGGACAGCGGAAGGGTCCACTTCTTGGTGCCGGAGTCCGGCTCGTAGCCGATGAGTTCGTTGAGCCCGGCCTTCACGTACGTGGAGTCGGTCAGCCACGATCCCTCGACGCTCCACACGGCGTCCTTGACCACGGTGGGCGCGGGGACCTGGAAGGCGATGTTCGCGGCGGTGCTGGCGGGGACCTTCTCCTCGCCCGCGGCGCCCTCGGAGCCGCCGCCCTTGCCCTCGTCGCCGCCCTTCTCGCCGTCGGCGGAGTTCTTCGTGTCGTCCTTGCCGCCGTCGTCGTCGGAGGAGTTGGCGTAGAAGATGCCGCCGCCGACGATGAGGGCGATCACCACGACGGCCGCCGTGATGATCCAGACGATCGGCGAGGGCTTCTTGCCGCCACCGCCGCCGGGTCCGCCCGCCGTCGCCATCGGGGTGGTGGGCGGCTGCGGATAGCCGTACTGCGGCTGCTGGCCGTAGGGCTGCTGCGGCTGACCGTAGGGCTGGCCGTACGCGGGCGCCGGCGGCTGCTGCTGCGGCGGCTGGGCCGGGTAGCCGTAGCCCGGGGCGCCCTGCGGCGGGGGCGGCGTCGGGGCGCCGAAGCCGCCGGGCGGGGGCGTGGTGGGCGCGCCGAAACCACCGGCCGGGGGCTGCTGGGGCGGTTGCGGCTGCTGTTGCTGCTCGGGCTGCTTGCGGAAAGGGTCCTGCTGCGGTTGGCCCGGCTGCTGATTCGCGGGCTGGCTCGGGGGCTGGTTCGCGGGCTGGCCGGAGGGCTGCTGCTGCGGCTGGCCCGGGGGCTGCTGCGGCTGCCCCGGGGGCTGCTGCGGCTGCCCCGGGGGCTGGTTCGGCTGGGCCGGGGGCTGGTTCGGGGGCTGCTGTGGGGGCGGGGGCGGCTGTGTCATGGCGTGGGTACCTCGGTGCCTGGAGCGGGGACGGGAGAGGGAAGGAGGGGGCGGATCAGTCGCCGTACGCCAGCATCAGCTTCTGCTGGCCCTTGACGCTGCCGGTCAGACGGGTGGCGGACAGATAGAAGCGTCCGTCGCGCCAGACGGTGTCCGGCGAGGAGATACCGCTCTCGATCTCGGCCGTGCCCGCCGGGTTCTGCAGCAGCGTCTTCGGCGTGTGCGCCCCCGAGACGGGCAGGGACACCACGCGCCCCGCGCTGCCGCTGTACGAGGCGCCCATGTAGGCGACGACGGCGCCGTTCTCGATCTGCAACGGCTTCAGCGGCAGATCGTCGGGCGACTTGACGCGCCAGCGCTCCTTGCCGCTGGTGAGGCTGATGGCGACGACCTCGTTCCGCCCGCCGTTCGTGCCCTGCGTCGGCATGTAGAGGGTGGAGGCGTCGGCGATCACGCCCGCGCAGCCGCTGATGCTCCGGTTCAGGGAGAAGAAGCCGGAGCCGCAGCGTGTGTCGAGGCCGTCGACGGAGACCTCGGCCCGCACGGCGCTGCTGTTGTCCTTGAAGGAGGCGATGTTGTACTTCTTCGCGTCCGTGTTCGTGCTGTACACGACCAGCGGGCTGACGGAGTACACGTTCCCGATGGACCAGTCCTTCGGGAACTTCCTGGTCCACAGCGCCTTGCCGGTCTCCGGGTCGAGCTGGCGCAGCTCCTCGTGCGCGTTGTCGCCGCCCGCCCCGCAGGAGGCGACGGAGATCAGCTTCGTCCTGTCACCGGTGTACGCCTTGGGGAAGCAGTTCGAGTCGTACTCGCTGACGACGAACTTCTTCTTCGTGCCGGTCCTCGCGTCCAGGGCGAGGCCCGACATCTGGCGGCCGACCATGAGGGTGTCGGTGCCGACGTAGGACAGCGAGATGCTGGAGCCGGTGCCGTCGAAGAAGTCGTTCTTGTCCTCGCGCTCGGGGATCTTCGCGCTCCAGCCCTTGGCGCCGGTGGCGAGGTCGATCTCCTGGACCTGGTTGCAGTGGGCGCGGGAGGTGGTGCCGCTCATGTAGGCGACGACGATCTTGCCCGCGTCGGACGGCGTCTTGGTGACGGCGCAGATCTTCTGCGGCAGCGTGATCGCGGGCCAACTGATCTTGCCGTCGGCGACGTCGTACCCGAGGACCTCCTTGTACGCGGCCTTGACCGCGACCTTGTCGGTGATCCACATGCCGGGGGCGTCGGCGCCGTCGCTGCCCACCTTGGGGGCGGTCTTGTACCAGAGGACCTTGGCCTCGCCGTCCTGGCGGCCCGCGTTCAGGTCCTCCTCGCCCTCGCGCCCGTCGCCCTGCCCGTCGCCCGGGTTGACCGGCGCGGACGCGGACGCCTTGGGGTCCTTGTCCTTGCCGGCGGTGTCCGTCTTGCCGTCGTCGCTGTCGTCGCCCCCGCCGACCACGGCGAACACGACACCGCCCGCGACGACGAGGAGGGCGACGGCCGCGGCCGCGATCGCCCAGGTCCTGCCCTTGACGCCACCGCCGCCACCGCCGCCGTTGCCCGGCATGGTCGGGGGCTGCTGCGGCGGGTAGCCGTACTGCGGCTGCTGGTTGTAGGGGCCCGGCTGCTGCTGCGGGTATCCGTACGGGCCCGGCTGCTGCTGACCGTACGGGCCGGGCTGGCCGTAGGGGCCGGGCTGCTGCGGGGGCTGGCCGTACGGCCCCGGCTGCTGCTGCGGGTAGCCGTAACCGGGTTGCGCCGGGGCGTTCGGCGGAGGCGGCGGCGTCTGCCCCTGCTGCGGGCTCGCGTTCGGATGCGGATGCGGATTCGGCTGCGGATTCGGCGGATCCTGCGGCGCTCCGAACCCGCCGGACGGCGGCCCGCTGGGCGGCTGAGTCATCAGCGCTCCCCCCTCTTTCCCTGCTGATGTACCGGCACGCCTGGGTGTTTTCCGGACGTTCTCAGATCGGTCACGAGGTGCGCTCAGGCCGCCCCCAGCCGCCCTTTCTATCACTCTGGACACGCATGCGAAGGGCCGGTCGATCCCCTGTTCCCAAGGGTGGACCGGCCCGTGATGCGTCTGTTACGCGCCTACACGCGGCCTTCACGCGTCATCGGCGAGTTCCAGCCAGCGCAGCTCCAAGTCCTCCCGCTCGGCCACCAGTTCCCGAAGCTCCGCGTCGAGCTTCGCGACCTTCTCGAAGTCCGTGGCGTTCTCCGCGATCTGCGCGTGCAGCGTGGACTCACGGGAGGAGAGCTTGTCGAGCTGCCGCTCGATCTTCTGCAACTCCTTCTTCGCGGCGCGGGCGTCGGCGGCCGACGGGCCGGACTTCGCGGCGGCGGGGGCGGCGGGCGCGGGCGCCGGGGACGCCGCCTCGATCATCCGCTGCCTGCGCTCCAGGTACTCCTCGATGCCGCGCGGCAGCATCCGCAGGGTGGCGTCGCCGAGCAGCGCGAACGTGTTGTCCGTCGTGCGCTCGATGAAGTACCGGTCGTGGGAGATGACGATCATGGAGCCGGGCCAGCCGTCGAGGAGGTCCTCCAACTGGGCCAGGGTCTCGATGTCCAGGTCGTTGGTCGGCTCGTCGAGGAAGAGGACGTTCGGCTCGTCCATGAGCAGGCGCAGGAGCTGCAGGCGGCGCCGCTCGCCACCCGACAGGTCACCGACCGGCGTCCACTGCTTCTCCTTGCTGAACCCGAACTGCTCGCACAACTGGCCCGCGGTCATCTCACGGCCCTTGCCGAGGTCGACGCGGTCGCGGACCTGCTGCACGGCCTCCAGGACGCGGAGCGTGGCGGGCAGCTCGGTCACGTCCTGGGAGAGGTAGGCGAGGCGGACCGTCTTGCCGACGACGATCCTGCCCGCGGCGGGCTGCTGCTCGCCCTGGGTGCGGGCGGCGTCCGCGAGGGCGCGGAGGAGGGACGTCTTGCCCGCGCCGTTCACACCGACCAGGCCGACGCGGTCGCCGGGGCCGAGGTGCCAGGTGAGGTGCTTGAGCAGCACCTTCGGGCCGGCCTGGATCGTCACGTCCTCCAGGTCGAACACGGTCTTGCCGAGGCGGGCGTTCGCGAACCGCATCAGCTCGCTCTTGTCGCGGGGCGGCGGCACGTCCGCGATCAGTTCATTGGCCGCCTCGATGCGGTAGCGGGGCTTCGAGGTGCGGGCCGGGGCGCCGCGGCGCAGCCACGCCAGCTCCTTGCGCATCAGGTTCTGGCGCTTGGTCTCCTCGGTCGCGGCGATCCGCTCACGCTCCGCGCGGGCGAACACGTAGTCCGAGTAGCCGCCCTCGTACTCGTAGACCGTGCCCTTCTGCACGTCCCACATGCGGGTGCAGACCTGGTCCAGGAACCAGCGGTCGTGCGTCACGCAGACCAGCGCCGAGCGGCGGGCCTGGAGGTGGCGGGCGAGCCAGGCGATGCCCTCCACGTCCAAGTGGTTGGTCGGCTCGTCCAGGATCAGCAGGTCCGGGTCGTCGATGAGCAGCTTCGCGAGGGCGATACGGCGGCGCTCGCCGCCGGAGAGGGGGCCGATGACGGTGTCCAGGCCCTGGTCGAAACCGGGCATGTCGAGTCCGCCGAACAGACCGGTGAGCACGTCCCTGATCTTGGCGTTGCCCGCCCACTCGTGGTCGGCCAGGTCGCCGATCACCTCGTGGCGGACCGTCGCCGCCGGGTCGAGGGAATCGTGCTGCGTCAGGACGCCGAGGCGCAGGCCGCCGCTGTGCGTGACCCGGCCCGTGTCCGCCTCCTCCAGCTTGCCGAGCATGCGGATCAGGGTCGTCTTGCCGTCCCCGTTCCGCCCGACCACGCCGATCCGGTCGCCTTCCGAGACGCCGAGGGAGACTCCGTCGAGCAGGGCCCTTGTGCCGTAGACCTTGGTGACGTTCTCGACGTTGACCAGATTGACTGCCATTTCGCTCCTGCCGCGGGGGTATCTGTCCTCCAGCGTAGTCGGGGTCCTGGGTTGGGCTTCGCGCCGCGGGTTCCCGGGGTCGCGTCGCCGGGCGCGGCACCGTCGTGGTTGCTCGCGCAGTTCCCCGCGCCCCTGAAGGCGCACTGCGTGCGCCATTCCCATGGTTTTCGGACGCGGGTCTCGTCGTGGTTGCTCGCGCCGTTCCCCGCGCCCCTGAGATGCGCACTGCGTGCGCCATCTCAGAGAGGCGCGCTCCCGTGGAGCGAGCTCCAGGGGAAGGCGCGGCGAAGCCGCAGCCTTCAGGGGCGCGGGGAACGGCGCGACCAGCCACGACGAGACCCGCACCCGTGAACCGGAGAAGGCCGCACGCAGTGCGCCTTCAGGGGCGCGGGGAACTGCGCGACCAGCCCCCACCGGGCCGCAGCCGCGTAGAACCGCTGGGGCCGCTTACGGCGGGGGCGCGTCTCGGTGGCCTTCAGGTGAACGACCAAACGGGATAAATCCATCCCAAGCCACAGCCCCGTAACAGCCCGCCCGCCCAGAACAACGCCCCGCACCCCACCCCGGTCAAACAATCCGCACCGCCCACACCGAACACACCGACCCGCGACCGGAGTACCCCATGCCGAACAAGTCCCTGCCGATCCGTCTCGCCGCCACCGCCGCCCTGCTGCTCGCGACCGGCGTCCTGACCGCGCCCGCCGCCTCGGCGGACCCCGCGCCCGGCGACCCGTACGTCATCGACGTGACGGCCGACCCGGCCGGCACCGACTACGACCACCGCACCGTCGACGTCACCGGCACCGTCACCAAGGCCGACGGCACCCCCGCGCCGAACGTGCCCGTCACCGTCCAGGAAGTCGTGCAGTTCACGACCTGGAACCCGTGGGGCGACCCGATCGACCCCAACTACTACGAGCCCCGCGACCTGGGCACCCCGGTCACCGACGCGAACGGGAAGTTCACGATCAAAGACGTCCGCATCGACCACACCACCAACAGCAGCCTGCTCAACGTCCAGCAGGACGTGCACATCACCGCGATGTGGGACGAGGACGGCGACCTGAACACCCCGCAGGACGGCTACTTCGACGAGACGACCGTGCACGCCACGCCCAAGGCGTCCTCGGTCACGTACAAGGTCAACAAGAAGAAGGTGAAGAAGGGCGACATCCTCACCGTCGAGGGCAAGGTGACCGTGCCGCGGGGCGTCGACCCCCAGGACATCGAGGTCTTTCTCCAGACGTACTGGGAGAGCCAGTCCCGTGTGAAGGTCACCACGGAGGACGACGGCACCTTCGTGATGTCCGCCCGGGTCCGCGCCGAGGACGGCGTCTTCGTGCTCCGTACGGCCACCCGCGACCTCTATGTGGCGGGGACCGAGACGAAGCTGCCCGTCACGAACACCTCGCTGCCCCGCACCTGAGCAGCGCGCCGCCGCCCGCGTCTCACCCGGTGACGAGTGAGGCGCCCGGCGCGGGGGACGGCGCCACGCGAGCCGTGCGGCAGGTCCCGGAGGCGGTCAGCGCGTCGGCGATCCGGCGCGCGGCCGCCTCGTCCGCCGCCAGGTACGCGGTCGTCGGCCCGGACCCGGAGACCAGCGCGGCCAGCGCCCCGGCCTCCGTGCCGGCGTCGAGCGTGGCCTTCAGGGACGGGAAGAGGGAGAGCGCGGCGGGCTGGAGGTCGTTGGTGACGGTGGCCGCGAGGGCGGACGCGTCGCCGGTGCGGAGCGCGTCAAGGAGGGCCGGGGAGGCGACCGGTTCCGGCGCCCGCGGCGTCAGGCGGTCGAACTCCCGGTACACGGCCGGAGTGGACAGACCGCCGTCCGCCACCGCGAACACCCACCAGAACGGGCCGTGCACGTCGAGGGGTTCGAGCTGCTCGCCGCGGCCCGTGCCGAGCGCCGCCCCGCCCACCAGGCTGAACGGCACGTCGCTGCCCAACTCGGCGCAGATGTCGAGGAGTTCCTCGCGCGAGGCCCCGGTCCCCCACAGCGCGTCGCACGCCACGAGCGCGCCCGCCGCGTCCGCCGAGCCGCCCGCCATGCCGCCCGCGACGGGGATGTCCTTGGCGATGTGGATGCGGACCTTCGGGTCGTCGCCGAGTCCGTGCCGCTCGGCGAGCGCGATGGCCGCCCGCGCGGCCAGGTTCGTACGGTCGAGGGGGACCTGGTCGGCCCCGGGGCCCGTGCAGGTGACGGTGAGGGAGTCCGCGGGCTCGACCGTCACCTCGTCGTACAGACCCACCGCGAGGAAGACGTTGGCCAGGTCGTGGAAGCCGTCGGGGCGGGCGGCGCCGACGGCGAGCTGGACGTTGACCTTGGCGGGGACGCGTACGGTCACACTCACGCGGCCGTCTCCTCGTGCTTGTGCTCGGCGATCTTCGCGAACTCCTCCACCGTCAGCGCCTCGCCGCGCGCCTGGGGCGAGACCCTGGCCGCGACGAGCGCCGCCTCGGCGGCGGCGGCCGATCCGGCCCATCCGGCGAGCGCGGCGCGCAGCGTCTTGCGGCGCTGGGCGAACGCCGCGTCGACGACCGCGAAGACCTCGTCCTTGGAGGCGGTCGTGGCGATCGGCTCGGTACGGCGGACCAGGGAGACGAGGCCGCTGTCGACGTTCGGGGCGGGCCAGAAGACGTTGCGGCCGATGCTGCCCGCGCGCTTGACCTCGGCGTACCAGTTGGCCTTGACGGACGGAACGCCGTAGACCCGGGAGCCGGGGCCCGCGGCGAGCCGGTCGGCGACCTCGGCCTGGACCATGACGAGGGTGCGCTCGATGGTCGGGAAGGTGTCGAGCATGTGCAGGAGGACCGGGACCGCCACGTTGTACGGGAGGTTCGCGACCAGGGCGGTCGGGGTCGGGCCCGGGAGCGCGGTGACCTGCATGGCGTCCATGTTGACCAGGTCGAACGCGTCCTTCTTCGCCGGGATGCGGGCCGCGACGGTGGCGGGCAGCGCGGCGGCGAGCGTGTCGTCGATCTCGACGGCGGTCACGTGCCGGGCCACGTCGAGGAGCGCGAGGGTGAGCGAGCCGAGGCCCGGGCCGACCTCGACGACCACGTCGTCCGCGGTGACCTCCGCGGTGCGGACGATCCGGCGGACCGTGTTGGCGTCGATGACGAAGTTCTGGCCGCGCTGCTTCGTGGGGCGGACGCCGAGGGCGGCGGCCAGCTCGCGGATGTCGGCGGCGCCGAACAGGGGGCCTTGGGGGTCAGGGGTGCTCACCGTTCAAGGGTACGGGGCGGCGCCGGCCGGGGATCACCCGTGCAGCCGGGGCCCGCAGTGCGGCCAGGGGCTCGTGCCGCGCCGCACGTACAGCTTCTTCGCCCGGTACGTCTGCTCGGCGGCGGGCGCCTCCTCGGGGCGGCCCGTGCCGCCGAGGGACTGCCAGGTCTGCGTGTCGAACTGGTAGAGGCCGCCGTACGTGCCGGTCGCGTCCGTGGCGGCGGGCCGCCCGCCGGACTCGCAGGCGGCCAGCGACGACCAGTTGAGGGTGTCGGCGCCGGCCACGGAGGTGGGCAGCGGCCGCGTGCCCACGCGGATGATCTGCGTACGGGGTTCGCGCACCGTCTCCGCCCGGACGCGGCGCGGCTTCTGCCTGACGCCGTTGACGGTGCGCAGCGCGTACGTGACCCGGCGCATCCCGGGCTCGCCGACCTGCGTGACGACCTCGGTGCCCTGGAACAGGGCCGGGTCGTCGATGCGCTCCGTCGCGAACGGCATGACCTCCTCGCGCACCTCCTTCCCGCCGGTCACCCGCATCACGGTGATCGTCTGCCCGTCGCGGGGGAAGCTCCGCGCCGGTACGGAGGTGGTGTCCTGGCCGTGCAGGCGGACCCCGGCGGCGTCGACGGCCTCGCCGACGGTCGCCGCGTTGGTGCGGATGGTGCGGCGGCGGCCGTCGGCCAGGACGGTGACGCTCCGCTCGGTGCGTACGTCGAGGTCGAGGCCGTGGCGCTCGATGCGGCGGGAGCGCGACGCGGAGACGTACGCGCCCTCCGCCCGCACCCCGAGCTGTCTCAGCGCCCCCTCGACGGTGCGCTCGGTCGTCCACACCTCGCGGCGCTGCCCGTCGAGGGTGAGCCTCAGGGGGCGGCCGTAGCGGACGTCGACCTCGTCGCCGCTGGTCAGGGCCGCGGTGCGGCCCGGCGCCACGACGTCGTGGGCGCCGACGTCCACGCCCTCGTCCGCGAGCAGCTCGGTGACGTCGTCGGCGAAGGTGTGGAGCGTGCGCTCCTTGCCGTCGACGTTCAGCAGGATCGCCTTGTCGTCGGCGACGAACGCGGTGGTGCCTCCGGCCAGGACCGCGACCACCAGCGCCTGCGGGACCAGCCGCCGCAGCGCCTCAGGGCGCTGCTCGGCCCTCCTGCGCCGCGCGGCCCGCCGGGCGGCGACCCGCCCGGTCACCGGCCGGACGACGGCCTCCGGCGCCTTCGCCTGCGGCGGGCGGGGCGCGGGCCGGGCGTACGTGTAGGCGGGGCGGTAGGTGTCGTGGAGGGGGGCGGAGTCCTGGGTGGGGTAGGTGCCTTGGACGGGGTAGGACTCGGACGCAGCGTAGGGGTCCGGGAGGCCGTACTGGCCGTGGGGACTGGACTGGCCGTGCGGACTGGACTGGCCGTGGGGACTGGACTGGCCGTAAGGGTTGTACTGGCCGTACCCGCCATACCCACCCTCGGCCGCGTACGGGCCCTCCGCGTACGAGCCCTGCCCGGCACCCGACGCGCCACCCTCAAACGGCACCGCCCGCGGATCAGGAACCGTCCCCGAGTACCCCCCGTACCGGGCACGCGGGACGTAGGGGCCGTACGTGTCCTCGTACGTCTCGTACGGCGTATTGCTCACGACGACGCTCCAGGCGCTCCAGGGGTCCGGTCCCCGGGCGGGGGCGGAACGGGCGAGCAGAACCTAGCGGAGTGACCGTCACTCTCCAAAGCAGGGCGGTCACGCAGTGTCGCGGGCGCACGTCGACATCTCGGGCGATTCCGGGATGCGTGTTATCGGTCAGTAATCGAATGCGCGCGCCGTGTTGGCGGACACCGACGTCGCGAGGGTTTCCTCCGTGACGCCCTTGACCGCCGCCATCGCGCGCAGCGTGACCGGAATGAGATACGGCGCGTTGGGCCGTCCGCGGTACGGCGCCGGGGTCAGGAACGGCGCGTCGGTCTCGACGAGGACCAGTTCGAGGGGGGCGACGGCGAGGGCGTCCCGCAACGGCTGGGCGTTCTTGAAGGTGACGTTGCCTGCGAACGACATGAAGTAGCCGTTCGCCGCGCAGACTTGGGCCATCGCGGCGTCACCGGAGTAGCAGTGGAAGACGGTGCGCTCGGGCGCGCCCTCCTCCTTCAGGATGCGTAGCACATCGTCGTGCGCCTCGCGGTCGTGGATGACGAGCGCCTTGCCGTGGCGCTTGGCGATCTCGATGTGGGCGCGGAACGAGCGCTCCTGCGCCGCCTTGCCCTCGGGGCCGGTGCGGAAGTAGTCGAGGCCGGTCTCGCCCACCCCCTTGACCTGCGGGAGCGCGGCGAGCCGGTCGATCTCGGCGAGCGCCTCGTCGAGCCCGGCGTCCCCGAGGGGCTGCCGCGCGCCCTGGCGGGACCATCCGTCGGGGTCGCCGTGGACGATGCGGGGTGCCTCGTTCGGGTGGAGGGCGACGGTGGCGTGCACGCGCGCGTGCTGCTCGGCCACGGAGGCGGCCCAGCGCGATCCGGCCAGGTCGCAGCCGACCTGCACCACGGTCGTCACGCCCACCGACGCCGCCTTGGCGAGGCCCTCCTCCACGGTGCCCGCCTGCATGTCCAGGTGGGTGTGGGAGTCGGCGACCTCCACCGCGAGCGGTGCGGGCAGCGGGGGCGGGGTGACGTCCTTGGCACGGTCGGAGCTCATGCTCCGATCTTACGAACCGGTGCTACGGGGCCGCGCTCACGCCTCCTTGCCGTGGTGGTGGCTGAAGGGGTGCAGGAGGTCGGACAGGTGCCAGTGGTGGCGCCGTCCGTCCGGGGAGGGCGCGGCGGGAGCCGGTGCGCCGGCCTCGGGTCCGGGGGCCTCCACCGGGCCCGCGGCCGGGGTCTCGTGGGGGCGCCGGCCGTGCATCATGTTCTGGGCCGAGGAGACGCGGCCGGCCCGCATGATCCGCAGGACGTGCCCGTCGCAGTTCAGGCAGGTGGGGCGGGTCAGCGGCGACGGCACGCGCTCGCCGTCCGCCACGTACAGCACGTACGGCGCGCCGTCCCGGTCGACGTGGTGCTCTATCTCGTACGACTGCTCCCAGCCGTGCCCGCATCGCATGCAGGCGAACGAATACGACTCGTGGGCGATGGATATCGCCGCGCCGCGATGCGAAGAAGTGGACGGAGACGTGGAAGGAGACGTGGAAGGGGGCGTTGCAGGTGGTGCAGCACCGGTCGACGTCCTGGAGACTGCGAACTCGCTCATGCCGGCTCCTCTTGTCCGCTGGACAAGCGCTGCCCGTGGGCAGCGTGGGGACGGGTGCGTCCCTTCAACCAGTGGACGCCTCCGCCGGGCCGGGCGCAAAAGCCCTGTCGACTGTTGGAGCCGATTTGGCCTTTCCCTGCCTGAACGGCCGTGACACCCGGTCTTCGCTTTGCTTTTCAGGTTAGTCCTTTACGCCCCTATGGGGTGTTCCGCTCCGCATTCTTTGCCGCCACGACCGCATCGAAGACTTCCCGCTTGGGTAGCCCGGCCTCGGCGGCGACGGCGGCGATCGCCTCCTTGCGCCGTTCCCCCGCCTCCTCGCGCACCCGTACCCTGCGCACCAGCTCATCGGGGGTGAGGTCGTCGCCGGACTTCTCCGGGGCGCCCTCCACGACGACGGTGATCTCGCCCCGTACGCCGTCGGCCGCCCACGCGGCGAGGTCCTTCAGCGGCCCGCGCTTCACCTCTTCGTACGTCTTGGTCAGCTCGCGGCAGACGGCGGCGCGGCGGTCCGCGCCGAACGCCTCGACCATCGCGGCGAGCGTGTCGTCGAGGCGGTGCGGGGCCTCGAAGTAGACGAGGGTGCGGCGCTCGTCGGCGACGTCCTTGAGGCGGCTGAGGCGTTCGCCCGCCTTGCGCGGCAGGAACCCCTCGAAGCAGAACCGGTCCACGGGGAGGCCGGACAGGGCGAGCGCGGTGAGCACGGCGGACGGGCCCGGCACGGCCGTGACCCGGATGTCGCGCTCGACGGCGGCGGCGACGAGCCGGTAGCCGGGGTCGGAGACGGACGGCATGCCCGCGTCGGTCACGAGCAGCACGCGCGCACCGCCCGCCAGCGCATCGACCAGCTCCGGGGTGCGGGCGGCCTCGTTCCCCTCGAAGTAGGAGACGACACGCCCGCCGACCTGCACGTCGAGCGCCTGCGCGAGCCGCTTCATGCGCCGGGTGTCCTCGGCGGCGACGACATCGGCGCCGGCCAGCTCCTGGGCGAGGCGCGGGGGCGCGTCGGAGACGTCGCCGATGGGGGTGCCGGCGAGAACGAGGGTTCCGGCCTTCTGGGGATCGGGGCTTCCTGTCACCCGTCCATCCTCGCAGGGCGGGGGCCCGGCCTCGCAGGGCGGCGGTGGCGGCCGAGTCGGGCCCGCGCACGGGACGCGCACAGCCCCGTTCCCTACGATGGCGCGGTGACCAGTACCGCGTCGTCGTCCCACCAGGCCCCGACCAGCGCCCCGCCCGGGCAACCGCCCACCGGGGAGCGGCCGTCGTCGGCGTGGCTGCGCGGCCTGCGCCGGTTCGGGTACCGGGCGCCGCGGGAGGCCGGCGGTGACGTCCGCGCACGTCTCGTGCCGCCGTACCCCGCGCCGTCGTCCCGGCTGTGGGCGTCGTTCGGCCTGGGCCGGTTCACCGCCGGGCAGGCCGGCCGGCTGCTCGGCTGGGCGGGCCCGCTGCTCGTCACGCTCGTCGCCGGTGTGCTGCGGTTCTGGCACCTCGGCAGCCCCAAGGCGGTGATATTCGACGAGACGTACTACGCCAAGGACGCGTGGGCGCTCATCCACCGCGGGTACGAGGTGAACTGGGCCAAGAACGCCAACGACCTGATCCTGGAGAAGAACGGGCACGTCGCCGTCCCGACGGACGCCTCGTACGTCGTGCATCCGCCGGTCGGCAAGTACGTCATCGGGATCGGCGAGTGGCTGTTCGGGTTCAACCCGTTCGGCTGGCGGTTCATGACGGCGGTCCTCGGGACGCTGTGCGTGCTGATGGTGTGCCGGATCGGGCGCCGCCTGTTCCGCTCGACGTTCCTCGGCTGCCTGGCCGGGGTGCTGCTCATGGTCGACGGCCTGGCGTTCGTGATGAGCCGGACCGCGCTGCTCGACTCGGTGCTCGTGTTCTTCGTGGTGGCGGCGTTCGGCTGCCTCCTGGTGGACCGGGACAGAACCCGCGAACGCCTCGCGGCGGCGCTCCCGGTCGACGAGCGCGGCCTGGTCCGCCCGGACGCGCACGTGGCGGAGACCCTGCGCCTCGGATGGCGTCCCTGGCGCCTGCTCGCTGGCCTCTGCCTCGGCCTGGCGGCGGGCACGAAGTGGAACGGGTTCATCTACCTGGCGGCGTTCGCGCTGATGTCGGTGGTGTGGGACGTCGGCTCGCGGCGCGTGGCGGGTGCGCACCGCCCGTACCTGGCCGTCCTCAAGCGGGACGTCGTCCCGGCGTTCCTCTCCACGGTCCCGGTCGCGATCGCCACGTACGTCCTGTCCTGGCTGGGCTGGATCCTCTCTCCCGCCGACGGCAAGGGCGGCTACTTCCGCGACTGGGCGGCGACCGACGGCAAGGGCGGCCACTTCACCTGGCTGCCCGACTGGGTGCGCAGCCTGTGGCACTACGAGCACGAGGTCTGGGAGTTCAACACCCACCTCAGCTCGCCGCACACCTATCAGTCCAACCCCTGGAGCTGGATGGTCGACGGCCGCCCGGTCTCCTACTTCTACGAGTCCCCGGCGGCGGGCCGGCAGGGTTGCCCGGCGGACGCGGCCGACAAGTGCGCCCGCGAGGTCCTCGCGCTCGGCACCCCGCTCCTGTGGTGGGCGGCCTGCTTCGCGCTCCTCTTCGTGCTCTGGCGCTGGTTCTTCCGCCGCGACTGGCGCGCGGGCGCGATCGTCTGCGGCGTCGTCGCGGGCTACGCCCCCTGGTTCCAGTACCAGGAGCGCACGATCTTCTACTTCTACGCGGTCGTCTTCGCCCCGTTCCTCTGCCTGGCCCTGGCGATGCTCCTCGGCGCGGTCATCGGCAGACCGGGTGCGAGCGACCGCCGCCGCGTCGCGGGCGCGGCGAGCGCGGGCGTCCTCGTCCTCCTGATCGCCTGGAACTTCATCTACTTCTGGCCGATCTACACGGGGACGGCCATTCCGATCGACTCCTGGCGGTCGCGGATGTGGCTCGACACCTGGATCTGATCGGGTTTCGGCCGAACTGCCGATCACTCTTCGGACACCTTCGGACACCATCTGGTAAACGCCCTGCGTATCGCGGCCCTCCCGCGCCTACAGTCCCTTGGTCAACCTGGGGAGGGGCGCGTCATGCGCAAGGGGATCAAGGTCGCCATAGTCGGCGGCGTGTTCACCGCGATGGTGGGCGGTGCCGGGTACGGGGCGTTCAACATCGTCTCGGCGGTGTCGGAGGACGGTGGCACGTCGGTCACGGAGACGCGCAGGAGCGGGCCGCCGACGAGCGAGGAGATCAAGGAGACGTCGCGGAAGTTCCTGGCGGCGTGGGCGAGGAACGACGCGGCGACGGCGGCCGGTCTCACGAACCACGCGGACAGCGCGCTGCCCGCGCTCACCGGCTGGCACGACGACGCGCACGTCACCCGCACCGTCCTGACGGCGGGCACGCCGGTCGGGGCGAAGGTGCCCTTCGAGGTCAAGGCGACCGTGCAGTTCGGGGAGGCGAGCAGGACGCTGTCGTACGACTCGTCGCTGACGGTCGTGCGCGGCCTGACCACGGGCCGGCCGCGCGTGCAGTGGCAGCCCTCCGTCCTGCACCCGGCCTTGCGCGTGGGCGACACACTCGTCACCGGCGAGGCGGCGGCCCCGCCCATCCAGGCGGTGGACCGTAACGGGGTGGTGCTGAGCAAGGAGAAGTACCCGTCGCTCGGGCCGGTCCTGGAGACGCTGCGCGCCCGGTACGGGGACGCGGCCGGGGGCGAGCCGGGCGTCGAGACGTACATCGAGCGTCACGACGTCGAGGGGACGACGACCACCAAGACGCTGCTCACCCTCGCCAAGGGCAAGCCGGGCACGCTGCGCACGACGATCAGCGCGAGCGCGCAGGCGGCGGCCGAGCGGTCGGCGGCGAAGTTCCCGAAGGCCGCGCTGGTCGCGGTCAAGCCGTCCACGGGTGAGGTGCTCGCGGTCGCCAACCACGGGTACGGGGCGTGGAACGCCGCGTTCGAGGCGAAGCTGGCGCCCGGCTCCACGATGAAGATCATCACGGCGGCCGCGCTGATCGACAACGGTGTCACCTCGGCGACCGGGCCGGCCCCCTGCCCGAACGAGGCGCCCGCGCTGAGCCAGACCTTCCACAACCTGCAAGGCATGGCGCCCGACGAGAACGCCACCCTGTCCAGCAGCTTCCAGCGCTCCTGCAACACCGCCTTCATCAAGCTCTCCGACGACCTCGGCCCGGAGAAGTTCGCGGCAGAGGCGCAGGACCGGTTCGGGCTCGGCAAGGACTGGCAGACCGGGATCGTCTCGTACGACGGCAGCGTGCCCGTCAACGGCGACTCCGACGACCCCGCCGGGATGATCGGCCAGGGCAAGGTCACGATGAACCCGCTGAACATGGCCTCGGTCACGGCGACCGCGATCACCGGCACCTTCCGCCAGCCGGTCCTCGTCCCCCCGTCCCTCGGCGACCGGCAGCTCGCCACGGCGCGGGGCCTGCCCGCGTCGACCGTCTCCCAGCTCAAGACGATGATGCGACTGACGGCGACCTCGGCGATCGGCACCGCCACGCACGCGATGGCCGGGCTCACCGGTGACATCGGGGCGAAGACGGGCTCGGCGGAGGTCGGCGGCCAGTCCGTGTCCAACTCCTGGTTCACGGGGTACCGGGGGGACGTCGCCGCCGCGGCCATGGTCGAGGGCGGCGGCCACGGAGGCGACGCGGCGGGCCCGATCGTGGCATCCGTGCTGCGCGCCGGATCGTAACGAAACCAGCGGCCGTTGTACGGCGTTCAGTCCTACGACAGCCGCGACTTGGGCCACCCCGTAACCTGGGCCACCCGCAGAAACACCGGAGGACGACGTTGGGCACCAGAGGCAGGCGCAGGGAACCCGAGCGCCGCAACACCCGCACACTGGTGATCGGGGCGGCCGCCGTGGTCGCCGTCGTCGGGGCGGGCGTCGGCGCGTACGCCCTGATGGACAGCGGTACGGCGTCCTCCGCGGCGGCGGCCGACGACAAGCCGAAGGTCCCGTCGGGCCCGCCGAGCGCCGCCGAGGTCCGTGCGGTGTCCGACGCGTTCCTCACCGCCTGGCAGTCCGGCGACGCGGCGAAGGCGGCCTCGTACACCGACGACGCGCCCGCCGCCCGGGCCGCGCTCACCGGTCTCGTCAAGGACGCCCACCTCACCGGTGTGAAGGTCACCCCGGGCACCCCGGCGGGCGCCAAGGTCCCCTTCCACGTCACGTCGATGGTCTCGTACGCGAAGAAGGCCGGTGGCCCCGGGTTCAGCAAGCCGTACGCGTACGACTCGGCGCTGACGGCCGTGCGCCGCGAGAGCGACGGGAAGGTGCTCGTCGACTGGCAGGCGTCCGTCGCGCACCCCGAACTGAAGGACGGCGACCGGCTCGTCACCGGGGAGGCCGGTGACCCGCCGGTCAAGGCGGTGGACCGCGCGGGCGGCGAGCTGTCCGCGAAGAAGTACCCCTCGCTCGGGACCGTCATCGACGGGCTGCGCGAGAAGTACGGCAAGAAGGCGGGTGGCACGGCGGGCGTCGAACTGCGTGTCGTGCGCAAGGAGTCCGAGAAGGGTGCGGAGAAGAACGCCGTGCCCGACAAGACGCTGCTCACCCTCTCCGAGGGCACGCCCGGCACGGTGCGGACGACGATCAGCCCGTCCGTGCAGGCAGCGGCCGAGAAGCAGGTCGCGTCGCGCGAGCGGGCGTCGGTCGTCGTGCTGCGGCCCTCGACCGGCGAGATCCTGGGCGTGGCCAACTCCAGCCCCGGCTTCAACACCGCGTTCCAGGGCTCCCTGGCCCCCGGCTCCACGATGAAGATCATCACGTCGTCGCTGCTCCTGGAGAAGAACCTCGCGGGCGTCGACAAGAAGCACCCGTGCCCGAAGTACTTCACGTACGGGCACTGGAAGTTCCAGAACGACGACAAGTTCCAGATCAAGAACGGCACGTTCAAGGCGAGCTTCGCCGCGTCCTGCAACACCGCCTTCATCAGCCAGGCCCCGAAGCTGGAGAACGACTCGCTGACCAAGCAGGCGCAGCAGGTCTTCGGACTCGGACTGAACAACTGGGCGATCGGCGTGCCGAGTTTCGACGGATCGGTGCCCGTGCAGTCGGAGGCGCAGATGGCGGCGTCGCTGATCGGGCAGGGCGGCGTCCGGATGAACCCGCTGAACATGGCGTCGGTCGCGGCGACCGTGAAGTCCGGCACCTTCCACCAGCCCTACCTCGTCTCACCGGACGTCGACCACCGCGCGTTGGCGAAGGCGTCGCGGACGATGTCGGCAGGGACGGTCGCGGACCTGCGCGAACTGATGCACTACACGGCGATCGCGGGTACGGCGGTCAAGCCGATGTCGGGGCTCGGCTCCGACATGGGCGCGAAGACCGGTTCGGCGGAGGTCGACGGGCAGAAGGAACCCAACGGCTGGTTCACGGCCTGGCGCGGCGATCTCGCGGCGGCGGCCGTGGTGCAGCAGGGCGGGCACGGCGGCGACTCGGCGGGCCCGGTGGTCCGCGCGATGCTGCTGAACGGCGCCGGCTGAGCGGGACACACGCGTGCCTCCCATAGTCGCCGCCGCGGTCCTCCTCGCCGCGGTCACGCACGCGTCCTGGAACGCCCTCGCCCACCACATCACCGACAAGCTCGTCGGCTTCACGCTCATCTCGGGCGGCGGCGCGCTGATCGGGCTGCTCATGGCCCCGTTCGCCCCGCTCCCGGCGGCGGGTGCGTGGCCGTACCTGGTCCTGTCGGCGGTCATCCACATCGCGTACTACGCGCTCCTGATGACCTCCTTCCGCCTCGGCGACTTCGGCCAGGCGTACCCGATCGCCCGCGGCACCGCCCCGCTCGTCGTGACGGCCCTCGCGGCGGTCTTCGCCGGCGAGATCCCGGGCGGCTGGCAGGCGGCGGGCGTGGCGGTGTCGTGCGCGGGGCTGACCGGGCTCGCGGTGTGGGGTCTACGGGGCTCAGGGCGGCGCCCCGACTGGAAGGCGATCGGGGCGGCGCTCGCGACCGGGGTCTCCATCGCCGCGTACACGGTCGTGGACGGGCTGGGGGTGCGGGCCTCCGGCACCTCGGTCGGGTACATCGCGTGGCTGATGGTGCTCGAAGGGGTCGGTGTGCCGGCGTACGCGGTGTACCGCTGGCGCGGCGAAACGGTCCTGCGGCTACGGCCGTTCGCGCTGCTCGGACTGGTCGGCGCGGCGCTGTCCGTGACGGCGTACGGCCTCGTGGTGTGGGCGCAGACACGGGCCGACCTGGCCCCGGTCTCCGCGCTGCGCGAGTCGTCGATCATCGTGGGCGCGGCGATCGGGGCGGTGTTCTTCAAGGAACGATTCGGGCTGCCCCGGATCGTGGCGGCGGGCGTCATGGTGGCGGGGATCGGGCTGATGCTGCACGCGGGGTGAGCGGCCCGGCGGTTCACGGGGCCGCGCGCTTGAACCCCGAGTTCACCGCCGTGATGCCGCCGTCGACGGGGAGTGTCACACCGGTCACCCACGCCGCGTCGCCGGACGCGAGGAACGCCACCGCCGCCGCGATGTCCTCCGGCTCCCCGACCCGGCCCAGCGGATACAGCTCCCGCATCACGTCGGGGTCGCGACCCTGGCCCGTCCAGGCGGGGGTGCGGACGGTGCCCGGGGCGACCAGGTTGACCCGGACGCCGCGCGGGCCCGCGTGCCCCGCGAGCGTACGGGTCAGGGAGACCAGGCCCGCCTTCGCGGCGCTGTAGGCGTGGTTGCCGAAGTCCTGGAGGCCGTTGACGGAGCCGATGCTCACGATGGCCCCGCGCCCGGAGGCGACGAGGTGCGGCAGGGCCGCCTTGCAGCAGCGGTAGGCGCCGGTGAGGGAGAGGTCGAGGTCGCGGGCCCACACCTCGTCGTCCTCGTCCTCGAAGAGCGGGGCGTCGGGGTGGCAGGCGTAGGCGTTGTTGACGAGGACGTCGAGCCGCCCGAAGCTCTCGACGGCGGCGGCGACGGCGCCCTCCACGGAGCGCCGGTCCCCGACATCGCAGAGGTGCGCCACGGCGGCGCCGCCCCGTTCCCGCACCTCCCCGGCGATCTTCTCGGCGGCGTCCAGGTCGACGTCGGTGACGAGGACCTGAGCGCCCTCGGAAGCGAGCCGCCGGACGACGGCGGCCCCGATACCGCGCCCCGCACCGGTGACCATGGCGGCATGCCCTTCGAAGCGTGTCATGGGGCCCGACGCTACTCGGGGGGCGGGCGAAGGTCACCGGGTGTGGATCAACTGGTTCGCGGCGCACGCGGCAGCGGAGGCGGCTCCGGTGGTGGGGACTGTGTCGAGGTCGCCGGGCTGGCCCACGGTGTCGCCGTGCGGGACAGCAAGGATCCGCGTGGCGGCGCACTGCGCTTCGGGCGCGGGGTCTGGGGACGGTTCGTCGCGGGGCTCAGGACCTTGCCGCCGCAGCCGTGAGCGTGGCCTCGCGGACCGCCCGTACCAGTGCCTGCGCCCGTGGATCCGCCGTCACTCCCTGGCGCATCCCGTTCGTGACGTAGCCGAACGCGATGCCCGTCTCCGGGTCGGCGAAGCCGAGGGCGCCGCCGCGGCCCGGGTGGCCGAAGGAGTGCGGGGTGAGGAGCGGGGAGGCGATGCCGTGCAGCATGTAGCCGAGGCCGAAGCGGGAGGGGACGGCGAGGACCCGGTCCGGGCCGGACGAGGCTTCCGTACGGGCCAGTCGCATCGTCTCCGGGGTGAACAGGCGGTGACCGCCCTCCACCTCGCCGATCAGGGACGCGTAGAAGCGGGCCAGGCCCTCCGCCGTGCCGATGCCGTTGGAGCCGGGGAGTTCGGCCGCGCGGTACGCCGGGTCGTTCTCGTCCGGTGCCGGGGTGATCGAGTCGAAGGCCCGTCGCGTCAGCGACTCGGGGTTCGTGTACGCCTCGACCAGGGCCCGCTTGGGCTTGGCGCGGGGGGCGCCGGGGACCACCGGGGCCTCGGTCGGGCCTACGCGTCCGGCGCGGTGGGCCTGCGCGTCCGGCAGCCCGATCCATACCTCCGCGCGGGCCGGACCGGCTATCTCCTCGGCGACGAACGTGCCCAGGGACCGGCCCGTGACCCGGCGCACCAGTTCACCGGTGAGCCAGCTAAAGGTCTGCGCGTGGTAGCCGTGGTCCGTGCCGGGCGCCCAGAACGGGGCCTGCGCGGCGACCGCCGCCGCCCCGCGCTCCGGGTCGGCGGCCTCGGCCGGGGTCAGCGGGCGGTCCAGGGCGGGCACTCCGGCGCGGTGCGCCAGGACGTCCCGTACGAGCGTGTCCTCCTTGCCCCGCGCCTTGAACTCGGGCCAGTACGCCCCGACCGGCGCGTCCAGGTCCAGCTCTCCGCGCTGGTGCAGCAGGAGCAGCGCGGCGGCGGCCACGCCCTTGGTGGCGGAGCGCAGGATCTGGGCGGTGCCGGGGCCCCAGGGCGTCGCGTCGCCGTCCACGTCCCGCGTTCCCGCGTACAGGTTCACGACCTCCCGGCCGTCCTGGTAGACGACGACGCCCGCGCCGCGCTCGCCCGCCTCCTCGAAGTTCCTGGTGAAGGCCGTCCTGACGCCTTCGAATCCGGGGGCGGTCGCGCCGTTCACTGCTGTATCCACGGTGGGTGCAACAGGCAACGATGCCGGTTGATTCCACTCCGGAAGCCCGTCAGAGCGCCCGGCTCCACCGCGTCTCGCCGTCCTCCACCACGTCGGTCGGGGCCAGCCCGGCCGACCTGGCGACGGCGGCGGACGCGTGGTGGTCCGGGTGGATGTGGGCGATCACCGTCCGCGAAAAACCCGTCGCGGCCAGCCAGTCGACGAGGCCCCGCGCCGCCTCCCCGGCGATGCCCCTGCCCTGCCACGGCGTGCCCACCACCCAGGCGACCTCCGCGACGGAACCGTTCACGGTCGCCTGCACGGTGCCCGTCAGGCAGGACTCGGCGCGCAGGCGGATCACCCAGTTCAGCCAGGTGACGGCCGGGTCCGGGGAGCCCGCGGCCAGGCGTGCGTAGCGGGCGCGGAGGGCGTCCGGCGTGTGCGGGGTGCCGCCGATGTACGTGTGCAGCGCCGGGTCGGCGAGGACGCCGGCCATTTCGGGCGCGTGCGCGACCTCCAGGGGGAGCAGGTCGAGACGGGGCGTGGTGACGGCCTCCGCCGCGATCCCGCTCAAGCCGTCTTCCCCGCCACCGACTTGGGGTCGAAGCCGAACGGCAGCTCCAGGCGGTGGGCCCGCATCAGGTCCTCGTCCATGAGCAGGTCGCCGGTGGCGCCGTCCGCCGCGATGACGCCCTCGCTGAGGATCACCGAGCGGGGGCAGAGCTCCAGGGCGTAGGGCAGGTCGTGCGTGACCATCAGGACGGTGACGTCCAGCGAGCGCAGGATGTCGGCGAGTTCGCGGCGCGATGCCGGGTCCAGGTTGGAGGACGGTTCGTCGAGGACGAGGATCTCCGGTTCCATCGCGAGGACGGTGGCGACCGCCACGCGTCGGCGCTGGCCGAAGGAGAGGTGGTGCGGGGGCCGGTCCGCGTACTCCGCCATGCCGACGGAGGCGAGCGCCTTGCGGACCCGGGCGTCGAGTTCGGGGCCCTTCATGCCCGCCGCCGCCGGGCCGAAGGCCACGTCCTCGCGGACCGTCGGCATGAACAGCTGGTCGTCCGGGTCCTGGAAGACGATGCCGACCTTGCGCCGGATCTCCGCCATGTTCCGCTTGTCGACGGGCAGCCCGGCGACGGTCACCGTGCCCGCGCCGCCTGTCAGGATGCCGTTGAGGTGCAGGACGAGGGTGGTCTTCCCGGCGCCGTTCGGGCCGAGCAGCGCGACCCGTTCGCCCTTGCCGATGGTCAGGTCGACGCCGAAGAGGGCCTGGTGGCCGTCGGGGTAGGCGAAGGCCAGGCCGGAAACTTCGAGAGAGGCAGTCACAGGGTCCATCCCAGCAGACAGATGACGAGCGCCGCGCACGGGAGGGCCAGTGCCGCCCGCCACTGCGCCCGGTCCGCCGTCACCTCGTCGATCACCGGCATCGCACCGGCGTAGCCCCGGCTGACCATCGCCAGGTGCACGCGCTCGCCCCGTTCGTAGGAGCGGATGAACAGCGCCCCGGCCGATTTGGCGAGGACGCCCCAGTGGCGTACGCCGCTCGCCTCGAAGCCGCGCGACTCACGGGCGATCTTCATGCGCCGCATCTCGTCCGTGATGACGTCGCCGTAGCGGATCATGAAGGAGGCGATCTGGACCAGGAGCGGCGGCAGCTTCAGGCGTTGCAGGCCGAGCAGCAGTTCCCGCAGCTCCGTCGTCGACGCCAGCAGGACCGACGCGGCGACGCCCAGCGTGCCCTTCGCCAGCACGTTCCACGCGCCCCACAGGCCGCTCTCGCTCAGCGACATGCCGAGCACCTGCACCCGTTCGCCCTCCGCGACGAACGGCATCAGGACCGCGAACGCCACGAACGGGACCTCGATCAGCAGGCGCTTCAGCAGATAGCCCGCCGGGATCCGGGCCACGTACGCCACCGTGCCGAGCAGCATCGCGTACAGCGCGAACGCCCACATCGCCTCGCGCGGCGTCGAGACGACGACCACGACGAAGCAGAAGACCGCGGCGAGCTTGGTGTGCGGGGGCAGCGCGTGGACGGGCGAGTGACCGGCGCGGTAGAGGCGGTGGGCGTGTCCGGCGCCCATGTCAGACCGATTCCGTCGCGGTGAGTTCGGTGGAGGCCGCGTCGCTCGTACGGCGCCTGCGCAGCGCCCAGAAGATCCCGGAACCGGCGACGACGGTCACGCCGACGCCGATGACCCCGGCGAGGCCGCCGGAGAGCCGGGCGTCGGTGATGTCCTTGACGCCGTAGTCGGCGAGCGGGGAGTCGGCGGCGGCGTGCTCCTTGGTCTTGCTGTCGATGCCCTTGTCGTGGGCGACCTTCTCCAGGCCGTCGGGGTTGGCGGAGGCGTAGAAGGAGACGAACCCGGCGAGGACGAGGGAGGTGACCAGGCCGGTGATCCAGAGCTTGCGGTGCGAGCGCGCGGCCACCGGGGCGGGCGCGGCGGCGGGGGCGTCGACCAGTTTGCCGCCGACCTTGAGCTTGAGCGGCCGGTGCAGGCCGCGGGCGCCGTACACGAGGTCGGGGCGCACAGCCACGACCGCGCCGACGGTGAGCGCGGTGATCACGGCCTCGCCGATGCCGATGAGGACGTGGACGCCGATCATCGCGGTGGCGACCTTGCCGATGGAGACGTCGGTCGTCCCTCCGACGGCGTAGAAGAGGGTGAAGACGAGCGCGGCGGCCGGGACGGAGAGGACGGCGGCGGCGAAGGAGGCGACGGTGATCGAGCGGCGGCTGCGCGGCAGGACCTTCACGAGGCCCCGGAAGACGAGGTAGGCGACGACCGTGGTGGTGATCGCCATGTCCGTGATGTTGACGCCGAGCGCGGTCAGGCCGCCGTCCGCGAAGAGGACGCCCTGCATGAGGAGGACGACGGAGACGCAGAGGACCCCTGTGTAGGGGCCGACCAGTATCGCGGCCAGGGCGCCTCCGAGGAGGTGGCCGCTGGTCCCCGCCGCGACGGGGAAGTTCAGCATCTGCACGGCGAAGATGAACGCCGCGACGAGTCCGGCCAGCGGCGCCGTGCGTTCGTCCAGCTCACGGCGGGCGCCGCGCAGGCTGACGGCGACGGCGCCCGCGGCGACGACACCGGCGGCCGCCGAGACGGGGGCATTGATGAATCCGTCGGGTACATGCATGGCAGGGCACTCCGGCGCTCGGACAGATGGTTAACCGTTCGATGATAGTGCCTTGTTGCGAACGCCTTGCAAGAGCGTCTCAGCCCCATTTGGCCCCGGCCCGTACAGACCGATTAAGCGGACATATGGGACATTGGTAACCATGAGCCTCGCCGAGCGGTACGTCGAGCAGTACGTCCGGGCCCACGTCGTCACCGACTCCCCCGACGCCCACCGGGCCGTACCCGCCGTGCTGCGCTACGACGGCCGGGTCCGCGTCTCCCTGCCCGGCCGCGGCGAGTGGGTCTTCCCGCGCGATCTCCTGGAGAGCGGCCTGCGGGCCCCCGTCAGCGGTGAGCACATCCGCATCTGGCCCTGCGGACGGGTCCAGGCCGTCATCGAACTCCACCCGCGGGCAGAAGAGGCCGGACAGCCGAACGGGGTGACGGTCGTGCAGTTCGACGTCAAAGCGCTGATCCGCTTCCTGCGTCGTACGTACACGGCCGTCACCCCGGCGGCGACGGTCACGCCCTGAGGGCTCAGGCGTCGACGAGCTCCCGCTGCTTCTCCTGGGCCGCGTTCAGGCCCTCGCCCTCGACGTCCACGTTGGGCAGCGCGCGGTCCAGCCACTTCGGCAGCCACCAGGCCCGCTTGCCGAGCAGGGCGAGCACGGCGGGCACGAGCGTCATGCGGACCACGAACGCGTCGAGGAAGACGGCGATCGCGAGACCGAAGCCGATCATCTTGACCATCTGCTCGGAGGAGCCGATGAAGCCGGCGAACACCGCGATCATGATGACCGCCGCGGCCGTCACGACGCGGGCGCCGTGGCGGAAGCCGGTGACGATGGCCTGCGCGGGCCGCTCCCCGTGGACGTACGCCTCGCGCATCCGGGTCACGAGGAAGACCTCGTAGTCCATCGCGAGACCGAAGACCACGCCCACCATGAAGATCGGCATCATCGACATGACCGGACCGGTCTGTTCGACGCCGAAGAGCGAGCCGAGCCAGCCCCACTGGTAGACGGCGACGACGGCGCCGAGCGCGGCGAGCACCGAGAGCAGGAAGCCGAGGGCCGCCTTGAGCGGGACGAGGATCGAGCGGAAGACGACCATCAGGAGCAGGAAGGCGAGGCCGACGACGAGCGCGAGGTAGGGCACGAGCGCGTCGTTGAGCTTCTGCGAGACGTCGATGTTCATAGCCGTGGCACCGGTGACGGCGAGCTCGGCGCCGGTGTCGGCCTTGATGTCCTTGCCCGCGTCGCGGATGGCGTGGACGACGTCCTCGGTCTCGACGGAGGACGGCTTGTACTTGGAGACGACGTTGATGATCGCGGTGTCGCCGGCCTTGTTGAACGTGGCCGGGGTGACGGCCGCGACGCCCTCCGTGCCCTTGATCTCCTTGACGACGCGGTCGACGGCGGCCTTCGGGTCGTCCGCGCCCTTCGCGTCGACGACCGTCATGAGCGGGCCGTTGAAGCCGGGCCCGAAGCCCTCGGAGAGCAGGTCGTACGCCTTGCGCTGCGTGGTGTCGGTGGGCTGCACGCCGTCGTCGGGCAGGCCGAGTTCGAGCGAGGCGACCGGGACGGCCATCGCGCCGAGGCCGATGACGCCCGCGACGAGGACCATGACCGGGCGGCGCAGCACGAACCGGGCCCAGCGGGTGCCCATGTTGGCCTTGGGCTCGGACTGCTCGGTGGCGTCGAGCGCCTTGCGGGCCTTGCGGCCGTGGACGCGCTTGCCGACGTAGCCGAGCAGCGCGGGGATGAGCGTCAGCGCGATGAGGACGGCGATGGCCACGGTGCCGGCGGCGGCGATGCCCATCTTCGTCAGCATCGGGATGTTGACGACGGTGAGGCCGACCAGGGCGATGACGACGGTCAGACCGGCGAAGACGACGGCCGAGCCCGCGGTGCCGACGGCCCGCCCTGCGGCCTCCTCGCGTTCGCGGCCCTCGGCGAGTTCGGCGCGGTAGCGGGAGACGATGAACAGCGCGTAGTCGATGCCGACCGCGAGGCCGATCATCATCGCGAGGATCGAGGTGGTGGAGCCGAGGTCGAGCACGTTGGCGAGCGCGGTGATCGTGGAGACGCCGATGCCGACACCGATCAGCGCGGTGAGCAGCGGGAGCCCGGCGGCGATCAGCGAGCCGAAGGTGATGACGAGGACGACGGCCGCGACCGCGATACCGATGACCTCGGTGGCCCCGGTCTCCGGCATGGCCTGGAACGCGTCACCGCCGGCCTCGACGGTCAGACCCGTCTTCTTCGCCTCGTCGATGACCTTCTGCAGCGCGTCCCGGTCGTCGTCGGTCAGCTCCATCGAGGAGACCTTGTACGTGGCCGTGGTGTACGCGATCGTGCCGTCCTTGCTCACCGTCTTGGCGACGAACGGGTCCGCGACCGACGCGACCTGCCTGGAGCTGTTCTTGAGCGCGGCGACGGTGTCCTCGACGTCCGCCTTGTTGGCGGCGCCGGTGAGCTTCTCGTCCGCCGGCGCCTTGAAGACGATGCGGGCGGTGGCGCCGTCGGCGGCCGAGCCCGGGAAGCGCGCGTCGAGCAGGTCGAACGCCTTCTGCGCCTCGGTGCCGGGGATCGAGAAGGAGCTGGAGGTGGCGGTCGGCGCGCTGGCGGCGCCCACGCCCGCGAGCGCGAGCAGCGCCACCCATATCAGGACGACGAAGTGGCGTCGGCGGAAGGCGAGCTTGCCGAGTTTGTAGAGGAATGTGGCCACGGGGGGCGTACTCCCGGTCAGGTCGTTGTGGACGGCTGGGCAGGGGTCGTCAGCCCGACGACGTGAGCGGTCGCGTCAGGTGCGGGGTGAGGTGGTGCCGGGGGTCAGGCGCTGAGGGCGGGGAGGACCACAGCGTCGATGTACGAGGTGAGGTAGGCCTGGGTGGGGGGCTGTTCGTCGATGAGCGTGCGGGTGGCGAACGCGCCGATCAGCATGTGGAGCACATAGCCGAGCGCCGGGTTGTCGGCCCGGATCTCGCCGCGCTCCACGGCTCTCTTCAGCAGCCGGTCGAGCCCCGACAGCTCGGGCTCGACGATCCATTCCCGGAGGGCCTCCAGGAGGTCGGGGTTGGCGTGGACGGCGACCATCAGACCGCGCATCAGCGCGCTGTTCTGCTCCATGTGACAGTCGTCCTCGCGGACGGCCATCGCGTGCAGGTCACCGCGGAGCGAGCCGGTGTCGATCTCGGCGAACCGCGGCTTCTGGTGCCGCAGCGCCTTCACGACCAGCTCCGCCTTCCCGCCCCACTGGCGGTAGAGCGTCGCCTTGCTGGCCCGGGTCCGCGCGGCGACGGCGTCCATCGTCAGGGCGTCGTAGCCGACCTCGCGGAGCAGATCGAGCACGGCGGCGTACAGCTCGGCCTCGCGCTCGGGGGTGATCCGGCTGCGGCGCGCCGTTGCCTCCGCGACCATGATCGTCACCTCTTCCTCGGATTTCGTACGCCCTGAACATATACCGCCCGCTAACGAAACGAAACGGTTTCGTACGTGGGGTCCACCACACTCGTAAGGAACGTGTAGGGACGCGGGGGGACACCTGCCCGGTTGCCGGAGGCCGGAACGCGGAAAAGCATGAGGAGGTGACTGAAGATGCAGCCCAGGCATACCTGCGATTCCCGCACCTGAGCGGCGAGCGGCTCTGCTTCGTCGTGGAGGACGACCTGTGGGTCGCGCCCGTCGACGGCTCGGCGCGGGCGTGGCGGATCACCGTCGACCGCACGAAGGTCAGCCACCCGCGCTTCTCCCCGGACGGCGAGCGGATCGCGTACACGACCTGGCGCAGCCTCGACCCGGAGATCTACGTGGCCCCGGCGGACGGCGGCTCCGCGCGCCGCCTCACCTACTGGGGCAGCGTCGACACGCAGGTGCGCGGCTGGACCCCGGACGGCGACATCCTCGCGGTGGCCTCGCACGGCGAGCCGTTCTCCTACTTCACCTTCGCCTACCGCGTCCCCACCGACGGTTCCCCCGGCGGCAAGCTGCCCTGGGGCCCGGTCTCCGACATCCAGGTCGCCGACGTCGACGGCGAGCGCAAGACCCTCCTCCTGACCGGCACGCCGCCGCACGAGCCCGCGTCCTGGAAGCGCTACCGGGGCGGCGCGCAGGGCCGTCTGTGGATGCACGGCGAGCGCATCCTCGCCGACCTCGACGGCCACCTCGACGACCCCATGTTCGTCGGCGGCCGCATCGCCTTCCTCTCCGACCACGAGGGCGTCGGCAACGTCTACTCGTGCCTGCCCGACGGCTCCGACCTGACCCGCCACACCGACCACGACGCCTTCTACGCCCGCCACGCCGCCAGCGACGGCACCCGCGTCGTCTACCAGTGCGCGGGCGAGATCTGGCTCCTCGACGACCTCTCGCCCACCTCGCGGCCGCGCCGCCTCGACGTGCGCCTCGGCGGGCCGCGCGCCGGGCGCCGCTCCTACCAGGTCCCGGCCTCCCTCCACATCGACGCGCTCTCGGTCGACGACACCGGCCGCGCCAGCGCCGTCGTCGTGCGCGGCAGCCTGTACTGGCTGACCCACCGCGACGGCCCGGCCCGCACCATTTCCGACACCCCGGGCGTCCGCGTCCGGCTGCCAGAGATGCTCGGCTCCGGCGGCCAGGTCGCCTACGTCACCGACGCGGCCGGTGAGGACAGCGTGGAGATCGCCTACCTGCCGCGCGCCAGCGGCGACCGCCCGCCGCGTCGGCTCGCGGGCGGCGACCTGGGCCGCGTACAGGAACTCGTCAGCGACCCGGACGGTGAGCGCCTGGCCGTCGCCTCGCACGACGGGCGGCTCCTGCTCATCGACACGGGCGAGGAGCCGGAGGGCTCGGAGGAGTCGGAAGGGTCGGAAGGGTCGGCGAGTGGGGTCGTCGAGCTGATCCGGTCCGTGAACGGGCCCGTCCGCGATCTCGCCTTCTCGCCCGACGGCGCCTGGCTGACCTGGTCGCACCCGGGCATCGGCCGCTCCCTGCGGCAGATCAAGATGGCCCGGATCAAGGACCGTACGATCGTCGACGTCACCGACGGCCGCTTCGAGGACGAGAACCCGGTCTTCACCCGCGACGGCCGCTACCTGGCGTTCCTGTCCTGGCGCGGCTTCGACCCGGTCTACGACGTGCACACCGGTGACCTGTCCTTCCCGCTCGGCTGCCGCCCCTACCTCGTCCCGCTGTCGTCGGCGACGGCCTCGCCGTTCGCGCTCTCGCCCGACGGACGCACGGCGGCGGGCGGGCTCGATCCGGTGGAGGAGAACACCTCCGGGCTCACGCAGGCCGCGCCGACCGTGGAGATCGAGGGTCTCGCCAGCCGGGTCGTGCCCTTCCCGGTCGCCGCCTCCAAGTACTCGGGCCTGCACCCCGTCGCGGGCGGCGGGCTCGTCTGGCTGCGGTGGCCGATCTCGGGGGCGCTCGGCGAGACGTTCGCCAACCCCGCCGACACCTCCTCGCAGCCCACGCTCGAACACTATTCGCTGGCCAAGTGCAAGAAGACGCAGCTCGTCGACCACATGGACTGGTTCGCGGTCAGCGGCGACGGGACCCGGCTCGTCGTCGGCGACGAGGGCGAGCTGCGCGCCGTGCCCTCCACCGAGAGCGGCGACAGCGACTCCACCGTCTGGATCGACCTGCGCCGCATCCTCCACGAGGCCGACCCGGCCGCCGAGTGGCGCGGCGCCTTCGAGGAGGCGGGCCGGATCATCCGCGCCTACTTCTGGGAGCCCCGGATGGGCGGCATCGACTGGTCCGGGGTGCTCGACCAGTACCGGCCGCTCGTCGAACGGGTCGCGTCGCCGGACGAGTTCGCCGACCTGCTCCGCGAGGTCCTCGGCGAACTCGGCACCTCCCACGCCTACGTCTCCGCCGCACGCCGCAACGAGGGCCCGGCCCACTACCAGCGCGCCCAGGGCCTCCTCGGCGCCAACTTCGTCTGCCGCGACGAGGGGTGGATGGTCCAGCGCATCCTGCCCGGCGACTCCTCCGACTCCAAGGCCCGCTCCCCGCTCGCCGGCACCGGCATCCGCGAGGGCGCGATCCTCACGCACGTCGACGGCCGCCCGGTCGACCCGGTCGCGGGCCCGTACCCGCTGCTCGCGGGCGCGGGCGGGACGACCGTCGAGCTGACGTTCACACGTGCGGAGGGCGGCGGCCGGCCGCGCCGCGTCGCCGTCGTCCCCCTCGTCGACGAACGGCCCCTGCGCTACCAGGACTGGGTCGCCAAACGCCGCGAGGTCGTCCGCGAGCTGAGCGGCGGCAAGTGCGGCTACCTGCACATCCCCGACATGGGCGGCTCGGGATGGGCCCAGTTCAACCGCGATCTGCGCATGGAGGTGTCCCGGCCCGCCCTCATCGTCGACGTACGGGGTAACGCGGGCGGGCACATCAGCGAGCTGGTCGTCGAGAAGCTCAGCCGGAAGATCATCGGCTGGGACCTCACCCGCAACGCCCAGGCCGTCTCCTACGCCTCCAACGCGCCGCGCGGCCCGGTCGTCGCCCTCGCCGACGAAGCCACCTCCTCCGACGGCGACATGATCACCGCCGCGTTCAAGCTGCTCGGGCTCGGGCCCGTCGTCGGCCAGCGCACCTGGGGCGGCGTCGTCGGCATGACCGGACGCCACAAGCTCGGCGACGGCACGGTGATCACGGTGCCGATGAACGCGGCCTGGTTCCCCGAGTACGGCTGGTCGATCGAGAACCGCGGCGTCGACCCCGACATCGAGGCGCTGCGCACCCCGCTCGACTGGGCGGAGGGCCGCTACGCGCAGCTCGACGACGCGGTCCGCGTCGCGCTCGACCTCCTGGAGAAGCAGGGCGCGCTCGAACCGCCGGACCTCTCGGACGTGCCGGACAAGCGGAGGCCGCCGCTGCCGCCCCGCTGAGCGCGGACGCGAGTGGCCCCGTCCGGCGTCCCGGACGGGGCCACTTCTTCTCAGGACAGGGCGTCAGGCGTCGTAGTCCTCACGGAACGCGTCCTGCTGCTCCTGCGCGCGGTCACGGCCCTGCGTGGCACGCTCGCTCGCCTCGTCCTGCGCCCGCGAAGCGCGGTCGCGCGCCTGGTCCTGGGCGTCGCCCATGCGGCTCTTGCCCTTGCCGGCGAGGTCGTCGGCCTTGTCCTGGAACTGGTCCTTGATGCCCATGCTGTGTTCACTCCCGAAGGGGTCGGTGGGGTGGGGCCCGATCAGCGTGACACGCCGGTACATCAGCCGCATTTCGATCAATAACGGACCGTGGCGGGTGCGGGAAACCGCAGGTCAGCGCAGTGTGCGCGCCGACTCGTCGGCCGCTCCGCCCGCACCCACGAGCCCCCGGCCCACACCCTTGAGCCGCGGCTCGAACCGGCGCATCTCGCGCTGCCCGACCGTCCCGATGAGCGCGGGAAGATAGCCCCGGATGCCCTGCATGCCCCGCAGCCACCACTGCGCGTACACGTGCGAGGAGCGCCTCTCGATGCCCGCCACGAGCCGGTCCACGGCCGGGCCCAGCGGATACGTCTTGTTCGACGGCCACGGCAGCCGCTGGCGCAGCTCGCGCATCACGTCGTCCTGGTCGGCGCCGCGCACCATGTCGGTGTCGGTCCAGGACAGGTAGCCGACGCCGACCTTCACGCCCTTGTAGCCGACCTCGGCGCGCAGGCTGTGCGCGTACGCCTCCACGCCCGACTTCGACGCGCAGTACGCGGACATCATCGGCGCGGGCGTGATCGCGGCGAGCGACGCGATCTGGAGCAAGTAGCCGCGCGACTCGGTCAGTACGGGGAGGAAGGCGCGGCCCGTCACGGCGGAACCGATGAGGTTGACCTCGATGACCCGGCGCCAGGCGACCGGGTCCGAGTCGACGAACGGGCCGCCCGTGGCGACACCGGCGTTCGCCACGACGATGTCGACCTTCCCGAACCGCTCCTTCACCTCGGCGGCGACCCGCGCCATCGCCTCGTGATCGGTGACGTCGGCGTGCCACCAGTCGGCGTCGGAGTGCAGCCGCCCCGCGACCTGCTTCAGCTCGTCCGGCTCAAGCCCGACGAGCGCGATCTTCGCGCCGCGCGCGGACAGCTTGCGCGCGAGCAGCTCACCGACGCCGCGCGCCGCGCCCGTGATGACCGCGACCTGACCCTCAAGGCTGACCCTGCTCATGCGATCTCCGCCCCCTTCTCCGTACGGTTCTCCAGGTATGTGGCGGCCAGTTGGCGGATCTCCGCCGTGACGGCCTCCGGCGCCTCGATGGGCGTCATGTGCCCGAGCCCGGGCAGCTCGCTCAGTCCTACGCACTCGGGCAGCGCGGCGGCGATCCGGCGGGCGTGCACGATCGGGGTGAGCCGGTCCGCGGTGCCGCCGAGCACGGCGACGGGCAGCGTCAGTTCGGCGAGCGCCGCGTCCATGTCGAGCGTCTCCAGGACATGCGACCAGCCGTGGCGGACATCGCGCGGGCAGGCGTGGACAATGTGGGCGCACGCCTCGACCTGGCCGGGCGACGCGCCGGGCCCCATGGTCGCGTACTTCAATATCCGCTTGGCGACCGGCGTGACCGGGCCGAGCGGCGCCTTCGAGCCGAGGACCGACTTCGTCAGCCGGGTCCGCAGCGCGCCCGCGAGGAGCAGCGGCACGACGGTCGCCTCGGCCACGAGCCGCGAACTCCCGGTGCTGCACAGCAGGACGGCGGCCGCGTGCTCCTTGAACTTCTCCCGCCCGGCGGCGGCCATCATCGTCATGCCGCCCATGGAGTGCCCGGCGAGCACGGCCCGCTCCCCCGGCGCGAGCACCGCGCCGAGCACCGCCTCCAGGTCGTCGGCGAGCATGTCCGCGGTGTACGGGAGCCGGGTCGCGGCCGGTGAACGGCCGTGCCCGCGCTGGTCGTAGACGATCACCCGGTGGTCGGCGGACAGGGCACGGACCTGTGCGGCCCAGAACGCCGTCGAGCACGTCCACCCGTGCGAAAGGACCACCGCGGGCGCGTCGTCGGGCCCGTGCACCTCCACGTACAGCCGTGATCCGTCCGCCGAGACGGCGGTCAGTTCGCGGGCGGGGACGGGCGGCGCGTAGGGCCCGGTCCGCATGTGGGTCAGCCGGCTCATGCGGCGCTCACCTCAGCCTTCTTCTCGGTTCCCGTCCCGGCGTGGGCGGGGGCACGCAAGACCTCGTACTCCCCCACGTCCACATGGCGCGTGGCCTGCCGGAACTCGGTCGTCGTGCCGGGCCACACGGTCGTGTTGACCCCGTTCTCGTCGAGGTACCAGCTCGTGCAGCCACCGGTGTTCCACACGGTGCGCCGCATCCGGTCCTGTACGCGGTTGTTCCATCCGGTGACAGCGGTCTCGCGCGGGGTCAGGGCTACGCGGCCGCCGAGCACACGCAACTGGCGCAGATAGTCGGCCAGATAGTTCAGCTGGGCCTCGATCATCAGGATCATCGAGGAGTTCCCGAGCCCCGTGTTCGGCCCGATGATCGTCATGAAGTTCGGGAAGCCCGCGGCGGTCGCCCCGCGCAGAGCGGCCATCCCGCCCTTCCAGCTCTCGGCCAGGCTGATCCCGTCCGCGCCGATCACCCGCTCGGCGATCGGCATGTCGGTGACGTGGAACCCGGTGCCGAAGACGATCGCGTCGACCTCCGCCTCGGTGCCGTCGGCGGCGACGAGGGTGCTGCCCCGGACCTCGCTCAGCCCCGACGCGACGACGTCGACATTCGGCTGGGCGAGCGCGGGGTAGTACGTGTTGGACAGCAGGATGCGCTTGCAGCCGATGCGGTACGTGGGCGTCAGCTTGGCGCGCAGGGCCGGGTCCTTGATCGCCCGGTACATGTTCCGCTTGGCGAGCCGCTCGACCAGGCCCAGTTCGTCGGGCCGCTTGGTGAACGCCTGGACCTGCAACTCCCGGATGCCCCACAGCACCGCGCGCCGCGCCTGCGTGGTGACGGGCAGCTGCCGGTGCAGCCAGCGCTCGGCCCTTGTGATGGCGCGGTCGGCGCGCGGCATGACCCACGGGGGCGTGCGCTGGAAGAGGGTGAGGTGCCCGACCTCCTTCTGGACGGCGGGCACGATCTGGATGGCGGAGGCGCCGGTGCCGATCATGGCGACGCGCTTGCCGCGCAGGTCGTAGCCGTGGTCCCAGCGGGCGGAGTGGAAGACCTTGCCGGGGAAGGTGTCGAGGCCGGGCATGTCCGGCACCTTGGGGTCGGAGAGCGGCCCGGTGGCGGAGACGAGGACATCGGCGGTGAGCGTGCCACTGGCCGTGTCGATCACCCACCGCAGCCGCTCACCGTCCCACCGCGCCCGCGTGACCTCGGAGTTGAGACGGATGTGCGGCCGCAGCCGGAACGTGTCGGCGACGTGCTCCAGATACTCCCGGATGCGCTCCTGTCCGGAGAAGGTGCGCGGCCAGTCCGGGTTCGGGGCGAAGGAGAACGAGTACAGGTGCGAGGGCACGTCACAGGCGCACCCCGGGTAGCTGTTGTCGCGCCAGGTGCCGCCCACGGCGTCGGCCCGCTCCAGAACCACGAAGTCGGTGACGCCCTCGCGGCGGAGTCTGACCGCGGCGCCCAGACCGCCGAAGCCGGACCCGATCACCGCCACCCGCACGTGCTCGTGCTCCTGCTCGGGCATTCCGGCGCCTCCCTTGCCGCGCGACCCTGCCAGTGAACACTGGCATGATGGGGAGCGTAGAGCAGAGCCGTACTCATGGGTAGGGGTCGGGGCCAGGAAAGTTACCGCCAGTACGGCTTAGGGTCGTGGGCGTGGCAGAAACGGCGACGGACGCAGACGACGACAGGGAAAGCGGGCCCGCTCCCCGCGAATACCGCATGGAGGAGCTGGCGGCGGCGGCCGGCATCACGGTCCGCACCGTCCGCTTCTACCGCGAACGCGGCCTGATCAAGCCGCCCCGCCGCGAGGGCCGCATCGCCTGGTACGACGAGACGCACCTCGCCCGGCTGCGGACGATCGCCGCGCTCCTCGACCGCGGCCACACGCTCAACGGCATCACGGAGCTCTCCGAGGCGTTCGACCGGGGCCGCGACGTCGGGGAACTCCTCGGCCTCGGCGAACCCACCGAGGAGACCCCGGTCCGCCTCACCCCCGAGGAGCTGGCCGACCACTTCGCGGGCCAGGACACCCCCGAGAACCTCCAGGCGGCCCTGGACCTCGGCTACCTCGGCACCGACGGCGAGGAGATCGTCCACGTCAGCCGCCGCCTCCTGGAGGTCTCCTCGGCCCTGGTCCGCGAGGGCATCCCGCTCGCCGAAGTGCTGTCGGCGGCGAGCCGCGTCCGCGAACACGCCGACGCGATGGCCGCCCTCTTCACCGAACTCGTCCTCGCCCACGGCACGGAGAAGGACGTCCAGCGCCTGCGCCCGCTGGCGAAGTCGGTGGTGGAGGCGGAACTCTCGATGGCCCTGGACCGCAAGATCGCGCCACCCCCCGGAGAGTGACGTCGGCCGGTGCCAGGCAGGCGCCTCAGACGGGCAGCCACCACCGGGCCTTGTAGATCCCGCCACCCACCAGCTTGTACGCGCCCGGGGGCCGGTGCAGGCTCACGGTCGTCGTCCACCAGGTCTCTCCCAGCCCGGGCTCCGGCACGGTCGTGACGACCCGCCCGGTACGCGGATCATCCCCGACGCACTTCACGCCCTTCCGGCTGATCTCCTCGACCCCGGCGAAGTCCTGCACGAAGACCCGCCGGGCCTTGTCGTACTGGAAGACGGCCGCGCTGGTCGACACCCACATCCGCCCCGGCCGCCCGGCGACGGGGAACAGATCGTGCCCGCCGGCGGACTTCCCCGGCGCCGCCACCGGCAGCGGATCGGCGAAGAGCCGGGTGAGGGCGGGCCGCGCCGCCGAACCGGTCACCTCGTACGCGACCAGCTCGTCATCGCCCATCGCCCACAGCACCCGGCGCCGCCGGTCCCAGTGCAGCCCGTGCGCACCCTTCAGCCCGGCCTCGGCGTACCGCGTGGCGCGGGGCCCGAGCGAGGCGGCGTACAGCCGCACGCGGGCACCCGTGCTGCACGCGACGGCGACGTTCCCGTCCGGCAGGATCTCCGCGGTGTGCGGGTTGAAGAGGTCGTCCCCGGGCCCGATGGCCGTGCCCCAGTACCGCCGCCCGCCAGGCCACTCCACGACACCGACGAACCCGAAGGAGGCCGTGGTCAGCACGAGAATCCGCCCGCGATGCCGCCGCACCTTCGCCTCGCTCGGATACACCCAGCTCGACTCGGGTTCGAGATCCGCGTAACGCCGGTCCCCGAGCGGCGAGAACGCCCACCGCACCACCCCCGGATCGGCAGCCGGGTCCCACACGCCCTTGCCCGGATCAAGAACGAGGATCCGCCTACTGGCCTGCTCGGTGACCATCACGGACGCCACCCGCACGCCACCCGCCCCCGCCACCGAAGCCGCCCCGAACGCAACCCCGACCCCGGCACCAGCGGCCCCGACCAACAGACCCCGCCGCGACGGAACACGAGCCACCTCAGCCATCGGATCCCCTTGTCTGACGGGCCGTCGACCCGGAACCGTCATGTCCACGACCAAAACCTGTCACGCCGTACAAGGTTCCCGTAAGACAGCGACAAGACATCTCACAGCCGGGCTGTTCGAGCGCTCACACCTTCGAAGTACATGACACCCGTTCGAACCCGAAAGCCTCTCACGATGCCGAGAGTGGGCAGAACAAAACCCCGGCGGCTGTCTGACCAGCCCCGGGGCACGGCCGACACTCCCCAGGAGTACCGACATGTCCGAGGATAACTCCCGCCCAGCGCCTCCGGATCGGACTTCCGACAAGCACCGAAGGGCCCTCGGCGTCGTGCGATTGAGCAACGTCACCGCGGTGACCACGTCACCGGGAAGGCAAAGCGCCACAGTGCATCAGGGCGCGGAGCGACTGGGCTTGGACTTGATCGCCGTAGCAGCGGATCTCGGGGTGTCCGCACGCAAGATGTCCCCGTTCGAACGGCCCGTCCTCTCCGCCTGGTTGCGCAAGCCTGACGAGTACGACTTCCTTGTGTGGTCGCATGTGGACCGCGCCGTGCGCTCCGTCGCCCACATGTCGCACTTGCTGGCATGGGCGGAGGAGCATGCGACAACACTCGTCTTCGTCATGCCGGAGGAACGACATCCCCTGGTCGTCCCGCCCCATGCGAACGGCAAAGTCACCCGACGATGCGTGGACCTCGCCTACGCCGCCGAACACGAGGCACGCACCATCTCCGCCCGGCTCACCAGTGCCCACGAGGTGCTGCGTGCGTCCGGCCGGTACGCCGGAGGCCTCGTCCCCTTCGGCTACCGCAAAGCCCCTCACCCCTCCGGAAGCGGCTGGTGTCTCACTCCTGACGCGGAGGCGGCAGCACTGCTGCGTGCCATCCTGGAGCGCGTGTACGCCGGGGAGTCCCTCATGTCCATCGCCCGTGGCCTCAATGAGGTGAACGCCTTGGTCCCCCGTGACCGCCACGCAGTGCTGCAGGGCCGCCCCACGGGCGGTGTCCGGCACGGGTACACCTTCGAGAAGTTCCGGTGGACGTCAGGGACGCTGTCGAAGGTCCTCCGGTCCCCGTCACTCATGGGGCACCGCATCCACCGCGGCCGGTCGGTTCTGGACGACAACGGTCACCCGGTCCTCATCGGCACGCCCGTGCTGGACGAAAGTGAGTTCCGCGCCCTTCAGGAGATCCTGTCGGCACGATCCAACGGCACCCGGCAGTCCCGCGGCCCGCGCTCGCGCCTTCTGACCCGAGTGGCACACTGCAGCGCCTGCGGTGGCCGCATGTACTACAGGTCTCGCAAGCTCTACGCCCATGGCGATTACGTCTGTGCCGCCGCAGCGAACGGGCTGAGGTGTCCCGCCGCGGCCGCCATGAGGTCGGACTGGCTGGAGGACTACGTGATCGACGGCTACCGGAGGATGACGGGGGCGCGCGGTCCGGTGAGCCGTGCGGACCTGCTGGCCGCCGGAGTGCGTGTCACCGTGGCAAAGGGCCGTTGCGGCGGCGACAGCACGCGACTCGCAGGGCCGGACACGTCCCGCCTGACGTTCGCCATGGGGGTGCCTCCGAGCACCGGGATCCCAGGGACCTGACGCGGCACCGTGCGGGGCGCGCGGCTTGCTGCCCGCGCCCCGCCTCCCCGTCTACTGGTCGAAGACGGCCGTCACCGGCGCATGGTCGGACCAACGCTGCTCATGGGTGGCAGCACGCTCGACATATGCCTTGATCGCCTTGGCGGCCAACCCGGAGGTGGATGCGATGACGTCAATTCTCCATCCCGTGTCATTGTCGAAGGCCCGCCCCCGGTACGACCACCACGAGTACGGCCCCTCCACCCCGGGGTGCAGCGCCCGCACCACGTCCACGTAGCCGCCGTCCGACGGGTCGTAGACGCGGCTCAGCCACTCCCGTTCCTCAGGCAGGAAGCCGGCGTTCTTCTTGTTGCCGCGCCAGTTCTTGAGGTCGGCCTCGGTGTGGGCGATGTTCCAGTCGCCGCAGACGATGACCTCGCGGCCCTCGGCGGCGGCCCGTACGCGCAGGTCCTTGAGGTACGCGAGGAACTCGTCCATGAAGCGGATCTTCTCGTCCTGGCGCTCGGTGCCGACCTCGCCGGAGGGCAGGTAGAGGCTGGCGACGACCACACCGGGCAGGTGCGCCTCGACGTAGCGGCCGCTGGTGTCGAACTCCTCCGAGCCGAAGCCGACGCGGGCCGCGTCGGGGGCGCGCCGCGTGTAGAGGGAGACGCCGGCCCGGCCCTTGGCGGCGGCGGGCGCGTGCACGACGTGCCAGCCCTCGGGCGCCCGCACCCCGGCGGGCAACTGCTCGGGCTCGGCGCGGACCTCCTGGAGGCAGACGACGTCGGCGTCGGTGGCGGCGAGCCACTCCACGAAGCCCTTCTTGGCGGCGGCGCGGAGGCCGTTCACGTTCACGGTGGTCACAGTCAGCACCGGGCCACGGTACCGGCACACTGAACAAGTACACCGCCCCTACAAGTATAGGAATACGATCCTACGCATGAGCATTCAGACCCCGCCCGCCACGGAAATCTCCCTGCGCACCGTCTCCTACGGCCACCCGGACGCGGTCGCGCTGAACGACCGCGTCCAGCTCGAGTACGCGGAGCGCTACGGCGACGAGGGCGACATCACACCGCTTGACCCGTCGATGTTCACCCCGCCGCGCGGCCTGTATCTGATCGCGTACGACGAGGCGGGCACGCCGCTCGCGACCGGCGGCTGGCGCGCTCAGGACAAGAACGAGGAGGGGTACGAGGACGGCGACGCCGAGCTGAAGCGCATGTACGTCATACCGGAGGCGCGCGGCCTGGGCCTGGCCCGCCGGATCCTGGCGGCGCTGGAGGCGGACGCCCGCGCGGCGGGCCGCAAGCGGATGGTCCTGGAGACGGGCACGAAGCAGCCGGAGGCGATCGCGCTGTACGCGTCGAGCGGGTACGAGGAGTGCGCCAAGTTCGGCCTGTACCGCTTCGAGGAGCTGAGCCGCTGTTACGCGAAGGCGCTGTAGGCGGTGGTGGTGTGGTGACCGTCACAACGGTCGCCCTGCCGCCGCGGGGGCGCAAAGCAAGAACCCCGCCGGTTTCCCGGCGGGGTTCTCAATTGCGGTGGACCTGTGGGGATTTGAACCCCAGACCCCCTCGATGCGAACGAGGTGCGCTACCAGACTGCGCCACAGGCCCTTGCAACGAGTGAAACTCTAGCACCCTGACCCGGCAGGCCCAAAATCGCTTCCGGGCTGGTCAGCCAGGTCACTCGTTGGCGGCGCGCGGACGGCCCCCGGCGTCGGCGGCGTCGTCGTCGTACTGGTCGAAGAGCGGGGTGCGGCCGCGCTCGCGGGAGCGGCGGGCGGAGGCGGCGCGGCGGGCGTCGCTGCGGCCGTCGTCGGCGGGCTGCTCCTGCGGCGGCTCGGGGGCCTGCTGCTCGGCGGCGGAGGAGCGGGCCGCGCTCCACGTCTCGGGGGCGCCGTAGTCGATGCCGCCACCGGCGCGCGGGGCGACGGGCGCGGTCACGTAGGTGGGCAGCGGTACGGGGACGGGGTCCCAGCTCTCACCGGCGCCCGGGGGGCGCTGGCGCTCGCGCTGCTGGTCGACCCATTCGGCGTGGTCGGTCTGTTCGACGAGGGCGCGCCGGTCGGCGGCGAGCGCCTCCAGGCCGGGGTCGGTGCCCGTCTCGGTGTCTGGGCCGTCCTCCAGGTCTTCGGCGCCGCGCTGCGGGGCGGGCCGGCGGCGCCGGGGCTGGCGTTCGCGCAGGTGCTGGGCGGCGATCTCGGCGCGGCGGCGGTCCATGACGTAGGCGAAGCGGCGTCGCTCCTGGGCCCGCAGGTAGACGATGTACGTGCTGAGCAGCAGGGCGGGGACGACGGGCGCCCACAGGAAGGCGACGCCGCCGACCCCGGCGACGACGGCGCCGGCGGTGAAGGCGACGAAGAGCAGCACGGTCGTACGGCGCCTGCGTGCGAGCACCTTGGAGCGGCGGGCGCGGGCCTGTGCCTCGGCGGCCTCGACGGAAGTGGGGCGCGCGGGGCGGGACTTGGGCGCGGGTTCGGCGGCCGGTTCCGGCTGGGGTTCGGGTGCGCGGGCGGGCTCGGGGCGCTGTCGCGTGGTGGCCGGGGGCGCGCCGAGGGCCCGGACGTCCACCGCGTCGGTGGGCGCGTCCGGGTCGGCCGGGGGCCGCTCGTCCGTCTCCGGGGAGCGCGCCTGGAGGTCCTTGGCGTACCGGCGCTCCATGCCCGCTCGTCCGGACAGAAGTCGGATGGCGGTGCTGAAGCGTTCCGTCGGACGGGCTTCGTTCAGCTCGTCCTGCCTACGGAGCCACATCGGCACCAAGTAGGCGGCCCAGGCCCCGACGATGACTGCGTAGATGAGGCCGCTGCTGCTCACGCCTCACACCGTAGAGGGGTTTGCGGGGAGCCATCCGCCAATTGGGCCGGTGTGTCGCACGATCTGGCTGATATTTCGAGCATTTTTCCGACTGGTGCGATCAACTGGCCACCGTGCGTGTGAATTCAATGACCCGAAGGACCCGTACGGCGGTTAATTCGAACATTTATTTTATTTTGAGGGTGTGCCCGGATCGATCGCGCTGGAACCGGCCGGACCTGCGGCGTTGCCACGCCGTCCGCGCCGCCAGCGGCGCAGGAGCCCTTCCGGGACCTCTTCGGCGGTGAGCGCGAAGACGAGGTGGTCGCGCCAGCCGCCGTCGATGTGAAGATAGCGGGGCCGCAGCCCCTCCTCGCGGAATCCGAGTTTCTCCACGACGCGGCGGCTCGGCCCGTTCTCCGGGCGAATGCAGACCTCGATGCGGTGCAGGCCGACCGTGCGGAAGCAGTGGTCGACGGCGAGCGCGACGGCGGTGGGCATCACCCCGCGCCCGGCCACGGCCTGGTCCACCCAGTAGCCGACGTGGCCCGAGCACATCGAGCCCCAGGTGATCCCGGCGACCGTCAACTGGCCCACCAGCGCGCCCTGGTACTCGATGACGAAGGGCAGCATCCGGCCCGCGTTCGCCTCCGAGCGCAGGTGACGCACCATCTGGCGGTACGTGGGCCGGTGCGAGACGGGGCCGCTCGCGGTGGGCGGCGGGATGGTCGCCTCCCAGGGGCGCAGCCAGTCGCGGTTGCGGCGGTTGACCTCACGCCAGGCGCGCTGGTCGCGCAGCTTTATCGGCCGGAGGACGACATCGCCCTCCGCCAGGACGACGGGCCAGGACGGGCTGTTCAGTGCGCACCCCCGGCTTCGTGGGCGTCGGGTCTCGGGCCGGGTCTGGGGTGGTCGCCGCCGCGGAGCTGGTCGACGGCGTGGGTGAGGAGCGGCGCGAGGACGGCGAGACCGTCCTTCACCCCGCCGCTCGAACCCGGCAGGTTCACGATCAGTGTGCGCCCGGCGACCCCGGCCCTGCCACGCGAGAGCGCGGCGGTGGGCACCTTCTCGCGCCCGTACGCGCGGATCGCCTCGGGGATGCCGGGCACCTCGTGGTCGATGACGCGGGCGGTCGCCTCGGGGGTGCGGTCGGTGGGCGAGATGCCGGTGCCGCCGGTGGTGACGACGACGTCGTACGCCGCCTCGACCGCTTCCCGCAGCGCCGCCTCGACGGGGTCACCGTCCGGCACGACCCGCGGGCCGTCGACCTCGAAGCCCAGCTCGCGCAGGCCGTCGACGATGAGGGGGCCGCCCGTGTCCGCGTAGACCCCCGCGGCGGCGCGGTTGGAGGCGGTGACGACGAGGGCGCGGTAGGTCCGGGTCATGCCTGGGCCTCGCGGTTCCAGTCGCCGGACTTGCCGCCCGTCTTCTCCTCGACGCGGACGTCGGTGATGACGGCGCCCTTGTCGACGGCCTTGACCATGTCGACGACCGTGAGCGCGGCGACGGAGACCGCGGTGAGGGCCTCCATCTCCACGCCCGTACGGTCCGTGGTCCTCACGGTGGCAAGGATCTCCACGGCGTCGTCGGCGACGGAGAGGTCCAGCTTCACGCCGGAGACCGCGAGCGGGTGGCAGAGCGGGATCAGGTCCGGGGTGCGCTTGGCGCCCATGATCCCGGCGATCCGGGCCGTGGCGAGGGCGTCGCCCTTGGGCATCCCCTCGCCGCGCAGCAGTTCGACCACGCGCGGCGAGACGAGGACGCGGCCGCTGGCGCGGGCGGTGCGCGCGGTGACGTCCTTCTGCGAGACGTCGACCATGCGGGCCGCGCCCGCCTCGTCGATGTGGGTGAGTCGGTCCTGCGAAGTGCTCATGGTGCCGTGGCGCTCCCGATCCGAGCCGATGCGCGGTGCGGCGCGCCGGACTGCTTGTGCGCGACACGGTATCGCGGGGCCCGGAAAAACGGGCGGGCCGGGCCGGTCAGCCGAGGCGGACGACGGTCACTTCCGTGCCGGGTTCGAGTCTCGTCACGTCCTCGTCCACCACGATCAGCGCGTCCGCGCGGGCGAGCGCCGCGATCAGGTGGGATCCGGAGCCGCCGACGGGGGCGACCGTGCCCGCCTCGGCGTCGTGGGCGCCGCGCAGGAACTGGCGGCGGCCCCGCGGCGAGGTGAGCACCTGGTCGGCGCTGAGCACCGCGCGCGTGGTGCGGCGCTCGGTGTCGTCGTCCAGGCCCATCAGGGCGCGGATCGCGGGCCGGACGAAGAGTTCGAAGGAGACGTAGGAGGAGACCGGGTTGCCGGGCAGGGCGAGCAGCGGGGTGCGGTCGGGGCCGACGGAGCCGAACCCCTGCGGCTTGCCGGGCTGCATGGCGAGCTTGCGGAACTCCACGCCGCCGCCCGCGCCGATGCCGTCCTCCTCGTCGGGGTCGCCGACGGCGGAGAGGGCTTCCTTGACGACGTCGTAGGCGCCGACGCTGACACCGCCGGTGGTGACGACGAGGTCGGCGCGGATCAACTGGTCCTCGATGGTGGAGCGCAGCGTCTCGGCGTCGTCGGCGACCGCGCCGACCCGGTAGGCGATGGCTCCGGCGTGGCGGGCCGCGGCCGTCAGGGAGAAGCTGTTGGAGTCGTAGATCTGGCCGGGGCTCAACGCCTCGCCGGGCTGCACGAGTTCGCTGCCGGTGGAGACGACGACCACGCGCGGGCGCGGGCGTACGCGGACGGTCCCGCGGCCGATGGCGGCGAGCAGGGCGATCTGCGGCGGGCCGAGGACCGTGCCGGTGGCCAGGGCGCGGTCGCCCGCCCGGACGTCACTGCCCTGCGCGCGTACGTGCGCGCGTGCCTCGGCGGGGCGGTGCACGCGGACCTCGCCGGAGGCGCCCTCGGGGGCGCTGGAGTGGGCGGACATGGTGGCGGCGGGCCCGGCGCCGAGCCCGCCGTCGGTCCACTCCACGGGGACGACCGCCTCGGCGCCCGGGGGCAGCGGGGCGCCGGTCATGATGCGGGCGGCCTGGCCGGGGCCGACGGTGGGCTGCTCGGACTGGCCCGCCGCGACGTCACCGATCACGGTGAGCACGGCGGGGTGCTCCTCGCTCGCCCCGGCGACGTCGGCGACGCGGACCGCGTATCCGTCCATCGAGCTGTTGTCGAACGGGGGCAGCGAGACCGGGACCGTCACGTCCTCGACGAGCACACAGCCCTGCGCGTCGAGGATCTGCAGCTCGATGGGGTCGAGCGGGTGGACGGTGGCGAGAATGTCCGCCAGGTGCTCGTCCACCGACCACAGGTGCTGGTCGCCGGTGGCCGGCCCGGTGCTTGACGGGGTGGTCGCGCTGCTCAAAGTGCTACATCTCCTCGGTGACGTAACTGCGGAGCCAGGTCCGGAAGTCCGGTCCCAGATCTTCACGTTCGCACGCGAGTCTGACAATGGCACGCAGATAGTCGCCACGGTCGCCGGTGTCATAGCGGCGGCCCTTGAAGACGACGCCGTGCACGGGCCCGCCGATCTTCTCGTCGGCGGCGAGCTGCTGGAGGGCGTCGGTGAGCTGGATCTCGCCGCCGCGGCCCGGCTCGGTCTTGCGCAGTATGTCGAAGATCGCCGGGTCCAGGACGTAGCGGCCGATGACCGCGTAGTTGGAGGGCGCGTCGGCGGGATCGGGCTTCTCCACGAGGCCGGTGACCGTGACGATGTCGTCGTCCTCGGTGGCCTGGACGGCGGCGCAGCCGTAGAGGCCGATCTGCGCGGGCGCCACCTCCATGAGGGCGACGACGCTGCCGCCGTGCCGCTCCTGGGTCTCGACCATGCGCGCGAGCAGCGGGTCGCGGGGGTCGATCAGGTCGTCGCCGAGGAGGACGGCGAACGGCTCGCGGCCGACGTGCGGGGCGGCACACAGGACGGCGTGCCCGAGGCCCTTGGGGTCGCCCTGGCGCACGTAGTGCATGGTCGCGAGGTCGCTGGACTCCTGGACCTTCGCGAGGCGGGCGGCGTCGCCCTTCCGCTGCAGGGCGTTCTCCAGCTCGTAGTTGCGGTCGAAGTGGTCCTCGAGCGGGCGCTTGTTCCGCCCGGTGATCATCAGGACGTCGTCGAGCCCCGCGGAGGCGGCCTCTTCGACCACGTACTGGATCGCCGGCTTGTCGACCACGGGCAGCATCTCTTTGGGAGTCGCCTTCGTGGCGGGCAGGAACCGGGTGCCGAGGCCCGCGGCGGGGATGACAGCCTTGGTGATCCTGGGGTGCGAGTCAGTCATGCCCGTCACCATATCTGCCACCTATGGGCGGAAACTGTCGTTCCGCTGTGTAGGTACATATATGGATGGAATAGGAGAGGTTTGTGAGCCCGCTATGAGCCCACACTCAGACAAGCCGCGTGGTGCTCACGCTGACAAGCGCACATTGCGACGAACATTCCTCGCGGTGAGGAACACATTGCCGGTGGGTGACGTCCGGAAGACGGAGCTGGCCCTCGCCGAGCGGGCGTTCGAGGTCGAGGAGCTGGTCCGGGCCCGCACCGTCGCGGCGTACGTCTCCCTGGGCGGCGAACCGGGGACCGCGCCCCTGCTCGACGCGCTCCGCGCGCGCGGGACGCGGGTCCTGCTGCCGGTGCTCCTCGACGACAACGACCTGGACTGGGGCGTGTACGAGGGCCCCTCCTCGCTCGTCGAGGTGCAACACCCGGGCCGCATCGCCCTGTTGGAGCCGGGCGGTGAACGGCTCGGCCCCGACGCGGTCCTGGCGGCCGACGTCGTACTCCTGCCGGGGCTCGCCGTGGACGCGCGCGGGATGCGGCTCGGCCGGGGCGGCGGCTCGTACGACCGGGTCCTCGCCCGGCTGGAATCGGCCGGTGCGCACCCCGCCCTCGTCGTGCTCCTGTACGACGACGAAGTGATCGCGCACGTTCCGGCGGAGCCGCACGACAAGGCGGTGCACGCCGTGGTGACGCCGTCGGGGGCGCGCCGCTTCTTGTAGGACCCAGGGATGAGAGAGGGGCCCGCACGCGCGCGTGCGGGTACGGAGGCGTTGGGTTCGGGTGGCGGCGTCATGTGTCCTTCCTTCCGGGTGACCGG
>NZ_JBEYWV010000016.1:0-192131 GCF_040644575.1 Streptomyces sp. NPDC046939
CGGTTACATTCCGAACCCGGAAGCTAAGCCTCACAGCGCCGATGGTACTGCAGGGGGGACCCTGTGGGAGAGTAGGACGCCGCCGAACTAATTGTAGAGAAAAGCCCCGTGCCATTCGGCACGGGGCTTTTCTGCGTTTACGGCTAGGTGTACGGGCGGCCCGACCGCCCCCTTTCTCAGAGGCGGCCAGCCGCCTTCAGTGACAGATAGGCGTCCGCCAGAGCAGGAGCCAATTCCGACGGGGTCGCGTCCACCACCGTGACACCGTGCCGGGTGAGCTTCTCTGCCGTGCGGAGACGTTCCGCCTTGGCCTGAGCCGCTGAAGCCGCGTTGTACAGAGCCTCCGTGGTGCCGCGGGACGCCGCCATCGATTCGATCGCCGGGTCCGCGACAGAGGCGACGATCACCGTGTGGCGTTTGGTCAGGCGACCCAGGACGGGGAGCAAGCCTTCCTCGACGGGGGCCGCCTCCAACGACGTAAGAAGGACGATGAGGGAGCGGCGGGGAGCTGTCTGCAGGGCTGTGGCGGTGAGGCCGCGGGCGTCTGTTTCGACGAGCTCCGGTTCCAGTGGGGCCATGGCGTTGACCAGGGCCGGGAGGACTTGGTTGGCCGTGCGGCCCTGGACCAGGGCGCGGGTGCGACGGTCGTAGGCGAGGAGGTCGACGCGGTCGCCGGCGCGGGAGGCCAGGGCGCCGAGGAGGAGAGCCGCGTCCATCGAGGCGTCCAGGCGGGGTGCGTCGCCGACGCGGCCCGCTGACGTACGGCCGGTGTCGAGAACAAGCAGGATGTGGCGGTCGCGTTCGGGGCGCCAGGTGCGGACGGCGACCGCTGAGTGGCGGGCGGTCGCGCGCCAGTCGATGGAGCGGGTGTCGTCGCCGGGGACGTACTCGCGCAGGCTGTCGAACTCCGTGCCTTCGCCCCTGGTCAGGACGCTGGTGCGGCCGTCGAGTTCGCGGAGACGGGCCAGCTTCGAGGGGAGGTGCTTGCGGCTGTGGAACGGGGGGAGGACACGGACCGTCCACGGGACGGCGTGGGTGCCCTGGCGGGTGAAGAGGCCGAGTGGGCCGTAGGAGCGGACGGTCACGCGGTCCGCCTGGCGGTCGCCTCTGCGGGTGGGCAGGAGGCGGGTGGTGACGCGGCGGCGTTCGCCCGCGGGGATCGTCACGTGGTGGCGGGACGCGTCGTGTTCCGTGCCCTGGCGCCAGGTGCTGGGCGGCCAGGCGTCGCGGAGGTGGGCGCGCAACGGGCGGCGTGAGGGGTTGGTGATCGTCAGGGTGACGTCGGCCGGGTCTCCGAGGCGTACGGAGGTGTCGCCGGAGCGGGTGAGGCGCAGGCGGCGTACGGGGGCCGCAAGGGCGAAGTCGCAGGCGCAGGCCAGGGCCAGGGGGGTGTTGACGGCGAGGATGCCCGTCCAGCTGGGCTCCCAGATCCCGACGGGGAGGGAGCCCAGGGCGGCGAGCAGGGCCGTGCGTCCGGTGAGGGCCATGTCGTTGTCGTCTCCGGCCTGGTCAGCGGGGGACGGGGACGTGGGTGAGGAGCGCGTTGATGACCGAGTCCGGGGTCACGCCCTCCATTTCCGCCTCCGGGCGCAGTTGGACGCGGTGGCGGAGGGTGGGCAGGGCGAGGGCCTTGACGTCGTCGGGGGTGACGTAGTCGCGGCCGGTGAGCCAGGCCCAGGCGCGGGCCGTCGAGAGCAGGGCCGTGGCGCCGCGCGGGGAGACGCCGAGGGTCAGCGACGGGGATTCACGGGTGGCGCGGCAGATGTCGACGACGTACGCCGTGATCTCGGGGGAGACCGTGGTCTTCGCGACGGCGGCGCGGGCCGTCTCCAGGTCGGCCGCCGTGGCCACGGGGCGGATGCCCGCTGCCTGGAGGTCGCGGGGGTTGAAGCCGGCGGCGTGGCGGGTGAGGACGTCGATCTCGTCCTGGCGGGTGGGGAGAGGAACGTTCAGCTTGAGGAGGAAGCGGTCCAGTTGGGCTTCGGGGAGGGGGTACGTGCCCTCGTACTCGACCGGGTTCTGGGTCGCGATGACCATGAACGGGTCGGGGAGCGGGCGCGGGGTGCCGTCGACCGTGATCTGGCGCTCCTCCATGGCCTCCAGGAGGGAGGACTGGGTCTTGGGCGGGGTCCGGTTGATCTCGTCCGCGAGGAGGAGGTTGGTGAAGGCCGGGCCCGGCTGGAAGGAGAAGCGGGAGGTGTGGGTGTCGTAGACGAGGGAGCCCGTGACGTCGCTGGGCATCAGGTCCGGGGTGAACTGGACGCGCTTGGTGTCGAGTTCGAGGGATGCGGCGAGGGCGCGTACGAGGAGGGTCTTCGCCACGCCGGGGACGCCTTCGAGGAGGACGTGGCCGCGGCAGAGCAGGGCCACGACCAGGCCCGTGACGGTGGGGTCCTGGCCGACCACGGCCTTCGCGATCTCGGTGCGCAGGGCCTCCAGGGACGCCCTTGAGCTGCGGGGATCGGTCGTGGGCCCGGCGTTGTCAGTGGTCGGGTCCATCATGAATGGCGTACCTCTCTTTCGAGGGCGTCGAGGTGGTCGGCGAGTGCGATGAGCGCTGCGTCGGTGGTCGGCGGCGGGCCGAAGAGGAGGGTGTGCAAGTCCTGGCCGGGCGTCGGGAGTTGGCGCGCCAGGGCGGGGAGGAAGGTCTCGGGCGTGTGGGCCTGGGACGGGGGGACGCCGATGAGGGGGGCCAGCGTGGTGCGGGTGGAGATACGCAGGGCCGTGGCGGCGCGGTCGCGGGCGTTCGCCTTGCGGTAGAGGCGGGCGCGGCCTTCGACGGTCTCGGAGGCGCGGATCGCGACGGGGAGTCGTTCGGGGACCAGGGGGCCCAGCCGGCGTGCGCGCCACAGGGCGGCGAGGGCTGCCGCGATGAAGAGTTGCAGGGTGCCCCAGAGCCAGCCGGAGGGGATCAGGTCGAAGAAGCTGCGGTCGTTCTGTGCGTCCGCTGACGCGGCTTCGTCGGAGAGGGAGGGGAGGTACCAGACCACATGGGGGCGGGTACCGAGGAGTTGCAGGGCGAGCGAGGCGTTTCCGTGCTCGTCGAGGCGGTCGTTGAGCAGGATGTCGGGGGAGCCGAGGACGACGGTGTCGCCGTTGCCCGTGGCCGCGGGGAGGCGCAGGAGCGTGGGGGAGCCGTCGCTGGGATAGCAGGTGGTGGCGTCGCCGCGGGTGGTGGCGTAGCGGTGGCCGCCGGTGTCCGCGGTGCCGGCGCGGCGGGCCGCGGGCAGGGTGCAGTCCGGGGCGAGTGTGCTGTCCACACTGGGCGTGGGGTCGGCGGTGACGCCGGGGGCGAGGCGCTCGACGGAGGCGGCGCTCGGGGCGACGAGCAGGGTGCGGCCGCCCGACAGGTCGGTCTCGGTCTGCAGTTGTTCCTGCTGGTGCGGGGTGAGCAGGTCGGGGACGGCCACGAGGAGGGTGGTGTCGCGGTCGGTCGCGGCCCGCGCCTCGGCGGTCGTCGTGACGACGCGCGTGTCCACGCCCCGGTCGGCGAGGAGTTCGGCGACGGCCCGGCTGCCGTACTGGTCGGCGGAGCGGGGGTCGAGCGTGCCGTGCTTCTCGCCGGAGCGGATCGCGGCGATGGCCACGCCGGTGACCAGGAGGAGGACGAGAGCGAGGGCGATGCCGCGCGTGCGGGTCCAGATCTGGCGCGGCGTCGGGGTCACGGAGGTGCCGGTGTCCGGGGTGGTGGCCGACCCGGACGGCGCGAGTTCGGGGTGCGCCGCTACGGAGGTGGGGGCCGGGGGCGTGGACGGCGGGGAGGTGAGCGTAATTCCGGGGGCCCGGGGAGCCGTGTGCGGCGAGCCCGGGGGCTGGGGGGTCGGGTCGCCCGGGTCATGGGTCGCGCTGCCGCTGTCGCGGTGGGTGCCGCTGCCCTGTTCCTGCTGCTGGTCGGGCGTCTGCTCGGGGTTCGGGGTGCGCGGGTCGGTCACCTGGAGGCTCCCGCAGGGCTGGGCAGGGCGGGGGTGGTGCGGGCCACCTCGGTGTCCAGGGCCGTGAGGTGTTCGTACGTGGACCGGGTGGCGGTGCGGCCGCCGTACGCGATGTCGTCGAAGGCACGGGCCGCCTTGTGGAGGGCGTCGGTGTGGGCCGGGAAGGGGCGGGCGGCCTCGGTGGCCGCCTCGTCGGCGGTGCGGCCGGGGCGCGGGTCGAGGAGGGCGCGTTCCTCCAGGGAGCGGACGAGGGCGCGCATGCGTTCCTGGACGGCCTGGTTCCAGTGGCCCTGGGCGGCGTGGGCGTCGGCGGCGGCGCGGTGGTCGGCGGCGCTGCGCGGGCGGTCGTCGAAGAGCGGGGCCCGCGAGGAGGCGGGGGAGCGGCGGGGGGTGCCCAGGCGCCACCACAGGAGGAGGGCCAGGGCGAGGACGGCCAGGACGATGACGATCAGGCCAACCGTGCCGCCCGGGGCGGCGCCGGAAGCGGCGGAGAAGAGGTCGCCGACCCACTCCCAGAACTTGTTCAGGGCGCGGATGAACAGGCTCGGGTCGTTCTCGTGGTACGCGGGTTTGGACAGCTCCCGCTCGGCCGCTTCCCGCGCGGGGTCGCGCGGGATCGTCACCGGCGGCTCGTCGCCGCCGGCGCGTGTGAGCAGGGCCGCGGCCCCGAGCATCCCCCCGGACGCGCTCACCCCGTCAGCTCCCCGGGGTGGCGCCGGGGGTCTCCCCGTAGCCCTGGAGGCCGGCGGCGCGCGCGAGTTCGAGGTCGAGGGCCTCGCGGCGGATGCGCTGGTCTATGTAGAGCAGCACCGTGACGCCCGCGGTGATCGGGAAGGTGATGGTGGAGCCGATGACCGAGCCGATGCCGGTGATGATCAGGAAGGCCCAGCCGACGTCGCCGCCGGTGTCGAGGAAGCTGCTGAGGCCGTCGCCGCTGACGGCTCCGGCGAGGATGCTGAAGGGCACCAGGATGATCGAGCTCACGACGCCGGCGATGACCGACGCGAGGAGCTGGATGCCGAGGACCCGCCACCACGAGCCGCGGACGAGCTTGGTGGAGCGGCTCAGGGCCTTGCGGACGGTCTGCTTCTCCAGCATCAGCGCGGGCGAGGCGAGCGAGAAGCGGATCATCAGCCAGATCACGACCACGAGCGCGGCGAGGCCGCCGACGACGGCCAGGGCGACACCGCCGTCGGTGGAGCCGAGGACGGCGACGAGGATGCCGGGGACGGTGCCCACGAAGACGAGCACGGCGGCGATCAGGGGGAGCAGCAGCGTCAGGCCGAGCAGGCGCAGGACCTGGGGGCGGGCATCGCGCCAGGCCTCTCCGATGGTGACGGACCGACCGAGCACGGCGCGGCTGGTGACGGTGGTGAGCAGGGCCGTCGCGACGATCGTGCCGAGCAGGGTGACCACCTGCACGACGCCGGTGCCGGCGAAGATCCCGCCCATCGCGCGCGTGACCTCGGAGGCGCTGGCGTTGGGGTCGTCGAGGACGTCGGTGCGCGAGTCGTCGAGGACGAAGCCCTGGAGCAGGACGAGGAGGACCTGGGTGAGCACGGCGACGGTGAGCGCGATGCCGAGGACGGTGCGCCAGTGCGTCCGCATGGTCGACACCGCGCCGTCGAGGATCTCGCCGACGCCGAGCGGGCGCAGCGGGATGACGCCGGGCTTGGCGGCGGGGGGCGGGCCGCCGTAGCCGCCGTGCCCCCAGGGGCCGGGGGCGCCGTAGCCGCCCTGGTTGCCGCCCCAGCCTTGGCCGCCGCCCCAGCCTTGGCCGCCCCAGCCCTGGTTCTGGCCGGGGGCCGGAGGTGGGGGCGGCGGAGGCGGGGCCTGGCCGGAGTCGGGTGCGGGCGGGCCGGAAGGGGCGGACCACTGGGCGGGCGGCGGCTGCTCCTTGGACCACTGGGGGCCCTGGCCCGCGGGGTCCTGCGGGACCGCGCCCTGCTTGTCGCCGCTCTGACCGTCCTGGCGGGGGTCGCCAGGACGGTCAGAGGGGGCGGATCCGGGCGATGCCCAGCCCGGAGTGTCGTTCATCGTCGCTCCTTCACGGTGCCCGTCCGCGGTCGCGGCGGCAGGTTGCCTGCCATCGTGCCATGGGGCGGGCGCCAGGTGACCTGGGCCCGTAGGGGCTTGGCACCTTCAATTGTCGGCCCGGTCCGGGGCAGACTGGGCAGATGGCTGATCAGTACGCGCAAACCGGCGGGGACATACGGCCCGGCGAGGACATACAGCCCACGACCATCGACATACCGGCGATCCGGTGGGAGGAACCGGCCGAGGGGCCCGTTCTGGTCCTGCTCGACCAGACCCGGTTGCCGGCCGAGGAGATCGAGCTGGTCTGCACCGACCCGCAGGGGCTGGTGCAGGCGATCCGCTCCCTGTCCGTGCGCGGCGCTCCCCTGCTCGGCATCGCCGGGGCGTACGGAGTGGCGCTCGCGGCGGCCCGCGGATTCGACGTGCAGGACGCGGCGGACGCGCTGGCGGGGGCGCGGCCCACCGCGGTGAATCTGGCGTACGGGGTGCGCCGGGCCCAGGCGGCCTACCGCGACGCTCTGGGGAACGGCTCGGGAGGAGGGGCCGCCGTTCAGGAGCGGGCCGCCGCGGCCGCGCTCGCCGCCGCGCGGGCGCTCCACCAGGAGGACGCCGCGGCCAGCGCCAAGATGGCCGAGCACGGGCTGCGGCTGCTCGACGAGCTGCTGCCCGGCGGCAACCACCGGGTGCTGACGCACTGCAACACCGGGGCGCTGGTGTCCGGCGGGGAGGGCACCGCGTTCGCCGTGGCGCTCGCCGCGCACCGGGCGGGGCGGCTGCGCCGGCTGTGGGTGGACGAGACGCGTCCGCTGCTCCAGGGCGCGCGGCTCACGGCGTACGAGGCGGCGCGCAACGGGATGGCGTACACGCTGCTCACGGACAACGCGGCGGGGTCGCTGTTCGCCGCGGGCGAGGTGGACGCGGTGCTGATCGGCGCGGACCGGATTGCCGCGGACGGTTCGGTGGCCAACAAGGTGGGGAGCTATCCGCTCGCCGTGCTGGCTCGATATCACCACGTCCCATTCATCGTGGTGGCGCCGCTGACGACGGTGGACCTGACGACTCCGGACGGTGCGTCCATCGAGGTGGAGCAGCGGGCGGGACACGAGGTGACGGAGGTCACGGCGCCGCAGGCGCCGCTGGCCGGGATGGAGGCGGGTGGCGGGATTCCGGTGGCACCGTTGGGGACGCAGGCGTACAACCCCGCGTTCGACGTGACGCCGCCGGAGCTGGTGACGGCGATCGTCACCGAGTGGGGCGTTGTTTCCCCGGTGACAGGTGGGAGTCTGGGTGAGCTGTGTTCCAGGTCACGCCAGGTAACGATGAGCTAATGGGATGATGTGGTCCATGAAGGGACGAGTCCTTGTCGTCGACGACGACACCGCACTGGCCGAGATGCTCGGCATTGTGCTGCGTGGTGAAGGTTTTGAGCCGTCGTTCGTGGCTGACGGCGACAAGGCGCTGGCCGCTTTTCGTGAGACCAAGCCCGATCTGGTCCTCCTCGACCTGATGCTGCCCGGCCGGGACGGCATCGAGGTCTGCCGTCTGATCAGGGCGGAGTCCGGGGTGCCGATCGTGATGCTCACGGCGAAGAGCGACACCGTCGATGTCGTCGTGGGCCTGGAGTCGGGCGCGGACGACTACATCGTGAAGCCGTTCAAGCCGAAGGAGCTCGTGGCCCGTATCCGGGCGCGGCTGCGGAGGTCGGAGGAGCCCGCGCCCGAGCAGCTGGCCATAGGTGACCTGGTCATCGATGTGGCCGGGCACTCGGTCAAGCGGGACGGGCAGTCGATCGCGCTGACGCCGCTCGAGTTCGACCTGCTGGTCGCGCTCGCGCGCAAGCCCTGGCAGGTGTTCACGCGTGAGGTGCTCCTGGAGCAGGTCTGGGGCTACCGGCACGCGGCGGACACCCGCCTGGTCAACGTGCATGTGCAGCGGCTGCGCTCGAAGGTCGAGAAGGACCCCGAGCGGCCGGAGATCGTGGTGACCGTCCGTGGCGTCGGTTACAAGGCCGGACCGAGCTGACATGTCCCGGAACAGTGCCGCTTCGGCGCCCGGCAAGCCGGGGACCCGTCCGGAGCGGCCTGTGGGACCCGCGGCCGGACGCGGATCCCGGCTGCGCCGCCTCCTGGACGGCGGGCTGCTGCTCCAGGGCGGGATGAACGGCAGCCCGGTGCTGCGCCTGTTCACCCGCTGGGTGCGGCGGCCGCTGCTGCCCGCGATGCGGCTGTGGCGGCGCAACATCCAGTTGAAGGTGGTCGTCACGACGCTGCTGATGTCGCTCGGTGTCGTGCTGGTGCTCGGCATCGTCGTCATCGGTTCCGTGCGCAACGGCCTGCTCGACGCCAAGGTCAAGGCGTCGCAGAGCCAGGCCGAGGGCGGGTTCCGCGCGGCCAAGGACCGGGCGGACCTGGCGGTGACCGGGGCGGGCGGCGGCACGTCCGACGACAGCCGCGCCAGCCAGGTGCCCAACAGTTGGCTCAGCGACCTGGTGACGCAGCTCTCCAGCGGCGGCAAGGGCGCCTTCGACGTGGTCACGCTCAGCCCCGGCGACGCCGACAGCGGCAATGGGCGGGGGCCGCGCGGCTCCGGTGACGTGGTGCCCGACCGCAGCGTGCCCGACGACCTGCGCGCGCGGGTCGACCGGATGACGGGCGCCTCGCAGGAGTACACGCGAATCGTCTACAGCAGCGGTGACTCGCAGCCCGGCCTCGTCATCGGCAAGCGGCTCACCGACCCACAGGGCCATGCCTACCAGCTCTACTACCTCTTCCCGCTCACCCAGGAGGAGAAGTCCCTCGGCCTCGTCAAGGGCACCCTCGCGACGGCCGGACTGTTCGTGGTCGTGCTGCTCGGGGCGATCGCCTGGCTCGTCGTGCGGCAGGTCGTCACGCCCGTGCGGATGGCGGCCGGGGTGGCCGAGCGGCTCTCCGCGGGCCGCCTCCAGGAACGTATGAAGGTGACCGGTGAGGACGACATCGCGCGCCTCGGCGAAGCCTTCAACAAGATGGCGCAGAACCTGCACCTGAAGATCCAGCAGCTGGAGGACCTGTCGCGGATGCAGCGGCGGTTCGTCTCCGACGTGAGCCATGAGCTGCGCACGCCGCTGACGACCGTACGGATGGCCGCCGACGTCATCCATGAGGCGCGGGTCGACTTCGATCCGGTGACGGCGCGCTCCGCCGAGTTGCTCGCCGATCAGCTCGACCGGTTCGAGTCGCTGCTCGCGGACCTGCTGGAGATCAGCCGGTTCGACGCGGGCGCGGCGGCCCTCGAGGCCGAGCCGATAGATCTGCGGGAGGTCGTGCGCCGGGTGGTCGGCGGCGCCGAGCCGCTCGCCGAGCGCAAGGGCACACACATACGCGTCGTCGGCGACGACCAGCCGGTGGTGGCCGAGGCGGACGCCCGCCGGGTGGAGCGTGTCCTGCGCAACCTCGTCGTGAACGCCGTCGAGCACGGTGAGGGCAAGGACGTCGTGGTGCGGCTCGCCGCAGCGGGCGGCGCGGTCGCCGTGGCGGTGCGCGACTACGGCGTCGGGCTCAAGCCGGGCGAGGCGACGCGTGTGTTCAGCCGCTTCTGGCGGGCCGACCCGGCACGCGCGCGTACCACCGGCGGCACGGGGCTCGGCCTGTCGATCGCCCTGGAGGACGCGCGGCTGCACGGCGGCTGGCTCCAGGCGTGGGGCGAGCCGGGCGGAGGTTCGCAGTTCCGGCTGACCCTGCCGCGTACCGCCGACGAGCCGCTGCGCGGGTCGCCGATCCCGCTGGAGCCGGAGGACTCGCGGCGCGGCCGCGCGCCGGGCGACACGGAGACGGCGGACCAGGGCCGCAAACTGGCGACGGTGCCGGCGCAGGCCCCGCAGACCGGTGCGGCGCAGACGCAGATGGCGCCGCGCTTCCCGCAGACGTCGGTCCCCGCGGACCCGACGGCGCTGCCGGGCAGCGGCGCGCGCGTGGTGCCCCGTGGCGGAGCGTCCACCGGCGACGGTGTGGCGAGCGTGCCACGTCAGCCGGGTGATCGTGTGGAGCCGGGGCCGGGCCGGGCCGAGGGGTCCGCGAGCGCGGGGGCGCGCCGGAGCGGGGTGCCGGAGACGGGTGGGCTTGGTGAAGGGGGCGGGCGTGGGCGTGCGTGAGGTGTGGCGGGCCGGCCGGGGGCGCCGGGCCCGGGGCGGGGCGTTCGTCGGGTGCGCCGTGGTGGTGCTCGCCGGGTGCGCGTCCATGCCGGACAAGGGCGGGCTCGAGTCCGTGGAGGCGTCGCAGCGGCCGGACTCGCAGGTGCGCGTGTTCGCGTTGCCGCCCCGGGACGGCGCCAGCCCCACCAGCGTTGTCGAAGGTTTTCTCGAGGCGCTGACCAGCGATGATCCCTCGTACGCCATGGCCCGCAAGTATCTGACGCCGAAGGCGGCGAAGGAGTGGCGGCCGGGGCAGGAGACGGTCGTGCTCGCCGACGGGCCGAGCGCCCGCCCGGCCAGTCAGCAGGACGGCGGCGACGAGGGGCAGTCCTTCAAGCTGTCGGGGCAGCGGGTCGCCACGGTCGACCGGCAGCAGGCGTATCAGCCGGACTCCGGCCAGTACGAGGGGAATCTGCACCTGTCCTTGGTCAAGACCGCCAAGGGCGACCAGTGGCGGATCGACGACCTGCCGACCGGTGTCGTGCTCGGGGAGTCCGACTTCCAGCGGATCTACCAGTCCGTCAACAAGTACTACTACGCCGTGGACTCCGTTCCCGACGACGCGGCGGCGCGCAAGCAGCTCGTCGCCGACCCCGTCTTCGTACGGCAGTGGACGGATCCGCTGACCGAGACGGTCAAGGAGGTCCTCGCCGGGCCGACGCGGTGGCTGAACCCCGCGGTGCGGACGGCGTTCCCGACGGGGGCGGGGCTGAAGAAGGGCGTCGAGTCGCTGGCGCCGGACGACGCGAACAAGCTGACCGTGCCGCTGAACACGCAGGCCGAGACGGTCACCCCGACCAAGTGCAAGGAGATGGCGGCCCAGCTCCTGTACTCCCTGCGGGACCTGTCGTCGTCGAGCGTGAGCGAGGTCGAGCTGAAGCGCGCGGACGGCCGCTTCATGTGCGCGCTGAACGAGTCGGAGGCGGACGCCTTCGTGGCGCCCCGGCGCTCGCCCGTCCTGGACAACCAGTACTTCCTGGACGCCAAGGGACGGCTCGTCCGGATGGCGGGCAACAGCAGCTCCGACCGGGAACCGGCGCAGGTGCCGGGGCCGCTCGGCGAGGGCGTGCAGTCGCTGCGGGCCGTGGCGGTCTCGCGGGACCAGGAGCGCGGGGCGGGCGTGTCGCGGGACGGGCGGGCGCTGTACGTGGCCTCGTTCGTCTCCAGCGCCTCGCTGGGGGACGCGCTGGTGCGCAGCCACGCGGCCTCCGAGAAGGACGGCCTGTCGACGCCGAGCTGGGACGGGCGCGGTGACCTGTGGGTCGCCGACCGGGATCCGAAGCACCCGCGGCTCCTCGTGTTCGAACAGGGCCTCGGCGACCACCTGCGGGAGGTCACCACGGAGGGGCTCGCCGACGGCGCGCGGATCGAGGCGGTGAAGATGTCCGCCGACGGCGCCCGGATCGCGCTGCTCGTGAAGGAGAAGGGCACGACGTCGCTGCGGATCGGGCGGGTCGAACGGGATGCCGACAGGGACGGCGGTGTGGAGTTCTCGGTCGCCGACCTGCGCGTCGCCGCGCCGGAGATGGAGGACGTCACCGCCGTGTCCTGGGCGGGCGGCAGCCGCCTCGTGGTCGTCGGCCGGGAGGCCGGGGAACTCCAGCAGATGCGGTACGTGCAGTCCGACGGGTCCACCCCGACGGGCCAGGCGCTGCCCGGCCTGACCCGGGTCAGCGAGATCGCCGCGTCCGAGGACGACCGCCTGCCGCTGCTCGCCCACTCGGACGACGGGATTGTCCGCCTGCCGCAGGGGTCGGCGTGGCAGTCGGTCCTGAAGGACGGCACGGCACCGGTCTACCCCGGATAGCCGTCCGCACGGCAGCCTCCATCCGGTCGCACCCGGGAGCCCTTGCCTGTCAGACCAGGCCGGTTGTCCACAGGGCGTTGTCCACAGGGCTGGTGGGGGCCCGGGCGGGTTGGCAGAGTGGAGGCATGCGGGGGTGGTGGCAGGACCTCTCCGATCTGGTGCTGCCGGCTCTGTGCGCGGGCTGCGGCAGGTCTCGTACGTCGCTGTGCGCGCGGTGCTCGGCGGCGTTGTGCGGCGCCGTGCCCGGGCGGGTGCGGCCCCGGGTCGAGCCGCCCGGGCTGCCGGTGGTGCACGCCGCCGCGCCGTACCAGGACGCCGTACGGGCCGTGCTGCTCGCCCACAAGGAGCGCGGGGCGCTCGGGCTCGCCGGGCCGCTCGGCGCGGCCCTCGCGGGCGCGGTCCGGCGGGGCCTGGCCGACCCGGCCGGATGGGCTGGACAGGCCGGACAAGGACCGCCCGGGGCCGCCGGCATCGCACTCGTCCCCGTGCCCTCCGCGCCCCGCGCGGTGCGGGCCCGCGGGCACGACCCCATGCGGCGGATCGCCTTGTGTGCCGCGGCTGAGCTGCGCCGGGCCGGAGTCCCCGCGCGGGTCCTGAGCGTGCTGCGGCAGCGGCGCCCGGTGGCCGATCAGGCCGGGCTCGACGCGCGGGAGCGGCTCGCGAACGTGGCCGGTGCGCTGGAGGCGGCGGCCGGGGCAGGTGAACTTCTGCGCGAAGTTGGCCGGATCGTTGTGGTCGACGACCTCATGACGACCGGTGCCTCCCTGGCCGAGGCGGCTCGTGCGGTACGCGCATTGACGCCCCCGGATTCGGGTAACGCGGAGGTCGAGGACGGACCGGAACGGGTCGTACCGCGTTTCCGAATGACGCGGCCGAACGAGGTCCTGGGGGCGGTGATCGCCACCTCTCCGGATTCCTTCGAAATAAACCGGAAGTGACCGAGAATCTACGTCTTCGCAGGTCGCGAGAGGGTTATCGCAACTGAATGGAGGTACGCGTCAGTAGAGGGTGACGACATCCGTCCGGGCGAGATATGTTCGGATGTGAGGAACTCGGCGGATAAGGCGGCCGTTGTACCTCACATATCGGATTGCCGTCCCGTGGGTTTGCACAAGGATTCCGCAATCACCCGGAACGGTGGGGTGGAGATCTTGTCCGCGGGGGAGGAGGAGGTGGAAGTCACCGAGTCCGAGGCTCCGGATATGGCCGGAGCCTGGTGCAAGAGGGAGTAGCTCCGCCGACAGAGGCGGAGCGATCCGGGAACGGAGTTCTGCGTGGACATCGTCGTCAAGGGCCGCAAGACCGAGGTACCGGAGCGGTTCCGCAAGCACGTGGCCGAGAAGCTGAAGCTGGACAAGATCCAGAAGCTCGACGGCAAGGTGATCAGCCTCGACGTAGAGGTGTCCAAGGAGCCCAACCCCCGACAGGCCGACCGGTGCGACCGCGTGGAGATCACGCTGCGCACGCGCGGCCCGGTGATCCGGGCCGAAGCCGCGGCGAGCGACCCGTACGCGGCGCTCGACCTCGCCACCGACAAGCTGGACGCGCGGCTGCGCAAGGAGCACAGCAAGCGTTCGACGCGGCGTGGCACCAAGCGGATCTCGGCGGCCGAGGTGGCCGAGGTGGTCCCGGGCGCGGCGACGCTGAACGGGGACGGTTCGGTCGTCCGGGACGAGGGCGAGGCCGACGGCGTACCGACCACCAAGATGGGCTCGCTGGAGGTGCAGGGCGAGGGCCCGCTCGTCGTGCGCGAGAAGACGCACGTGGCGGCGCCCATGACGCTCGACCAGGCGCTCTACGAGATGGAGCTGGTCGGGCACGACTTCTATCTGTTCGTCGACTCCGAGACCAAGGAACCGAGCGTCGTCTACCGGCGCCACGCCTACGACTACGGCGTCATCCACCTCAGCACCGACCCCATGGTGACCGACGCGGAGACACGCGGCGCGGACGCGGGTGACGCCATCGGCGGCTGAGTCCGCCCGGACGGAGGCCCCCGGGCACGTCTGTCCGAAAACCCGCTCATCGGGTGCCCCTGGAGTGCGCGTGCGCCCCCGGGGGCACCTTTGTGCGACCCCCCAGTGCGCCGCACCGACGTCGCGCGGACGCCGGGGCATGAAATCATGGCTGGGCCGGGTCAACCGGCCTGACGGCGCCTCTGGTTGGCGCGGCACAGGAAGACGGGCCACGGCCTTCAGGGGGAGGAACGATGGCGGACAGCTTCGGACCGATGCGGGGCGAGGACGCCGGCGCTGCCGACGACGGCGCCGGCATGGGACCGGACGCGGGCTCCCCGCGCAAGGAGCCCATCCGGGTCCTTGTGGTCGACGACCACGCGCTGTTCCGGCGCGGCCTGGAGATCGTCCTCGCCGCCGAGGAGGACATCCAGGTCGTGGGCGAGGCCGGGGACGGCGCGGAGGCGGTGGACAAGGCGGCCGATCTGCTGCCCGACATCGTTCTGATGGACGTCCGGATGCCCAAGCGGGGCGGGATCGAGGCGTGCACCTCCATCAAGGAGGTGGCGCCCAGCGCGAAGATCATCATGCTGACGATCAGCGACGAGGAGGCCGACCTCTACGACGCGATCAAGGCGGGCGCGACCGGCTACCTGCTGAAGGAAATCTCCACCGACGAGGTGGCCACGGCCATCCGCGCGGTGGCCGACGGACAGTCGCAGATCAGCCCGTCGATGGCGTCGAAGCTGCTCACCGAGTTCAAGTCGATGATCCAGCGCACCGACGAGCGCAGGCTCGTGCCCGCGCCCCGGCTGACCGACCGCGAACTCGAAGTGCTCAAGCTCGTCGCGACCGGCATGAACAACCGGGACATCGCCAAGGAGCTGTTCATCTCCGAGAACACCGTGAAGAACCATGTGCGCAACATCCTGGAGAAGCTGCAGCTGCACTCCAGGATGGAGGCCGTGGTCTACGCGATGCGCGAGAAGATCCTCGAGATCCGTTAGCCGAGCGCTGTCACCAGGGCCTTCTTCAGCACGGGGTCGTCCATGCGCTCCACCCGTACGCTGTCGCACCCCACCCAGCCCGCCGCCTCCCGCAGCGCCTCCGCCACCGCCGGGACCGCCCTCGGGCCGTCCACGGAGACCTGCCTGGCGACCAGCGTGGTGCCCTCGCGCGCGGGGTCGACCCGGCCCACCAGCCGGCCGCCCGCCAGGACCGGCATAGCGAAGTAGCCGTGCACCCGCTTCGGCTTGGGGACGTACGCCTCCAGGCGGTGCGTGAAGCCGAAGATCCGCTCCGTGCGGGCCCGCTCCCAGACCAGCGAGTCGAAGGGCGACAGGAGCGTCGTGCGGTGGCGGCCGCGCGGGGGCGACGCCAGGGCCGCCGGATCGGCCCAGGCGGGCTTCGCCCAGCCCTGCACCTCCACCGGGACCAGGCCGGTGTCCGCGATCACCGCGTCGAACTGCTCGCTCTTGAGGCGGTGGTAGTCGGCGATGTCCGCGCGCGTGCCGACGCCGAGCGCCTCGCCCGCCTGCCGCACCAGACGGCGCAGGCACGCCCGGTCGTCCAGCTCGTCATGGAGCAGCTCGGTCGGGACGGCGCGCTCCGCCAGGTCGTAGACCCGCTTCCAGGAGCGGCGCTCGACGCACACCACCTCGCCGTACATCAGCGCGCGCTCGACGGCGATCTTCGACTCGGACCAGTCCCACCACTCGCCCTTGTTCTTCGCGCCGCCCAACTCGGTGGCGGTGAGCGGGCCTTCGGTCCGCAACTGCTTGATGACCTGCTCGTAGGCGCCGTCGGGCAGGTCGTGGTGCCAGTGCGGGCGGCTGCGGTAGGCGCGGCGGCGGAACGCGAAGTGCGGCCACTCCTCGATCGGCAGGATGCACGCCGCGTGCGACCAGTACTCGAAGGCGTGCCGGCCGGTCCAGTACGCGTCCTCGACCGTCCTGCGGCCGACCGCGCCCAGGCGCGCGTACGGGATCAGCTCGTGGGAGCGGGCGAGCACCGAGATCGTGTCGAGCTGTACCGCGCCGAGGTGGCGCAACACCCCGCGGACTCCGCCCTTGCGGTCCGGGGCGCCGAGGAGACCCTGGGCGCGCAGCGCGATGCGGCGGGCTTCGTCGGCGGACAGATCGGCGGCGGGACGCGGCAAGGTCGTCATGCCGGAAACGATAGGACGGGCCACTGACAGTGAGGCCGGGACCCGGGGTCTCAGGCGGGTGCGGGCAGGTACGGCACCGGGCAGGGCAGGCCGAGGTCCGACGGGAGCAGCGCCCCGATCCAGCAGTCGCGGACGACGCCCTTGTTGAGCAGGCCCGAGCGCAGGGTGCCCTCCATGGTGAAGCCGGCCTTCTCGGCGACCGTGCGCGAGCCCGTGTTGCCGACCTCCGCCCGCCACTCCAGGCGCGTACAGCCGAGGTCGGTGAAGGCCCAGCGGGCCAGGGCGAGGACGGCCTCCGTCGTGTAGCCGCGGCCGCGGTGCTCCTTGGCCGCCCAGAAGCCGATCTCCCAGGTGCCCGCGCGCGGGTGGTGGATCGCGACCGCGCCGAGGACGGGGCCGTCCTCGGCGGTGCGGACGGCGAAGGTGTACTCGGTGTCGGTGCGCCAGCCGTCGGCGACCACGCTGCGGACGAAGTACTCGGCGTCCGCGCGCGTGTAGGGCGAGGGGACCGGCACCCAGCGCTGGATCCCGGGGTCCTGGACCGCCGCGCACACCTCGTCGATGTCGGCGGGTTCGAAGGTGCGAAGGCGCAGGCGGGCGGTGGTCAGCTTCACGGGGTCCATCGCCTGATTCTGCTCGGCGCCGCGAGCGGACGCCAAGACTTTTCGTCCCCCTTGGCGGCACCTTCCGAGGCCCCTGTCCGTTGGACCTCATGGCAGACCTCCCGGCGCGGCGGGGTCCTCGCATACGATGGCCGTTGCTCAGGCTGTCGCTTGAGTAACCGACCGTGCCAGGCCCGACCGGCAAGGAGACCAACCGCGTGTCCGTCCTCCAGAAGATCATGCGTGCAGGCGAAGGCAAGATCCTGCGCAAGCTGCACCGCATCGCGGACCAGGTCAACTCCATCGAAGAGGACTTCGAGTCGCTCTCCGACGCCGAGCTGCGCGCCCTCACGGACGAGTACAAGCAGCGGCTCGCGGACGGCGAGACCCTGGACGACCTGCTGCCCGAGGCGTTCGCGACCGTGCGCGAGGCCGCCCGGCGCGTCCTCGGCCAGCGCCCGTACGACGTGCAGTTGATGGGCGGCGCCGCGCTCCACCTCGGCTATGTGGCGGAGATGAAGACCGGTGAGGGCAAGACCCTGGTCGGCACCCTGCCGACGTATCTGAACGCGCTGTCCGGCAAGGGCGTCCACCTCATCACGGTCAACGACTACCTGGCCGAGCGCGACTCCGAGATGATGGGCCGCGTCCACAAGTTCCTCGGCCTGTCCGTCGGCTGCATCCTGGCGAACATGACGCCGGCCCAGCGGCGCGAGCAGTACAACTGCGACATCACGTACGGCACGAACAATGAGTTCGGCTTCGACTACCTGCGCGACAACATGGCGTGGTCGAAGGACGAGCTGGTCCAGCGCGGCCACAACTTCGCGGTGGTCGACGAGGTCGACTCCATCCTCGTCGACGAGGCCCGTACGCCGCTGATCATCTCCGGCCCCGCCGACCAGGCCACCAAGTGGTACGGCGACTTCGCCAAGCTCGTCACGCGCCTGAAGAAGGGCGAGGCGGGCAACCAGCTCAAGGGCATCGAGGAGACCGGCGACTACGAGGTCGACGAGAAGAAGCGCACCGTCGCCATCCACGAGGCGGGCGTCGCCAAGGTCGAGGACTGGCTGGGCATCGACAACCTGTACGAGTCGGTGAACACCCCGCTCGTGGGCTATCTGAACAACGCCATCAAGGCGAAGGAACTGTTCAAGAAGGACAAGGACTACGTCGTCATCGACGGCGAAGTCATGATCGTCGACGAGCACACCGGCCGTATCCTCGCCGGCCGCCGCTACAACGAGGGCATGCACCAGGCGATCGAGGCGAAGGAAGGGGTGGACATCAAGGACGAGAACCAGACGCTCGCCACGATCACCCTGCAGAACTTCTTCCGCCTCTACGACAAGCTCTCCGGCATGACCGGTACGGCGATGACCGAGGCCGCCGAGTTCCACCAGATCTACAAGCTCGGCGTCGTCCCGATCCCGACCAACAAGCCGATGATCCGCAAGGACCAGCCGGACCTGATCTACCGCACCGAGGTCGCCAAGTTCGACGCGGTCGTCGACGACATCGCGGAGAAGCACGAGAAGGGCCAGCCGATCCTCGTCGGCACCACGTCCGTCGAGAAGTCCGAGTACCTCTCGCAGCAGCTCTCCAAGCGCGGCATCCAGCACGAGGTGCTCAACGCCAAGCAGCACGACCGGGAGGCGACGATCGTCGCCCAGGCGGGCCGCAAGGGCGCCGTCACCGTCGCGACGAACATGGCCGGCCGTGGTACCGACATCAAGCTCGGCGGCAACCCCCAGGATCTCGCCGAGGCCGAGCTGCGCCAGGCGGGTCTCGACCCCGTCGAGCACGTCGAGGAGTGGGCCGCGGCCCTGCCCGCCGCCCTGGAGCGGGCCGAGCAGGCCGTCAAGGCGGAGTTCGAGGAGGTCAAGGAGCTGGGTGGGCTCTACGTCCTCGGCACCGAGCGCCACGAGTCGCGGCGCATCGACAACCAGCTGCGCGGTCGCTCCGGCCGTCAGGGCGACCCGGGCGAGTCCCGCTTCTACCTCTCCCTCGGTGACGACCTGATGCGGCTGTTCAAGGCGCAGATGGTCGAGCGCGTCATGTCGATGGCCAACGTGCCGGACGACGTGCCGATCGAGAACAAGATGGTCACGCGCGCGATCGCCTCCGCGCAGTCGCAGGTCGAGCAGCAGAACTTCGAGACCCGCAAGAACGTCCTGAAGTACGACGAGGTGCTCAACCGCCAGCGCGAGGTCATCTACGGCGAGCGCCGCCGCGTCCTGGAGGGCGAGGACCTGCACGAGCAGGTGCAGCACTTCATGGACGACACGATCGACGCCTACATCCAGGCCGAGACCGCCGAGGGCTTCGCCGAGGAGTGGGACCTCGACCGGCTGTGGGGCGCCTTCAAGCAGCTCTACCCGATCAAGGTCACCGTCGAGGAGCTGGAGGAGGAGGCCGGTGACCGCGCCGGTCTGACCGCCGAGTTCATCGCCGAGGCCGTCAAGGACGACATCCACGCGCAGTACGAGCAGCGCGAGGAGCAGCTCGGCTCCGAGATCATGCGCGAGCTGGAGCGCCGCGTCGTCCTCTCCGTCCTCGACCGCAAGTGGCGCGAGCACCTCTACGAGATGGACTACCTCCAGGAGGGCATCGGCCTGCGCGCCATGGCGCAGAAGGACCCGCTGGTCGAGTACCAGCGCGAGGGCTTCGACATGTTCACCGCCATGATGGAGGGCATCAAGGAGGAGTCCGTCGGCTACCTGTTCAACCTGGAGGTCCAGGTCGAGCAGCAGGTCGAGGAGGTCCCGGTCGAGGACGCCGCGCCCGCCACGTCCCTTGCGAAGGAGGACGCGGTCCCGGCGCAGGCCGGCTCGCGGCCCGAGATCCGCGCCAAGGGCCTCGACGCCCCGCAGCGCCCGGACCGCCTGCACTTCCAGGCGCCGAACGCCGAGGGCGGTGTCGACGAGGGCGACTTCGTCACCGAGGACGGGCCGACGCGCTCGGAGGCCGACGGCCTGACCCGCGCCGAGCGCCGCAAGCAGGCGAAGGGCCGTCGCCGCAAGAAGTGACAGGCGCTGCCGTGCGCTGAGCGGTTCCTGAAGGGCCGGGCACGGGGTGCCCGGCCCTTCACGCGTTCCCGGGCCACTCGCCCAGGCATGTCCCGGGGCGCTCGTCGCCTCGTTCACGTGGTGTCGCGTGGTGGGCGGGCGCCGAGTTCTACCGCTGTGACTCGCCAGCGGTTGTCCCGGGACAGGTGCATGCGGAACGCCAGTGCGTGCAGGCGGGGGCCCGCTGTGATGCGGGCGAAGACCTCGTACGTGCCGTCCGCCGGGACGAAGTAGCCGATGTCGTGGATGGTCGGGCGGCGGCCGCCGGTGCCGAGGGGGCGGCGGGCCACCAGCCACAGCAGGTCGTCGTAGGCGCGGTCGGCGGTGTAGCGGGCGAACCAGTGCGGGGGCCTGGTGCCGTCCAGGACCAGGAGGAGGCGCTGGGTGAACATCTCGGTGGGGTGCGGCGGCGCCTCCGGCGGGACGCGGCGGCGTACGGCGGGGCGGCGGGGGTCCTGGCGGGCCGGAGGGCGGGACGGGGGCCGGGCCGGAGACTGGGTCGTTCCTCGGGGCCCCTGCCGGAACATCACTTTCTGCACTTCGCCTCCGCCTGCTCAATACCGGTCGGTAACACTGCGTGTGGGACCTTGTACGGGGCCCGGGCAGAGGCGTGCAAGGGGCGCGGGACCGGCCTCGTAGGCACCGGCGCATTCACCTATCCGGGTGACGCGGCGGCGGGACGGCGAGTGTCGGGGCCAGGACCGCCGGGAGACCGGCGCACCGCCCTTGACGTGGGCGGGAGGAAGCGCCCGCAGCCCGAAGGGGTACTCCCTTACGTATCCTGAATCCCCTACGCCCCCGAAGACGACGAAAGCGGCCGGCCATGCGCGTGTACGTACCTCTGTCCCTGCCCCGACTCGCAGAGGCGTACAAGACGGGCGAGCTCGGGCCCGCGCCGCTCACCGCCTACGCCGTGACGCCCGCGCTGCGCGAGTGGTACCTCTCCGACGACATCGAGGAGCTGGAGTACGCGGCCCTGAACCGCGCCGCGCTCGCCTCGCTGCGGCTGCTCGCCGGGGAGCCGGAGGCGGCGCGGCGCCGGGTCGTCGTCGCCGTGGACGTGCCGGACAAGGCCGCCGTCACCGACCCCGACACCGGCCTCGACCCGGCCTCGCTCGGCGAGGTCACCGTCCGCGAGACCGTGGGCCTCGCCAAGGCCGCCGCCGTGCACGTGGACGCCGACGACGCCGAGGCCGACGTCACCGCCGCCGCGGACGCGCTGGGCGCCGCCGACCACGGCGACGACGACGCGCAGTTCGTCGTCGACGGGGCCGAGGACCACGAGCTGCTGTGGTTCGCCACGCAGGAGATCCCGAACCTCGTCGGGCGCGAGGACTGAGGCGCGACGACTGATGTCCAGGCGTTTGAGGCCCGCGGCCTCCATCGCGGCGCTGGGTAGGTTCTAAGGATGGGGAGACACATACCTGCCGCGCACATCGTCTGGGACTGGAACGGGACGCTGTTCCACGACAATGAGGCGATCATCCGGGCCACCAACGCCGCCTTCGCGGAGCTCGGGCTGCCCCCGATCACGCTGGAGAAGTACCGCGCGCTGTACTGCGTGCCGGTGCCCAAGTTCTACGAGCGGCTGATGGGGCGGGTGCCGACGCACGACGAGTGGGTCCTTATGGACGACGCGTTCCACCGGCACTACGCGCTGCACTCCGTGGAGTGCGGGCTCGCCGACGGGGTGGAGCCGCTGCTCGCCGGATGGCAGGACGCGGGCCGCAGCCAGTCCATCCTCAGCATGTACGGGCACGAGCAACTGGTACCGCTGGTACGGCGCATGGGCATCACCGAGCGGTTCGTGCGGGTCGACGGGCGCACCGGTCCGTCCGGCGGCAGCAAGGCCGAGCACATGGTGCGCCACCTCGGCGCGCTGCGCGGCGTGGCCCCGGAGCGGACGGTCGTCATCGGGGACGCCGCCGACGACGCGGTCGCGGCGCTCGGCGCGGGCGCGCACGCCGTGCTCTACACCGGCGGTTCGCACAGCCGCGCGAGCCTCGAAGGGGTCGGCGCGCCCGTCGTGGACACGCTCGCGGAGGCGGTGCGCGAGGCGGAGCGGCTGGCGGCGGCCGCCTGAGCTGCGGTGACGCGGCGGTCTAGGTATACGGACGCGCGGGTCCGCGTCGCTCTGCGTATACCTGACTTCACGTATACCGATGTATGGAGCACGGACGCGCGGTGATGCTGGGACCGGCTGTCCCTGCGGAGGGGCGGCCGGCCCGCCGTGACCCCGCGGGCTGCTCCCGCACGTCACGAGCCGGCCGTCACGACCTCACTGTCACGAGCCGGCCGTCACCGGCGCCTTCGCCCGCAGCACCGTGAGGAACTCCCGCATCCAGGCGGCGTGGTCCGCCCAGTTGCGGGACGAGACGAGCGTGCCGTCGACGACCACCTCCGCGTCCTGGAACGTGGCGCCGGCCGCCTGCATGTCGGGTTCGAGCGCCGCGTACGCCGTCACGCGGCGGCCCCGCAGTCCGTCGACCGCGGCGGTCAGGAGCGGGCCGTGGCAGATCTGGGCGATGGGCTTGTCGGAGTCGAAGAAGGCTTTGACGATCTTGCGGAGTTCGCCGTCACCGCGCAGGTACTCCGGGGCCCGGCCGCCCGGGATCACCAGAGCCGCGTAACTGCCGGGCTCGACGTCCGCGAAGGACAGGTCGGCCTGCAAGGTGTAGCCCGGCTTCTCGGTGTAGGTGTCGAACCCGGGCTCGAAGTCGTGCACCACGAACCGCAGCCGCTTGCGCGCGGGGGCGGCGACGCGGACGTCGTAGCCCTCTTCGCGGAGGCGTTGGTACGGGTAGAGGACCTCCAGGGACTCCGCCGCGTCGCCCGTGACGATCAGGATCTTCGGTGCCATTGGTCACACCCCTCCCCTCGGGCGGCCGGGTGTCCGCCGTCGTGCCCAACCTGCCGCCGCCCCGCACTCCTGGCAAGAGGGCGGGTCGCGCCCGTGGTTCTGTGCAGAGTGTCAAAGTTCGACCGTAGGTTTTGTACACATACAGCTCATGAGGGTTCCCCGCGGAGAGCGATAGCCTGGTGCCGTGATCAGCGCGATATCTCGCGGGGGCATCGTCGCCCCCTGCCCGCGCCGGGGACACACGGGTCGCCACCGCGACCGTGCCCGGCGCGCAGCCGCTGATCGTTTCAGGCGGATTGCCACTTCGTTGGAAATGGCGCAATACCGTCCGCTCTTCTTCCAATCCGGCATAACGTCGAGGCTGACCGGACACCCCGTGTCACGGCGTTGCGTCGACCGCTTCATCACCGGAACGTCTACGTCACGCAATGGCGCGCGACAGGAGCCAGAGGACAATGCAGACCAAGCTGGACGAAGCCAAGGCCGAGCTGCTCGCACGGGCCGCCCGGGTAGCTGAGAACAGCCCGGTAGGGGGGCACCTACCGACCGGGGCGGCGGGCGAGGGCGCGGACGGTCCCCTGGACCAGGAGACCGTGCTCGCGTTCCTCCGGCGCTACTACCTGCACACCGCGCCCGAGGACCTGGCCGACCGCGACCCGGTCGACGTCTTCGGCGCCGCGTACGCGCACTACCGGCTCGCGGAGAACCGCCCGCAGGGCACGGCCAATGTGAAGGTGCACACCCCGACCGTCGAGGAGAACGGCTGGACGTGCAGCCACACGGTCGTCGAGGTCGTCACCGACGACATGCCGTTCCTCGTGGACTCGGTGACCAACGAGTTGTCCCGGCAGGGCCGCGGCATCCATGTCGTCATCCACCCGCAGGTCGTCGTCCGCCGTGACGTGACCGGCAAGCTCCTGGAGGTGCTGCCCGACGGGTCCGGCGCCGACGGCCACGACGTGCTCACCGAGTCGTGGATCCACGTCGAGACGGACCGCGAGAGCGACCGCGAGGACCTCAAGCAGATCACCGCCGACCTGCTGCGCGTCCTGTCCGACGTACGGGAGTGCGTCGAGGACTGGGAGAAGATGCGCGACGCCGCGCTGCGCATCGCCGAGGAGCTGCCCGCCGAGCCCACCGCGGGCGACCTCGCCGAGCAGGAGGTCGACGAGGCCCGCGAGCTGCTGCGCTGGCTGGCCGCCGACCACTTCACCTTCCTCGGCTTCCGCGAGTACACCCTCACCGACGACGACTCCCTGGCCGCCGTCCCCGGCACCGGGCTCGGCATCCTGCGCGCCGACCCGCAGCACGAGGGCGAGGACCACCACCCGGTCTCCCCGTCCTTCAACCGGCTGCCCGCCGACGCCCGCGCGAAGGCCCGCGAGCACCGCCTCCTGGTGCTCACCAAGGCCAACAGCCGCGCCACCGTGCACCGTCCTTCCTACCTCGACTACGTCGGCGTGAAGAAGTTCGACGCGGACGGCAATGTCGTCGGTGAGCGCCGCTTCCTCGGCCTGTTCTCCTCCGCCGCGTACACCGAGTCGGTGCGCCGCGTCCCCGTGATCCGCCGCAAGGTGGCCGAGGTCCTCAAGGGCGCGGGCTTCTCGCCCAACAGCCACGACGGCCGCGACCTGCTCCAGATCCTGGAGACGTACCCGCGCGACGAGCTGTTCCAGACCCCGGCCGACGAGCTGCGCTCCATCGTCACCTCGGTCCTCTACCTCCAGGAGCGCCGCCGGCTCCGGCTCTACCTGCGCCAGGACGAGTACGGCCGCTACTACTCGGCGCTCGTCTACCTGCCGCGCGACCGCTACACCACCGGCGTCCGGCTGCGGATCATCGACATCCTCAAGGAGGAGCTGGCCGGTACCAGCGTCGACTTCACCGCCTGGAACACCGAGTCGATCCTCTCCCGGCTGCACTTCGTCGTCCGGGTCGCGCCCGGCACCGAGCTGCCGCAGCTCTCCGACGCCGACAAGGAGCGCATCGAGGCGCGGCTGGTCGACGCCGCCCGCTCCTGGGCCGACGGCTTCGCCGAGGCGCTGAACGCCGAGTGCGGCGAGGAGCGCGCCGCCGAGCTGCTTCGCCGCTACGCGGGCTCGTTCCCCGAGGGCTACAAGGCGGACCACTCGCCGCGCGCGGCCGTCGCCGACCTCGTCCACCTGGAGCAGCTCAAGGACGGCGGCAAGGACTTCGCGCTGTCGCTGTACGAGCCGGTCGGCGCCGCGCCCTGCGAGCGCCGCTTCAAGATCTTCCGGACCGGGGCGCCCGTCTCGCTCTCCGAGGTCCTGCCGGTGCTCCAGCGCCTGGGCGTCGAGGTCACCGACGAGCGCCCGTACGAGCTGCGGTGCAGTGACAAGACGACCGCGTGGATCTACGACTTCGGGCTGCGCATGCCGAAGCCGGCCAACGGCGGCGCGGACGAACTCGGCGCCGACGGCCGCGAGCGGTTCCAGGAGGCGTTCGCCGCGACCTGGACCGGGCTCGCCGAGAACGACGGCTTCAACTCCCTCGTCCTGCGCGCCGGGCTGAACTGGCGGCAGGCGATGGTCCTGCGCGCGTACGCCAAGTACCTGCGCCAGGCCGGTTCGACGTTCAGCCAGGACTACATGGAGGACACCCTCCGTACGAACGTGCACACGACCAGGCTGCTCGTCTCCCTCTTCGAGGCGCGGATGTCGCCGGAGCGCCAGCGCGCCGGGACCGAGCTGACCGACGGGCTGCTCGAAGAGCTCGACGGCGCCCTCGACCAGGTCGCCTCGCTGGACGAGGACCGCATCCTGCGCTCCTTCCTCACCGTCATCAAGGCGACGCTGCGGACCAACTTCTTCCAGGAGGCGGGTGGCGGGCAGCCGCACGCGTACGTCTCCATGAAGTTCGACCCGCAGGCCATCCCGGACCTGCCCGCGCCGCGTCCCGCGTACGAGATCTGGGTGTACTCGCCGCGCGTCGAGGGCGTGCACCTGCGCTTCGGCAAGGTCGCGCGCGGTGGCCTGCGCTGGTCCGACCGGCGCGAGGACTTCCGCACGGAGATCCTCGGCCTGGTGAAGGCGCAGATGGTGAAGAACACCGTCATCGTGCCGGTCGGCGCGAAGGGCGGCTTCGTCGCCAAGCAGCTGCCCGACCCGAGCGTGGACCGGGACGCCTGGCTCGCGGAGGGCGTGCGCAGCTACAAGACGTTCATCTCGGCGCTGCTCGACATCACCGACAACCTGGTGGGCGGCGAGGTCGTACCGCCCAACGACGTGGTGCGCCACGACGGCGACGACACCTATCTCGTCGTCGCCGCCGACAAGGGCACGGCGACCTTCTCCGACATCGCCAACGAGGTCGCGGCCAGCTACAACTTCTGGCTCGGCGACGCCTTCGCCTCCGGCGGCTCCGCCGGGTACGACCACAAGGCGATGGGCATCACCGCGCGCGGTGCCTGGGAGTCCGTGAAGCGGCACTTCCGCGAGCTGGGCGTCGACACGCAGTCGCAGGACTTCACGGTCGTCGGCGTCGGCGACATGTCCGGTGACGTGTTCGGCAACGGGATGCTGCTCAGCGAGCACATCCGCCTGGTCGCCGCCTTCGACCACCGGCACATCTTCATCGACCCGAAGCCGGACGCCGCCACCTCCTACGCCGAGCGGCGCCGCATGTTCGAGCTGCCCCGCTCCTCCTGGGCCGACTACAACAAGGAGCTGATCTCGCAGGGCGGCGGCGTCTTCCCGCGCTCCGCCAAGGCGATCCAGCTCAACAACCACATCCGCGAGGCCCTCGGCATCGAGTCCCGCCAGACGAAGATGACCCCGGCCGAGCTGATGAAGGCCATCCTCCAGGCGCCGGTGGACCTGTTGTGGAACGGCGGCATCGGCACGTACGTCAAGTCCTCGGCGGAGTCCAACGCGGACGTCGGCGACAAGGCCAACGACGCCATCCGCGTCGACGGCCAGGACGTGCGCGCCCAGGTCATCGGTGAGGGCGGCAACCTCGGCGCGACCCAGCTCGGCCGCATCGAGTTCGCCCGCACCGGCGGCAAGGTCAACACCGACGCCATCGACAACAGCGCGGGCGTCAACACCTCCGACGTCGAGGTCAACATCAAGGTCCTGCTCAACGGCCTGGTGTCCGACGGCGATCTGACGGTGAAGCAGCGCAACAAGCTGCTCGCCGAGATGACCGACGAGGTCGGCCACCTCGTCCTGCGCAACAACTACGCGCAGAACGTGGCGCTCGCCAACGCCGTCGCCCAGGCGCCGTCCCTGCTCCACGCCCACCAGCGGTTCATGCGCCGCCTCGGCAAGCAGGGGCACCTCGACCGGTCCCTGGAGTTCCTGCCCAACGACCGGCAGATCAAGGAGCTCCTCAACTCCGGGCGCGGACTGTCCCAGCCCGAGCTGGCCGTCCTCCTCGCCTACACGAAGATCACGGCGTCCGAGGAGCTCATCCACACGACGCTGCCCGACGACCCCTACCTGCGCGGTCTCCTGCACGCCTACTTCCCGCAGGCGCTGCGCGCGAAGTACCAGGACGCGATCGACGGCCACGCGCTGCGCCGCGAGATCATCACGACGGTCCTCGTCAACGACACGGTGAACACGGGCGGTTCGACGTTCCTGCACCGCCTGCGCGAGGAGACCGGCGCGTCCCTGGAGGAGATCGTGCGGGCGCAGCTCGCCGCGCGCGAGATCTTCGGGCTCGGCGAGGTGTGGGACGCGGTGGAGGCGCTCGACAATGTCGTCGCCGCCGATGTCCAGACCCGGATCCGGCTGCACTCGCGCCGCCTGGTCGAGCGCGGCACGCGCTGGCTGCTGAACAACCGGCCGCAGCCGCTCCAGCTCGCCGAGACGATCTCCTTCTTCAAGGACCGCGTCGCCGAGGTGTGGTCCGCGATGCCGAAGATGCTCAAGGGCGCGGACGCCGAGTGGTACCAGTCGATCTGCGACGAGCTGACCGGCGCCGGGGTGCCGGAGGTGCTGGCCGCGCAGGTCGCCGGGTTCTCCTCCGCCTTCCCGACGCTCGACATCGTGCAGATCGCCGACCGTACGGGCAAGGACGCGACGGCCGTCGCCGAGGTCTACTACGACCTCGCGGACCGGCTCTCCATCACGCAGCTCATGGACCGCATCATCGAGCTGCCGCGGGCCGACCGCTGGCAGTCGATGGCCCGCGCCTCCATCCGCGAGGACCTCTACGCGGCGCACGCCGCCCTGACGGCGGACGTCCTGGCCGTCGGGAACGGGGCGTCGTCGCCGGAGGAGCGGTTCAAGGCGTGGGAGGAGAAGAACGCGCCGATCCTGGGCCGCGCGCGCACGACCCTGGAGGAGATCCAGGGCTCGGACGCCTTCGACCTGGCGAACCTGTCGGTGGCGATGCGGACGATGCGGACGCTGCTGCGGGCGCACTCGTAGGGGCTACGTGACGGGGGGCGCCCCGGGCCGGAGGAGATCCGGCCCGGGGCGCCCCCTTTCTCATGCCCGCTTCCAGAGCGTCAGCTTGGTGCTGATGTCGGGCAGGTCGTTGCCGGTGGCCGGGCCGCTGACGCCGGTGACCTCCAGCATGGCGAGCCGGTTCTCGTCGGTCTGTGTGCACAGCACGGTGCCGACGGGCAGCGTCGCGCGCAGGTCCTCCGCCTCGATCTCGCTCGGCAGGACGTCGGACTGCGAGCCCTCCAGGCACTGGGCGGCGGTGGTGCCCGCGCTCTTGCCCATCGGCGTCTTGAACTCCCAGTCGCCCCCGGACACCTCGCTCAGTTCGAGGTCGTCACCGCCCGAGATGTCACCGGGGCTCTTGACCTTGGGCACGTCCAGATCGACCCCGATGACGTGTGCCCCGCCGGGCGAGCGCAGGGCGAAGGGCCGCGCCTTGACGACGGCCACGTACCCGGCGTCGTCCTCCTCCTGCTTCTGCCCGGTCTCCGTCGGGGACGGGGGCTGGCTCTCCTCGTGCGTGGGCGGGTGCACGGGCTGCGTGGTCCGCTCGCCGTGAGTGTTGGTGCCGCCGTTGTCGCCCTTGCCCAGCAGGTAGACCGCCGTACCCGCGCCGGCGGCGACCGCGGCGACCAAGGCCGTCGCGATCAGCGCGGCCCGCGCGCCCCGCTTCTTCGGCGCGGGCGAGGGCTGAAGCGTGGGGGTGTACGGGGCCTGGTGCGGAGCCGCCGTGACCGTGGGCGGCGCCGGGGCGGGCGGCGTCAGGACCTCCCGCTCGCGCCGCGCGATCTCCGTGGCGAACGGCGCGGGCAGCCACCCGTCGAAGTCGCCCGCGGAACGCCCGGACGCCTCCTGGCAGAGCGCGGCCAGCTCCTCGGTGCCGATGCGCTCGGCCGGGTCGGCGGTGAGCATGCGCGCGAGCAGCGGCCGCAGCTTCGGGTCGTAGCCGTCGAGCCTGGGTGGGCGGTGCGCGGTGTTGGCGATCTGCGCGGCGACGGTGATGGCGCCGCCGTCCCCGTACGGGTGGCGGCCGGTCGCGGCGACGGCGGCGATCAGACCGAGCGAGAACACGTCGGTGGCCGGGCCGACCGGGTCGCCGAGCGCGTGTTCGGGCGACATGTACTGCGGGGTGCCGATGAGGGCGCCGGACTGGGTGAGCTGGGTGGCGTCGACGGCGCGGGCGATGCCGAAGTCGATGACGTACGGTCCGCCGCCGCTCAGCATGATGTTGCTGGGCTTCAGGTCGCGGTGGACGACGCCCGCCGCGTGGATGGCGGTGAGGGCGCGGGCCGCGCAGCCGACGAGCTGCAAGGCGGCGGGCACGGGCAGCGGGCCGAGCGTGGTCAGGGCGTCGTGCAGCGGGATGCCGGGGATGAACGCCGAGGCCAGCCACGGAAGCTCGCCGGAGGTGTCGTGGTCGACGACCGGGACGAGGTGGTAGCCCTGGACGCGGCGGGCCGCCCGGACCTCCTGCTCGAAGCGGCGGCGGAAGCCGGGGTCCTGCCCGTACTCGCGGCGGATCACCTTGAGGGCGACGGGCTGGTTGCCGCGCGTGTAGGAGAGGTAGACGGTGCCCATGCCGCCCTCGCCGACCCGGGCCACGAGCCGGTAGCCGGAGACCTGGCGCGGATCCTGCGGGCCGAGCGGACTGAGTATCGACCCCGTGCTCGAAGCCATGGCGCATCCCCCGATGTGTGGTGTGTGAAAGGGGAATGAGCTTACGCGACAGGGGAGTTGCCCCCGAACCGATTTCCCCACTGGGCCCGGACATGACGCGCTGCCGGGGACCGCACTCCGCGATACGCAACAAAACGGGGCAATCGATCTAAGGTGGAGCTGATTGTCGGACCGGTGAGCGGATGAGCACCGGTCTGCGGATGTGCGGACGTGCGGGCAGGTGCAGGCTGGGCGCGTACGAACCGTGCGGATACAGGGAGAGCCGATGCCGTTGACCCCGTCGAAGCCCTCCGGGCCCGACACCCGGCCGGAGAGCCGCGCCGCCGCGCTGCCCGCCGACTGGGCCGCGACACCGCTGACCGTCGTCATGCCGACCTACAACGAGGCGGGCAACCTGCCCCGGATGGCCGACGCGCTGATGGAGCTCCCGCTGCCCGGGCTGCGCCTGCTCGTCGTCGACGACGCGAGCCCCGACGGCACCGGCGAGATCGCCGACGAGTACGCGCGCCGCTTCGGCCCCGAACGCGTCGACGTCCTGCACCGGGCGGGCAAGGAGGGCCTCGGCCGCGCGTACGCCGCCGGCATGGGGCAGGCCGTCGCCGACGGCGCGCGGTACGTCCTCCAGATGGACGCCGACGGCAGCCACCCCGTCGCCAAGGTCCCCGAGCTCCTCGGCGTCGCCCTCTCCACGGGCGCGGCCGTCACCCTCGGCAGCCGCTACGTGCAGGGCGGCACCCTCTCCGACGCCTGGGGCGCCCACCGCCGCCTGCTCTCCCGCTGGGCCAACGCCTACGCGGGCACCATCCTCGGCACCCGCATCCGCGACATCACCGGCGGCTTCAACCTGTGGCGGGAGGACGCGCTGCGCGCCATCGACCTGGCCTCCGTGGACAGCGCTGGCTACAGCTTCCAGGTCGAGATGAAGTACCGGGCGCTGCGGCGCGGCTTCGGGGTCATGGAGGTGCCGATCCACTTCGAGGACCGTACGGTCGGCGAGTCCAAGATGAACCTGATGGTGCAGTTGGAGTCCGTCGCCATGCCGTGGAAGCTGCGGGCGAGGTCCCGCCGGTGACCGCGCCGCACCGCCGACGCCGTGCGCGCCGCCGGTAGCGCACTCGCGCGGGTCGCCGCCCTGCTGCTCCTCGTGCTGCTCGTGGCGGTCGTCGTCCGGCTGCCGTGGGCCGGTGACCTGGGCGTCCACGCCGCCACGGTGGAACGCCTGCGGCACGACCTGCTCGACCCGGGCGATCCACTGGTCGCCGCCGACACGCCGAGCCCGTACTACACGCCCTGGACCCTGCTGCTCGGCTGCGCCGCGAAGGTCACCGGGCTCGGGGTGTTCGTGGTGCTGCGCGGCGCGGCCCTCGTGTCGCTCGCGGTCCTGGTGGCGGGCGTGTGGTCGTTCACCGGTACGTTCCTGGCGGGCGCGGCCGGGCGGTGGCGGCGGGCCGCCGCGTCCGCCCTCGTCCTCCTCTCCCTGACGCTGCTGTGGGGCACGACCCTGTTCGACTGGAGCGGCTTCCTCGGCCTCGACTCCCTCGCGCTGACGGTGTCCTACCCGAGTACGTTCGCGCTGGGCGCCGCCTTCTGGCTGTGGGCGCTGCTGCGGCGGGCGTCGGCCTGGGCGCACTTCCTGGCGGCCGGTGCGCTGTGGGCGGTGATCCTGCTGAGCCACCAGTTCACGGGGGTCGTCGCGTCGCTGGGGGCGGCGGCGATGGTGCTCGGGGCGCGCCCGTGGCCCCGACGGCCGGCCTGGACCCGGCTCGCGGCCGGGCTGGCGCTGGGCCTGCTGCTGCTCGCGCTCTGGCCGTACTACCCCTTCTTCGACCTGTTCGGCGTCGGCGGCCTGGAGGAGATCCACCGCTCCCTGTACCGGGATCTGCTCGGCCGCTTCTGGCTCGCGGCGCTGGTCGGCGGTGCGGCGCTGGCACTGCGCTGGTGGCGCGACCGGCGCGATCCGCTGGTCCTCTTCTGCCTGTTCGGGGCGGTGGTGTTCGCGGCGGGCGGCCTGAGCGGGCACTGGTCGTGGGGCCGGGTCCTGCCCGCGGTCCTGATCCCCGCGCAGGTCGCGGCGGCCCTGGAGGTGTTCGGCGCGCCGCGCCGCGCGGTACGGGCGGGGTTCGGCTGGGCCGTCGCGGGGGCGCTGCTCGCCGGGGCATGGACCCAGTGCGGGGTGCTCGGCTACGTCCTGCCGCGCTCGGCGCTCCCGTCCGCGGTCGCCGCCAAGTACTGGGAGCCGTGGCGGGGGTACCACTGGATCACGCCGTGGGTGAAGTACGGCGATGTGGTCCTGGCGAAGAAATGGCCGGCCCGGCAGATCCCGGCGTACGGCCCGTACACGCTGGCCCCCGGCTACCCCGACTTCTTCCTGCCGGACGAGGAGGAGCGGCTGGCCGCGGTGCGCGCGTACTTCGCGGCGGACACGTCCGCGGGGCGCCGGGCGCAGGTGCTGCGGCGGTACGAGGTGCGGTGGGTGGTGGCGTACCCCGGCGAGGTCCCGCGGAGCGCTCGGGGTGCTCAGGGCCTGGAGAGGGTGGCGGTGGGGCCGCGCGGCCAGTCGCTGTACCGCGTGCCGCAGCCCTGAGCCCCCGTAGCCCTGATTTCGAACTACACCCGCACCAGCTTGGCCACCTGGCGCACCTTCCGGGCCAGCGACGTGCCCGCCACCCGGCGCGCCAGCGGGTGCACGAGCCTGGACGTCAGCCCCACCGTCTCCCAGCGCACCTGCAAGCGGCCCGCCCCGCGCCCCTCCGGTTCCACGGTGAGCCGGTGATGGGGGATCCCGGCCGTGAACGGGGGGAAGTCGAGAGGGGCCAGGAGCAGCGAGGTGTTGCGGGTGCCCTCCGGGGACTGGACCTGGAGCACCGGGTGGCGGGTGCCGTCGAAGCCATGGCGGGGCAGGGGCGCGGCGGCCAGGTCGAGGAGGACCTCGCCCTCGAAGACGCCGGGGCGCACCGGATCGAGCCGGAAGCGGACGACCAGGCGCTTGCGGCCCGGGGAGATGACCAGCGACGCGATCTGGGGGCCGACCGGGAGGCGCAGGCCGGGGTCGTACGTGCGGACGCGCAGCGTCATGGATGCCGGGCCCGGGCCCCGTTCCAGGTGGACGATCTCGTGCCGGAACAGGGCGCGGCGGAAGGGGCGGGCGTCCAGCTCCAGGTCGTCGAGGGAGAGTTCGCGGCGGGCCGTCTCCGTCGCCGGGATCTCCGCGCCCCAGTACAGGGTTCCGGTGGCCGGGTCGGTGACCGCCGTGCGCGGGGCGACCCCCTGGCCGAGTCCGCGCGCCGCGAGCCGCGCGTCGGCGAGGCGGCCGTCGCGCACCAGTTGCAGGACGACGCGTTCGGCGCGCGGCAGGCGGGCGTACGCGCCGGGCGCGAGCCGGGCCAGGTACGGGTTCATGATCTCGGCGAAGCCCGCCAGCCACTCCTCGTCGCGGTAGGGCAGGTCGTTCGCGTACATGCGGAAGTCGTGCTTGAGGAACTTGTAGTCCTTGGCCTCGCGCAGCGCCGCGCTGTAGTCCCCCTCGTCGAGGAAGGCGTCGATGAGTTCCTGGACGTGGACGCGGTCGCGGACGTTGCTCAGTTTGTGCCGCTGGTTGGAGATGGAGGCGGCGGACTCCGCCGCGTACGGCGCGATGTACCAGCGGTAGACGGGTTCGGGGACGATCGTGAAGGACTTCGCCAGGCAGTACGCCTGCGCGGAGAAGAGCTGGTCCTCGTAGTGGATGCCCTCGGGGAAGCGCAGGCCGTGCCGGTCGAGGAAGGCGCGGGCGTACATCTTGCTGGTCGACAGGTGTTCGAAGAGGAGGCCGGGTTCGGTCTCGATGCCGTCGACCGTGCGGCGTTCGGCGACGAGGTGCGGCATCCAGAGCGAGGTGCGTCCCGTGTCGACGCGGATCCGTTCGACCGCGCCCATGGCGAAGTCGATCGACGGGTCCTCGCGGTGCGCTTCGAGCAGCGACTCGACCGCGCGGGGCGGCAGTTCGTCGTCGCTGTCCAGGAACATCGCGTACGGGGCGCGGGCGATGTCGAGGGCCCGGTTGCGCGGCGCGCTGCACCCGCCGGAGTTCTCCGCGAGCCGCAGATAGGTGATGCGCGGGTCCGCCGCGGCCAGCTCCCGTGCCACGCGCGGCGTGTCGTCCGTGGAGTGGTCGTCGCTGATGATGATCTCGATGTTCGGGTGGGTCTGCGCCTGGAGCGAGGCGACCGCGCGCGGCAGGCGCTCCGCGTCGTTGAAGACGATCACCGTGACCGTCACGTCCGGGGTGGTCGTCCTCACAGGTCCGCCTCCTCGGGCGTCGGCGCGGGCGTGCGCTCCTCGACCGGCACGATCGGCGGCAGCGCCTCCTCGGGTTCGCCGAGGAACACACGGCGCACGACCCGCTCGGCGGCGTGCCCGTCGTCGTACTCGCAGAACCGGCGCCGGAAGTGGGCGCGCGCCTTCGCGGACGCCTCGTCGCGCCAGGCGTCGGTGGCGAGGATCTCCGTCAACTCCGCCTGTGTACGGGCGACATGGCCGGGCGGTTCGGCCATCAGGTCGAAGTAGACGCCGCGGGTGCTCGCGTACGTCTCCCAGTCGTCGGCGTAGGCGATGACCGGCCGGTCCAGGTTGGCGTAGTCGAACATGATGGAGGAGTAGTCGGTTATGAGCGCGTCCGACGCGAGCGCCAGCTCCTCCACCGGGTCGTACGCCGACACGTCGATGACGCGGCCGGTGCGGCGCAGGGTGGCGAGCGGGGACGCGGCGCCGCCGTAGAAGTAGTGGCCGCGCACGAGCAGGACCGTGCCGTCGCCGAGGTGTTCGGCGAGCGCGGCGAGGTCGAGGCGCGGGGTCCAGCGCGCCTCGTAGTCGCGGTGGGTCGGCGCGTAGAGGACGGCGCGGCGGCCCGGCGCGATGCCGAGGCGGTCGCGGACGGCGCGGATGTCGGCGGCACCGGCGCGGTAGTAGGCGTCGTTGCGCGGATAGCCGTAGTCCAAGGACACGTAATGCGAGGGGTACGCGTGTTCCCACATGCGGGTGGAGTGGCTGTTGGAGCTGACGCTGTAGTCCCACTTGTCGACGCGGGCGAGCAGCGCGTCGAAGTCCAGGCCCTTCGAGGCGGTCGGATAGTCGAGCTGGTCGAGGCCCATCTTCTTCAGCGGAGTGCCGTGATGGGTCTGGAGATGGACCGCGTCGGGCCGCTTGACCACGGCGTTCGGGAAGTTGACGTTGTTGACGAGGTACTTGGCGCGGGCCATCACCTCCCAGTAGCGGCGGGTGCCGGGCACGACGTGCTCGGTGCCGGGCGGCAGCAGCGGCTCGGCCCGCCGCGACACCACCCACACCTGGCGGACGTGCGGCGCCAGCTCGCCGAGCTCGGCGGCGATCGCGCCCGGATTGCAGGCGACACCGCGGTCCCAGTACGCGGAGAAGACGGCCAGGTCGGGGTCGACCGGCTCGCGCAGGGCCCGCTGGTAGTGCAGATCGCGGACCTTCGCGCCGAACCGCTGCTTCCCGGCGCGCACCGCCGCCCGCGCGTCGCGCCGCTTGTGGTTGGCGCTCTGGAACGCCCGGTACTTCGTGTACGCGTCCTCCTCGAGCAGCCGGCGCCGGATGCCCTCCAGACCGGCCGGGCGACGGTACCCCTCCGGCCGCCAGCGCACGGCCGCGGCCGACGCCCGGTGGAAGAACTCCCGGGCGACCTCGTCCGGCATCGCCGCGCGCGCCACCACCCGCATCGACTCCGTGGCCATCAGGTCGTACAGGACGGCGCGCGGCCGGACCGGGGTGCCGCACCGCGCCATGAGCCGCTGCAACGCCTCGTACGCCTCGATGAACCCGTACCGCTGGTCGGCCGTCACCGGGGGCAGGCTCTCGGGCCGCAGCTCCCGTACGTCCAGGATCACGTGTTCCAGGCAGGCGATCCGCTCGGCGAGGATCAGGCAGGCGCGGGCGGCGTACATCTCGGCGGACGCCTCCTCGACGCCCGACAGGTCCGCGCGGTGCTCGTCCCAGAACGCGGCGCGCACGACCCGGTTGCCGAGCAGCGGCGCGACCCGCAGCAGGTCGGGGGCGCCGGCCGGGGGCAGGTCGCGGCGGCCGACGCGGGCCAGGCGCCAGGCGTCGGTACCGGCGCCGAGGGTGCCGCGCCAGGTGGAGCGGATGTGGTCGGCGACGAGGACGTCAACGCGACCCGGCGCGGCACCCGTCGCCTCGTCGGGGATCTCGTCCAGGCGGTCGAGCACGGTCCGCAGCGCCCCCGTCGGCACCCGGTCCTTGGCGTGCACGAACCAGAGCCAGTCGCCGCCCGCCCGCTCCGCTCCCGCCGCGCGCGCGTCCGAGTCGGAGGTGCCGTCCGGCAGGGCCACGACGGCGCCGCCGTGCCGCTCGGCGACGCCCCGCGCGATGTCGCCGACGGCGGCGGTGACCAGCTCGGCGCCGTCCGGGAGCTGCCCGGCGACACTGTCCAGGCAGCCGCCGAGCAGCCCCTGGACGTCCCGCCCGTACACGATGACGCTCAGTCGCGTGGTCATGCCGCGCCCCCGTTCCTCTCCGGCGTCCGGTCCACGGCCCGGCACGCCGCCCACCCGTCGTCACCGGGCCGGGATATGAGCCCGAAGCGGAGGCACCACTCGACGTTGCGGGCAGGGACGGTCACACTCAGCCAGGCACGACGCATATCCGCACACTAAGCGGACAAAAGTCACCTAGCGAACTTTTCATACTCCTTGAGGACCTCGTCCGTCGGCCCGTCCATGCGCAGCTCGCCGCGTTCCAGCCACAGCACCCGGTCGCAGGTGTCGCGGATCGACTTGTTGCTGTGGCTGACCAGGAAGACGGTGCCCGCGTGCTTGCGCAGCTCGCGGATGCGTTCCTCCGACCGCTTCTGGAAGGAGCGGTCGCCGGTGGCGAGCGCCTCGTCGATCAGGAGCACGTCGTGGTCCTTGGCGGCGGCGATGGAGAAGCGGAGCCGGGCCGCCATGCCGGAGGAGTACGTGCGCATGGGCAGGGTGATGAAGTCGCCCTTCTCGTTGATCCCGGAGAAGTCCACGATGTCGTCGTAGCGGTCGCGGACCTGCTCGCGGCTCATGCCCATGGCGAGCCCGCCGAGCCGTACGTTGCGCTCGCCGGTGAGGTCGTTCATCAGGGCCGCGTTGACGCCGAGGAGGGAGGGCTGGCCGTCGGTGAAGATCCGCCCGCGCTCCACGGGGAGCAGCCCCGCGACGGCCTTGAGCAGCGTCGACTTGCCGGACCCGTTGGTGCCGATGAGGCCGATGGCCTCGCCCCGGTAGGCGGTGAAGGAGACGTCGCGGACCGCGTGCACGGTCCGTACGCCGGAGCGCCGCTCGGCCTTCTTCCGGCCGCCGATGATGCGGTTGAGGGCGGCGGTGGCGGTGCCCCGGCCGGCCCCGGTGCCGTTGACGCGGTAGACGATGTCGACGTGGTCGACGATGACGGTGGGAACGGTCGCGTCGGGTGTGTCCGTCGCGTCGGTGGTGGTGTTGATCGCTTCGGTCTGCTCAGCCACGGCCGTACGTCTCCTCTGCCTTCCAGAAGAAGATGAACCCGCCGACGCCGACGAGCAGCGCCCAGCCGAGCGCCCACGCCCAGACATGCGGCGGCAGTTGCGCGGCGGTGAAGCTGTCGATCAGCGCGAACCGCATCAGGTCGATGTAGACGGCGGCGGGATTGGCGCGCAGCAGCACGGCGGCGAAGTGCGGCAGGTCCGTCTTTGCCATCAGGTGGTCCAGGCTCCACATGACGCCGGACAGGTACATCCACGTACGCAGCAGGAACGGCATGAGCTGCGCGATGTCCGGGGTGTTCGCGCCGATCCTGGCCATGATCATGGCGAGCCCGGTGTTGAACGTGAACTGCAGGAGCAGCGCCGGGACCACGAGCAGCCACGACGCGGTCGGCGGGACGCCGAAGCAGAGCAGGATCAGAACCAGCGCGCACATCGAGAACAGCAACTGCTGGAGTTGTTGCAGGCAGTACGAGATCGGCAGCGAGGCGCGCGGGAAGTGCAGGGCCCGGACGAGGCCGAGGCTGCCGGAGATCGCGCGGGTGCCCGCCATCACCGACGACTGCGTGAACGTCCACACGAACACGCCCGTGACCAGGAACGGCACGAAGTCCGGCACGCCCCTGCTGGTGCCCATGAGCACGCCGAAGATGAAGTAGTACACGGCGGCGTTCAGCAGCGGCGTCGCCACCTGCCAGACCTGGCCGAGCTTCGCCTGGCTGTACTGCGCCGTCAGCTTGGCGGTCGAGAACGCGGTGATGAAGTGGCGCCGCTGCCACAACTGGCGCACGTACGCGGGCAGGGAGGGGCGGGCGCCGCTGACGGTCAGCCCGTACCGGGCGGCGAGCGCGGCGGCGTCCGGCTCCGCCGTGGCACCGGGCGCTGCCGGGGCGCCGGGGGAGGGGGTCGCCGGGGTGGGGGGTGTCTCCAGGACCTGACTCACATCCGCTGCTTTCGGTCGGGGCGGGAGGAGGGCGGGCGGGCCCCGCCGGGCGGGCGGGGTCGGCGCGGGTATGCCTGTTGTTTGCCTGCCGTTTACGTCGGGACGGGCCCGTATCGTCGTGACGTGAGCGTAGGCCGTGCGGACGTCGGAACGCAACCGTCTCGTCGTCACGGAACTATGCTGGCCGCATGACGACCAACGCCGACGCCACCGAGCCGCCGCCCCGGCGCCGGGCCCCGGCCGGGGCCGCCGTCCTCCGCGAGGACGTCACCGACGCCATCCGGGCCGCCGTCTTCGAGGAACTCGCCGCCGTCGGTTACGCCCGTATGTCGATCGAGGGCATCGCGCGCCGCGCGGGCGTCGGCAAGACGGCGGTCTACCGGCGCTGGCGCTCCAAGCTCCACCTCGTCCTCGACCTGGTCTCCGCGATAGCCGTCCAGGGGCTGCCAGCACCGGACACGGGCTCGCTCCAGGAGGACCTGCTGCTCCTGTACCGCGTGACGTCCCGCGCCCTGAAGCACCCCGTCGCCGGCCAGATCCTCCCCGACCTCCAGGCGGAGGCGGCCCGCAACCCGGACATCGCGGAGGCCCTGCAGAAGGCTCTCCGCGAAGGTCAGCACGGCGTCGCCAGCGGCATCGTGCGGGCGGCGGTCACCCGCGGCGAACTGCGCGACGGCATCGACGAGGACCTCGCGCTCGACCTGATCTCGGGCCCGCTGTACTGGCGTTCGGTGGTGGTGCGGAACCCGGAGCTGCCGAAGGGGCATCTGCAACGGCTGGCGGCGGCCACGGCGGCGGGCCTGAAGGCACTGTGAAGCGCGGCCGCGCGGCCTACGCCACCCGCGTCGCCCCCGCGAACGGCATCTGGTCGATCGGCGCGATCCGCACGGGCGCGCTCGGGTTCGGCGCGTGGATCATCTGTCCGTCGCCGATGTAGAGGCCGACATGGCTGATCCCCGAGTAGAAGAACACCAGGTCGCCGGGGCGGAGCTGGGAGCGGGAAACGCGCCGGCCCGCGTCGATCTGCGCGTACGTCGTGCGCGGCAGGGACACGCCCGCCGCGCGGTACGCGGCCTGGGTGAGCCCCGAGCAGTCGAACGCGTCCGGCCCGGTCGCGCCCCACACGTACGGGCTGCCGAGCGCGCCCCGCGCGAACGCGATCGCCGCCGCCGCGCGGGAGTCGGGCGCCTCGGCCGCGCCCGGACCGGTCCGGACCGCCGACCGTGAGGCCCGGCCGGGTTCACCCGTCGCCCGCGCCCGGTCCGCCGGTGTCAGCCGGTTGAGCAGCCGACGGGCCTCCGCCAGCTTCCCCGTCACCGTCTTCTTCTGCTTCTCCAGCTCCGCCTGCCGCGCGCGGAGCACGGCGAGCGACCCGTCCGCCTGGTCGCGCACCTGGTCGATCCCCCGCAGCTCCTTGCGGACGCGCGCGATGGCGGACGCCTGCCGCGCGCCCACGCGGTCCGCCATCGACGCCTGGTCGAGGTAGCGGTCCGGGGCGGAGGAGAGGAGGAGCTGGACCGACGGGTCGACGCCGCCCGCGCGGTACTGGGCCGCCGCGACCGCGCCGAGGCGCCGGCGCTGCGCGTTCAGGGAATCGGTTCTGCGGGACGCCTCGTCCCGCAGCGCGTCCACCCGCTCGCGGGCCTTGCGGGCCTCCTCCTTCGCGCCGTTGTACTTCTCGGTGGCGACCTCCGCCTCCCGGTAGAGCCGGTCGACCTCCGTCCGCACCTGGGCGGGGGTGGGGTCCGGTTCCGCGTGCGCCGCGCCGCCGTCGAGGGCGGTGACGGAGGCCGCGGAGGCGAGGGCGAGGGTGGTCGCGGTGCGGACCGTACGGCCCTTGAGAACACGCTGGCGGGGCTTGCGATGCGCTGCCGGCACGAAGTGCCACGTCCTTCCGGTCGTGCTGCCGCCTTCTCGCACGTCCGGCGGCGACCCGCACAGGGGGAGCGGGGCGCCGCCGGACCTTTTCTCGGCGGTGGTGTCCGGCTGCCGCCCCTGGCCCGGGCGGCGGTGGGGAGCCGGTCACCTGAGCAAGGACGCTAAACCTGGGCGTCACGGGTCAGCCGCGCATTGTTCGCAACTGCCTCTTTTGTTGCGGGCGGTGGCGGAGAGTGACAGGCCGCTGTCCGCCACCGTTCGCGTACGCCCGCTGTCGGACGGCCTCAGCCGCCCCATTAGGCTCCGCAACCATGGACGTACTCATCCATCTCTTCGTCGGCCTGCACATCATCGGCATCGCCGCGCTGCTCGGCGGCTTCCTCACGCAGATGTCGGCGCTGGGCCGGGGCGAGGCCCGGTTCACCAAGGCGATGCTGCACGGCGCCCTGACCATGCTGGTGACGGGTGTCGCGCTCGTCGGCCTCAACCAGGCCGACGACAACACCGTGAACAACATCAAGATCGGCGTGAAGCTGGCGATCCTGATCGTCATCCTCGGGATCGTCTACGTGAAGCGTGACGAGGAGAAGGCCGAGAAGGGCCTGTTCGCGGCCGTGGGCGCGCTCACCCTCGCCAACATCTTCATCGCCGTGCTCTGGACCTGAGCCGCCCCCGCGCCCCGGGGCGGCCGGAGTCAGGCGGGCCGCACCACGCTGTGGATCGAGGACGTGCCGTCGTAGTAGATGGACTCCTCGCGCACGTACGCGCCCGGCTTCGGGGCGTGGATCATCATGCCGTCGCCGAGGTAGAGGCCGACGTGGCTGATGTCGTCGTAGAAGAAGACCAGGTCACCGGGTTGGATGTCGGAGAGAGCGACCGTCGTGCCGAACTCCACCTGGTCCCAGGTGGTGCGCGGCAGTGAGATCCCGGCGGCCTTCCACGCCGCCTGGGTGAGACCCGAGCAGTCGTAGGAGCCCGGCCCCGTGGCGCCCCACACGTACGGCTTGCCTATCTGAGCCCTGGCGAACGCGAGCGCCTTCGCCGCCTTGGCCGCGTAACCGGACGAGGTGCTGCCGGAGGCGTCGCCGGTGGAGCCCGACCCGGTGGAGCCCGATCCGGCGGAGCCCGTGGACCCCGCGGACCCGGTGCCCGAACCGGCCTGTTCCCGCTCCTCGGCCGCCTGCTCCGCCGCCTTCCTCTCGCGCTCCTCCCGCGCCTTCTGCTTCGCCGCCAGCTCGGCGGCCTTCTTGCGGGCCGCCTCCTCCTTCTTCCGCTCGATCGCGGCGAGCCGCCGCTTCTCCTCGGCGGTCAGCTTCGACAGCAGCTCGCGCGCGTCGGCGAGCTTCGACTGCACGCTCTGCTTCGACGTCCGCAGATCCGTCTGCGAGGTGGTGAGCTGGCGCAGGCTCTCCTGCGCCTCGGTGCGCTTCTTCGCGGTGGCCCGCTGCTGTGTCTGGAAGTCGTCGACGGCCTTCTTCTGGTCCGCCGTCATCCGGCTGAGCAGCCGGTCCTGCGCGAAGTAGTCCTCGGGGTCGTCCGCGAGGAACATCGTCGCGGTGTCGCTCATCCCGCCCGTGCGGTACTGCTCGGCGGCGAACCGGCCCAGCTTCTGGCGGGCCGTGTTCATCTGGTCGGTGCGCTCGGCGATGTCGTCGAGGAGCTTGTCGACCTGGCGCTTCTTGCTGTCGGTCCGCTCCTTGGCGGCGTTGTACTTCTGCGTGGCGGTCTCCGCCTGCCGGTACAGCGTGTCGACCTTCTCGCGCACCTCTTCCAGGCTCGGCCTCGCCGGTGCGGGCGTCGCCTGGGCCGTCTGCGAGAGGAGGGCCACCGAGGTCAGGGCGGCGGTCGTGATCCCGACCGCGGGGGTGGTGCGCAGGCCACCGGTCAGCCGGGAGCGGGTGCGCGTCTTGCGGTGCGACGCCAAGGCAGGCGACTCCTTCCGTGGTCCGCCTACCGGGTTAGCTGTCGGGTTCGGGCGTACGGAAGGCTGCCCTACGGCGCCGACTGGGCGTCGGGCCGATTCACCCCAAGGTTCGGTGGGTCCCCGGTTCCCTGCCTCACGGCGTACGGGACTCGGCGGGGGCAGCCCGCTCGCCGCGGCGCTCGCGGTCGTGGGGACGGACGGCCCGCGCAGCACCGTAGCCAACGCGTGTTGCTGCTGTGAAGGTCGTTGTGCGATATGCCCGATACATTTTCGTGACCTTGGCGACAGTGGCGTGCGGTGTCCGGAAGGAGGGGGCGGTGTGTCAGTGGGTCGGCCTAGACTCGTAAGGCGATGAGCAGCCTCTTTGACGACAGCTTCCTGGCGGGCCTCCAGAACCGGACCGATGGGCCCCCGCCGCCGCCCGACCCGGAGCACGAGGGACCGGAGCCCGAGCCGATCCCGGACGACCTGTTCGGCGGGAAGTTCGACGTGCCCCCGGCCAGGGACGCGTACTACCGCGGCGGCGCCCCGCGCCCGGCCGTGGACGCGGCGGCGCTCCTGGAGGGGCTGAACGAGAACCAGCGGGCGGCCGTCGTGCACGGTGGCTCGCCGCTGCTCATCGTCGCGGGCGCCGGTTCCGGCAAGACCCGCGTCCTCACCCACCGCATCGCCTATCTGCTCGCCGAGCGTGGTGTGCACCCCGGCCAGATCCTCGCGATCACCTTCACCAACAAGGCCGCAGGCGAGATGAAGGAGCGCGTCGAGGCCCTGGTGGGCCCGCGGGCGAACGCGATGTGGGTCTCCACCTTCCACAGCGCCTGCGTGCGCATCCTGCGCCGCGAGTCCAAGAAGCTCGGCTTCACGTCGTCGTTCTCGATCTACGACGCCGCCGACAGCAAGCGGCTCATGGCCCTGGTCTGCCGCGACCTGGACCTCGACCCGAAGAAGTTCCCGCCGAAGTCCTTCAGCGCCAAGATCTCGAACCTGAAGAACGAGCTGATCGACGAGGAGGACTTCGCCAAGACGGCGGCCGACGGCTTCGAGAAGTCCGTGGCGCAGGCGTACGCGATGTACCAGTCGCGGCTCCGTGAGGCGAACGCGCTGGACTTCGACGACCTGATCATGACCACGGTCAACCTGCTGCGCGCGTTCCCGGACGTCGCCGAGCACTACCGGCGTCGCTTCCGCCACGTCCTGGTCGACGAGTACCAGGACACCAACCACGCGCAGTACGCGCTCGTGCGCGAGCTGGTCGGCCCGGCCGAGGACGCCGAGGGTCACGACGCGGACCCGGCCGAGCTGTGCGTCGTCGGTGACGCGGACCAGTCGATCTACGCCTTCCGCGGCGCCACCATCCGCAACATCCTCCAGTTCGAGGAGGACTACCCGAACGCGACGACGATCCTCCTGGAGCAGAACTACCGCTCCACCCAGACGATCCTCAGCGCGGCCAACGCGGTGATCGAGCGCAACGAGTCGCGCCGCCCCAAGAACCTGTGGACCAACGCGGGCGCGGGCTCCCAGATCACCGGCTACGTCGCGGACACCGAGCACGACGAGGCCCAGTTCGTCGCCGACGAGATCGACCGGCTCACCGACGCGGGCGAGGCGAAGGCCGGGGACGTCGCCGTCTTCTACCGGACCAACGCGCAGTCCCGTGTCTTCGAGGAGATCTTCATCCGCGTCGGCCTGCCCTACAAGGTCGTCGGCGGCGTCCGCTTCTACGAGCGCAAGGAGGTCAGGGACGTCCTCGCCTACCTGCGCGTGCTCTCCAACCCCGAGGACTCCGTCCCCCTGCGCCGCATCCTGAACGTGCCGAAGCGCGGCATCGGCGACCGCGCCGAAGCCATGATCGACGCCCTCGCCCAGCGCGAGAAGATCTCCTTCCCGCAGGCGCTGCGCCGCGTCGACGAGGCGTACGGCATGGCGGCCCGCTCGACCAACGCCGTGAAGCGGTTCAACACGCTCATGGAGGACCTGCGGACCATCGTCGACTCCGGCGCCGGACCGGCCACCGTCCTGGAGGCCGTCCTGGAGCGCACCGGGTACCTCGCCGAGCTCCAGTCCTCCACCGACCCGCAGGACGAGACCCGCATCGAGAACCTCCAGGAGCTCGCGGCCGTCGCCCTGGAGTTTGAGCAGGAGGCGGCCCAGGCGGAGACCGACGGCGCCGAGGGCGAGACCGGCGGCGCCGGCCTCTCCGCCTTCCTGGAGCGGGTCGCGCTCGTCGCCGACTCCGACCAGATCCCCGACGAGGAGGACGACGGCAGCGGCGTCATCACCCTGATGACCCTGCACACCGCCAAGGGCCTCGAATTCCCCGTCGTCTTCCTCACCGGCATGGAGGACGGCGTCTTCCCGCACATGCGCTCCCTCGGCCAGACCAAGGAGCTGGAGGAGGAGCGCCGCCTCGCCTACGTCGGCATCACGCGCGCGCGGGAGCGGCTGTACCTGACGCGCTCCTCCATGCGCAGCGCCTGGGGCCAGCCCTCGTACAACCCGCCCTCGCGCTTCCTGGAGGAGATCCCGGACGCGCACCTGGAGTGGAAGCGCAAGGGCGGCTCCGCGCCCGCGCCCTCGACGAAGGGCATCGGGGGCGGCATCGCCGCGTCCCTGTCCTCGTCGCGCTCGCGCACGACCCCGGCGTTCGCGACGCGCCGCGCCAACGAGAAGCCGGTCGTCTCCCTGGCCGTCGGCGACCGCGTCACCCACGACCAGTTCGGCCTCGGCACGGTCGTCGGCGTCGGCGGCTCGGGCGGGAACGCGGAGGCGACGATCGACTTCGGCGACCCGAAGCCGAAGCGGCTGCTGCTGCGGTACGCGCCGGTCGAGAAGCTCTAGCGGGCTTCCTACGTCGGGTCCAGGCCGTGGCTGCGGAGCCACGGCAGGGGGTCGATCGCGGCGCCGCCGTTCGGCCGCACCTCGAAGTGCAGGTGCGGCCCGGTCGAGTTGCCGGAGTTGCCCGAGTGCGCGATCACGTCACCGGCCTTCACCGGTCCGCTCGTCACGGTGTACGAGGACAGGTGGCAGTACCACGTCTCCGTACCGTCCTTCGCGGTGACTATCGCCATGTTCCCGTACGCGGAGTTGGTCTGCGTGCGCACGGTCCCGTCGGTCGCCGCCATCACCGGCGTCCCGTACCAGACGGGGAAGTCGATGCCCGTGTGCACGGACATCCAGTTGATGCCGGCCTGCCCGTAGTAGGCGCTCAGCCCGTGCCGCTTCACCGGCAGCGCGAACTTGGGGCGCGCCGCCTCCTTGCGCGCGGCCTCGTCGGCGGCCCTCTTGCGGTCCGCCTCCTGCTTCGCCCGCAGGTCGATCCGCTCCTGCGTACGGCTCGCCCGGTCGGCGAAGTCGCCCGCGTCCGCGGAGAGGTCCTTGAGCTGCGTGTCGAGCTGGTTGTTGGCGACGGACGGCTTCACCGCGGCCGCGTCGGGCGCCGACGCCGCCTGCGCCTTGCCGCCCTCCTCCCCGCCACCGCCCACCGACGCCGCCGCGATGCCCGCGACCCCGACCACGCACACCGACGGCACCGCGATGGTCAGCAGCGCGGAGCGCTTGGCGGGGGTGCGGCGCCTCGAACGGGCCGCGGAACGGGCGGCGGTGCGGGTCGCCGCGCGCGGTGTGAACTCGGGCTCCGGACCGGTGGCTTCCGGCTCCGGCTCGGGCTCGGAGGCGGCCTCGGGCGCGTCCTCCCGCTCGTCGTGGGCCAGCGGGTACTCGGCCGGGGTGTACTGGTCCGGGACGTAGGCGTGCACGGCGGTGTCGGTGCTGGTCTCCGGCTCCGCCGAGTTCCAGGCGGTGGCGTCGTACGCGCCCGTGTCGTACGCCGTCGTCCCGAAGACCGGCGCCTCGAAGGTCTGCGTGGCGTCGACCTGCGCCTCGTGGATCTGTGTGCCGTAGCCCTGCGTGTCGTAGGGCTGTGCGGCGGGCCACTGTCCTGTGTGCTGCTGCTCGGTCACCGCCCAGACGGCGGTCGTGTCGTAACTGCCCGTCTCGTGCCCGCTCGTGCCGTAGGCGTACGCCGCCGCGTCGTACGACGAAGTCGGCCACTGGCCCGTGTTGTAGAAACCCGATTCGTGGGAACCCGTGTCGTACGACGCCGCGTCGTACGGGGTGTTGCCAGGGAAGTCACCGAAGAGGGGGTCGGCTCCGAAGCTGGTCGTGGAGTGCCCGTCGGCCGCCGCGTAGTGCGCGGTCCCCGACGGATATCGGTCGTTCACCGACTTCTCTTTCGCCTCGACGACAGGGGCTGCCAGAGCAGTGCGGCGACTGTACCCGGCGGTACGAGGGCGCGACAATCTTCGGCAGGTTCCGTGCCCCGCGTAATCGGGCAATCAGCCGCCTTTCGGTGAACCATGGGCGCGGAGTTGGTGCTGAGTTCGAGCCGCGTTCGACAATTCGCCGGATTTGCCCCGCCCGGCCGGGCGTCGTCATCACGCCACCGTCAGGCCGCCGACCGAGTCGGCGGCATTGCCTCCCTCCCGCGTCGGGTCGGCGTCGAGCGCCTGGCGGATGCCGGTCGCCACCGCCGGGTGCACCGGCAGGGCCAGATGTCCGATGCCGGTCACGCGCACGTTCTGCACGAGCAGGTCCTCGTGGTCCACGCACGCCGTCTCCACCGGCACCATTACCTGGTCGAGATCGCTCCAGAAGCTCACGAAACGCGTACGGCACCCGGGCGCGGGCATCCTCAACTCGTCGATCACCGACGAGCCGGGGCGCATCTGGCGCACGATCGGGTGCGCGTCCGCGAGCGGTGCGACCCGCGTCCCGGAGTGCGGCGTGCCGAGCGTGACCAAGGTGCGGATCCGCTCGTCGCCGCCGAGGCGCTGCACGTAGTAGCGCGCTATCAGGCCGCCCAGGCTGTGGCCCACCACGTCGATGCGGTCCTGGCCCGTCCGCTCGCACAGCTCCTCCACGTGCCGGGCGAGCAGCGCCGCCGCCGTCCTTATGTCGCAGGTCAGCGGCGAGTAGTTGAGCGACTCGATCCGGCGCCTGCCGTGCTGGGCCAGGCTGCGGCGCAGCAGGACGAAGACGGAGCGGTTGTCGATGAAGCCGTGCAGGAGGAGGACCGGGGGCTTGGCCCGGGTGGGGAGTTCGGGCGCGTCCGCGAGGCCGGCCATGTCCTTCAGGGTGTCCGGGTCGGCGTCCGTCTCCTCGTCCAGCTCCCGCAGCTCCGCCGGAGTGAGCGCCTCCGGATGCCTTCGTTCCTGGAGGATGCCCGAGGGGTAGAGGAACAGATGGCCCGCGAGGATCGCCAGCTCGAGCGCTGTCGCCTTCAGCAGGGCGAGCGACAGACCGGCCAGTCTAACCGGCAGCACCCGGCAGAGCGGGCGAAAGGGCGAGTACCTCGTGACCTGCATAGGTCAGCCTCCCGTCGGCACGCGGGGGGCGCCTCTGTCCCCCGTGTGCACTCGATGGGGAGCCGAGCGAAGTCGATCCCGCGGGCGTGTCGTACGGATGGCGGCGCGATGGCGCGGCGTCCTTGAAGCGGCTCCCCTCGCGCCTGTCCCGGAAGCGGCTGGTCTACCGGCCCGAACGGTGGCGGCGCGCAGTGAACATGTCCCTTTGTGTGATTTCCCCCTCCCCGTGCACCGTGAAACGGCCGCTTGCGGGATGCTGTGGATAACGTTCGTTCACTTCGGATGTCCCGGATGGGTATCCGGACCCCGCGGCCCGGGTACCAAGGCCCGGGGGTCAGTCACTTCATGGAGGCAGTGATGGGTGTGGCAGCCGGTCCGATCCGCGTGGTCGTCGCGAAGCCGGGGCTCGACGGCCACGATCGCGGGGCCAAGGTGATCGCGCGGGCGCTGCGCGACGCCGGTATGGAGGTCATCTACACGGGCCTGCACCAGACGCCCGAGCAGATCGTGGACACCGCGATCCAGGAGGACGCCGACGCCATCGGGCTCTCCATCCTCTCCGGCGCCCACAACACCCTCTTCGCCCGCGTCATCGAACTCCTCAAGGAGCGCGACGCCGCCGACATCCAGGTCTTCGGCGGCGGCATCATCCCCGAGGACGACATCCCGCCGCTCAAGGAGCAGGGCGTCGCCGCGATCTTCACCCCGGGTGCGACGACCGCCTCCATCGTGGAGTGGGTACGGGCCAACGTGCGGCAGCCCGCCGAGGCGTAGCCCCGCCGAGGCGTAGCCCCGCCGGGGGCGGACCGGCGATGCGGGGCGTTGTGGGTGCCGGGCGCTGCGGTCAGGGCTTGGGCGGCAGCAGCTCCTCCCGCATCGTCCGGCGCAGGCGCAGCGTGCCCAGGAGGCGTTGGAACGCCTCCGACCAGTAACTGCCCGCGCCGGGGGCCGAGTCCTCCGTCTCCTCCACCGTCGCCGTCAGTCCCTCCAGGCGTGCGGCCTCCTCCGGGTCGAGGCACCGCTCCGCCAGGCCCATGACGCCGCTGAAGCTCCACGGGTAACTGCCCGCGTCGCGCGCGATGTTCAGCGCGTCCACGACGGCGCCGCCGAGCGGAGGCGCCCAGGGCGTGGCGCACACCCCGAGCAACTGGAATGCCTCGGACAGGCCGTGTGCCGCGATGAACCCCGCGACCCACTCCGCCCGCTCCGCCGCGGGCAGCGCCGCGAGCAGCTTCGCGCGCTCCGCCAGCGACACCGCGCCCGGGCCCGCCGCGTCCGGTGCCGTCGGGGTGCCGAGCAGCGCCCGCGACCAGGCGATGTCGCGCTGGCGCACCGCCGCCCTGCACCACGCCGCGTGCAACTCGCCCCGCCAGTCGTCGGCTACCGGCAGCGCCACGATCTCCTCCGGGGTGCGCTCGCCCAGCCTCGCCGGCCAGCGGTCCAGGGGCGCGGCCTCGATCAGCTGGCCGAGCCACCACGACCGTTCGCCCCGGCCCGCGGGCGGTTTGGCCACCATGCCGTCGCGCTCCATCGCCGCGTCGCACTCGTGCGGGGCCTCGACGACGACCGTGCCCGTCGTACGGTCGAGCGCCACGCACGACAGCGCCCGGTCCGCCATGCGTCCGGCGAGCGCCGAGTGCGGGAGCGCGGAGAGCAGCTCGGCGGCGGTCGCCCGGACGTTGCGGCTGCGGTCGGTCAGGGCCCGCTCCAGGAACGGCTCGTCCGCGTCGGACAGACCCGTGCGCAGGGAGTCCAGGAACATGAGGCGGTCCTCGGCGCGCTCCGTGCCCCAGGTGCTCTCCAGGAGGGCGCGGGCCGCCTCCGCGTCGTGGGCGCGGACCGCGGCGAGCAGGGCCACCCGTTCCGCGAACAGGCCCTCCTGCCAGAGGCGCTGTATCTGTTCGGGCTCGTCCGGGGGCGGCAGCGCGGCGCCCGAGCCCGGGGTCGCGCGCAGGGCGAACTTCCAGTCCGGGTTGAGCCGGGCCAGCCACAGGGCGCGGGGTCCCGCGAAGGATAGGGCGCCGGGGCGCAGGTCGGTGCGGCCGCGGGCCGCGTCGAGGAGGGCCGGGAGCAGTTCGGGCGGGGCCGCGTACCCGTGGCTGTTCGCCGTGGCCAGCCATTGCGGGAGGAGTTCGAGGAGGTCGGGGGTGGCGCCGCGGCGGGTGCTGCCGGTGCCCGCGCGGTCGGCGAGGAGCATGGCGAGGCGGTTGCGGGCGAGGGGCGGCAGCGGTGGGCGCGGGTCCGCCGCCGCGGGGTCGGGCGGGGCGGCGGCGGGGGCCGGGCGCAGGCCCGCCCGGCGCCGTACGGTCTGGAGCGCCGCCTCGTCCAGGAGGGCGGCCGGGGTGGTGGACGGGCGGCGGTCCGTGCCGAGCAGGGCCGTCGTCACCAGGTCGTCCCAGGTGGGGTGGGTGGTCGTCGTCGTGTCGGGCATCTGGCGTGCTCCTCCGCGCTGTGGGGCGCCGTTCGTTGCTTCGTGGGGCGGGGCCGCTCCGGCGTACCTCCTCGGCCGGATCGGTCCTGCTGCCTCCTGACCGCCATGGGCGCGTCGTCCTGTGCCGCGTGGCTCAGTGCAGGGATATGACCTCGGGGGAGTGCTTCGTCCAGGCCGACAAAGGGGTGAAGCCCTTGTGGCCGCACTCGCCGAACACCGAGAGCGGGGCGCCGCCCGAGAGGGCGAGGAGGCGCCAGAGGCCGGGGGGAGTCGGTGTCCGGGTCGTGAGGGGCAGGGCGGACTTGCCGCTCGCGTCCGCCAGTTGCCAGGAGTTCCCCTCGGCCGCCTTGACCGGTATGACGTCGGTCAGCGTGACCGGCCAGGACTCCAGCCAGGGGTCCGCCGCCAGGGCTTGGCCGTACCGCGTGAGCGCTTGGGTCACGTCCGTGCCTTGCGGGCGCGTTCCGGCCGGGGCCGGAGTCGCGAACTGCTCGCCCAGGTCTGCCCGGAGGGCCGCCGCGCCCGGGTGGGGCTTGATCTCTGCGTCCAGGGTCAGGCCCGTCGGGAGTGCCAGGGCCGGGGCGCGGCCCGCCGCTCCGAAGGAGAGGAGCAGGGCCGTGTGGTTCGTCCGCTCGCCGTGGAGCCAGATTCGGCGCGTGGTGAGGTGGCCGTCGGCCGTGTCGTACTGCGACAGGATCAGCCAGTGGTCGCGCAGAGGCGTCGCGGTGGGGGTGGCCGGCAGGCCGACGCGGGTGCGGACGGTCGTGGCCAGCTCCTCGGGGAGCGTCGCCCGGTTCAGCCAGGCGCGCGTCAGGAGGTGCAGCAGGGCGCATTCCTCCAGGAGCCGCACCGGCCAGCCCTGGCCCGACGCGGGGATCGCACCCAACTCGCGTACGCGCGTCGCCAGTCCCGGCGCCTGGGCGTCCACCATGCGGGCCGCCGTCTCCTCCCACAGGCCGTACCCCGCCGTCTCCGCCTGCGCCAGCCCGCCGCGGAGCAGGTCGGTCAGGCGCTGCTCCAGTTCCGTCGCGCCCATGGTGATGCGCTGGGCCCGACGGTCCGCTCTGCGCTGTGCCGCCTCAGGGTTGGCGGGGGAGGCGGGTGCGGTCTCCGACGGGGCGGATGACGGCTGGGACTCGCGCGCTCGCTTTCTGCGGGACTCCAGCCACTGCTCCGTCCACTCCGGTGGTGTCCGCGCCGCCGGTACGTGCGTGTCGTCCGCCGCCCAGAGCAGGAGCAGCCCCAGTGCGTGTTTGCACGGGAACTTCCGGCTCGGGCAGGAGCACTTGTACGCCGGGCCCGTCCCGCCTGTGTCCACGATCGTCTGGTACGGCTTGCTGCCGCTGCCCTTGCACAGTCCCCACACCGCCCCCTCGTCCGAACTCCCGGTCTCCGACCAGGGCCCCGCCACTCCGAGCCTGCTTCCCGCCTTGCGTGACGAGGCGTCAGGCGCCAGTGCCAGCACCTGGTCCGTCGTCCAGCGCACCCCCTGCTGAGTCATGTCCCCGACGGTAGGTCCCGGCACTGACAATCGGCCGGAAAACCCGTCTGACCTGCGGTGACGGCCGACCGCCCGGCGATTGTCAGTGGCGTGGTGCACCGTGGGACCAGTTGCGCGGCGAGAGGGCCTTTGAGCTCGTCGTGATGGTTCGAGTTGGGCTAGTTGAGGGGTGGGAAGCCATGACCGTTTCCGTCGAGGACCGGGCCGGCGAGCAGGCCGGGGGAGAGGTGCTGCGGGCGCACGCCGAGGACGCGTTCGCCGGTGAACTCGCGGCGCTGGCCGCGCAGGACGACCGGCCGCGCCCCGCCCGCTGGCGCCTCTCGCCCTGGGCCGTCGCCACATATCTGCTCGGCGGCACGCTGGCGGACGGGACGGTGATCACGCCCAAGTACGTGGGGCCCCGCCGCATCGTCGAGGTCGCCGTGACGACGCTCGCCACCGACCGCGCGCTGCTCCTGCTCGGCGTGCCCGGGACCGCCAAGACGTGGGTGTCCGAACACCTCGCCGCTGCCGTCAGCGGGGACTCCACCCTGCTCGTGCAGGGCACGGCCGGTACTCCGGAGGAAGCCATCCGGTACGGGTGGAACTACGCGCAGTTGCTGGCCAACGGGCCGAGCCGGGAAGCGCTCGTGCCGAGCCCCGTCATGCGGGCCATGGCGCAGGGGATGACGGCGCGGGTGGAGGAGCTGACCCGCATCCCCGCCGATGTGCAGGACACCCTCATCACCATCCTGTCCGAGAAGACGCTGCCGATACCGGAGTTGGGGCAGGAGGTGCAGGCCGTGCGCGGGTTCAACCTCATCGCCACGGCCAACGACCGGGACCGGGGCGTCAACGACCTGTCGAGCGCGTTGCGGCGGCGGTTCAACACCGTGGTGCTGCCGCTGCCGGAGAGCGTGGAGGCCGAGGTCGACATTGTCTCGCGCCGTGTCGACCAGGTCGGGCGCGGTCTTGGACTGCCCACCGCCCCCGACGGCATCGACGAGATCCGACGGGTCGTCACCGTCTTCCGCGAGCTGCGCGACGGGGTCACCGCGGACGGGCGCACGAAGGTGAAGTCGCCGAGCGGGACGCTCTCGACCGCCGAGGCCATCTCGGTCGTGACGAACGGACTGGCGCTCTCCGCCCACTTCGGGGACGGCGTGCTGCGGCCCTCGGACGTCGCCGCCGGCATCCTCGGCGCCGTCGTCCGGGACCCCGCGGCCGACCGTGTGGTCTGGCAGGAGTACCTGGAGGCCGTGGTCCGCGAGCGGGACGGGTGGAAGGACTTCTACCGGGCCTGCCGCGAGGTGAGCGCATGACAGGGCCACTGCTGCTCGGCGTCCGCCACCACGGGCCGGGCTCCGCGCGCGCCGTGCGCCGCGCTCTGGACGCGGCAGTCCCGCGCGTCGTGCTCATCGAGGGGCCGCCCGAGGCCGACGCGCTCGTGCCGCTCGCCGCCGAGGAGGACATGCGGCCGCCGGTCGCGCTGCTCGCACACGTGGTGGACGAGCCGGGGAAGTCGGCGTTCTGGCCGTTCGCCGAGTTCTCGCCCGAGTGGGTCGCCATCCGCTGGGCGCTGGAGCACGAGACACCGGTCCGCTTCATCGACCTGCCCGCCGCGCACACCCTCGCGCTGCGGGACAGCGAGGAAGCGGCGGGCAAGGAGGAGAGCAAAGAGGAGGGCGCTGAGGTAGACGGCGCGGAGGAGGGTGTGCGCGTCGACCCTCTGCGCGTCCTCGCTGAGACCGCCGGGTACGACGACGCGGAGCGCTGGTGGGAGGACGTCGTCGAGCACCGGGAGGGCGACGCCTTCGCCGCGCTCGGTGAGGCCATGGCGGCGCTGCGGGAGTCGCTCGGGGACGGCGGGCACAGCCGCGATCTCCTGCGTGAAGCCTATATGCGGCTCCAAGTGCGCGCCGCAGTAAGGGAGTTCGGGGAGGACGTCGCCGTGGTGTGCGGGGCGTGGCACGTGCCCGCGCTGCGGCACAAGACGACGGTCGCCGCCGACCGCGCCCTGCTCAAAGGGCTGCCCAAGGCCAAGGTCGACATGACCTGGGTGCCATGGACCCACCGCCGCCTCGCCCGCGCGGGCGGCTACGGCGCCGGGATCGAGTCCCCGGGCTGGTACGGGCACCTGTTCAACGCCCCCGACCGGCCCGTCGAGCGGTGGCTGACCAAGGTCGCCGGGCTGCTGCGCGACGAGGACCGCATCGTGTCGTCCGCCCACGTCATCGAGGCGGTACGGCTCGCGGAGAGCCTCGCCGCGATGCGTGGGCGGCCCCTCGCAGGACTCACCGAGACCACCGACGCGGTACGGGCCGTGCTGTGCGAGGGGTCCGACGTCCCGCTCGCGCTCATCCACGACAAGCTCGTCGTCGGCGACGTGCTCGGGGAGGTGCCCGACACCGCGCCCGCCGTGCCGTTGCAGCGCGACCTCAGCCGCCTCCAGCGCTCCCTGCGCCTCAAGCCGACCGCCGCGGAGAAGGAGCTGGACCTCGACCTTCGCGGGGACACGGACGTCGCGCGGAGCCGTCTGCTGCACCGGCTCCGGCTCCTCGGCGTCCCGTGGGGCGAGCCCGCCCGGTCGGCCCGGGGCTCCACCGGCACCTTCCGCGAGACCTGGCGGCTGCGGTGGGAGCCCGAACTGTCCGTACGGGTCGCCGAGGCCGGGATCTGGGGGACGACCGTCCTCGCCGCCGCCGGTGCCAAGGCCGCCGCGGACGCCACCGCCGCGACCGCCCTCGCCGACGTGACGGCGCTCGCCGAGCGGTGCCTCCTCGCGGAGCTGCCCGACGCCCTGCCCGTCGTCATGCGGGTCCTCGCCGACCGCGCCGCCCTCGACGCCGACGTCGGCCACCTCGCCCAGGCCCTGCCCGCACTCGTCCGCGCCCTGCGCTACGGCGACGTGCGCGGCACCGGCACCGGAGCTCTCGCCGGAGTCACGGCAGGGCTCGCCCAGCGCATCTTCGTCGGGCTGCCCCCGGCCTGCGCCAACCTCGACACCGACGCCGCCGAGGAGATGCGCGGCCACGTCGACGCCGTGCACTCCGCCCTCGGCCTCCTCGACGACGCCGAACTGCGCGCCCGCTGGCGGTCCGTGCTGCACACACTCGCCGCGCGGGACAGCGTGGCCGGTGTCGTGCGCGGGCGCTGCGCACGCATCCTGCTCGACGAAGGCGCCCTGGAGGACGAGGGCGCGGCCCGCCTCATGGGGCTCGCCCTCTCACCCGGCACCCCGCCCGGCGAGGCGGCGGCCTGGATCGAGGGGTTCGTCGGCGGCGGCTCCGGCGGGGGCCTCCTCCTCGTCCACGACGAGCGGCTGCTCGGCCTCGTCGACGCGTGGCTGACCGGCGTCCCGGCCGACGCCTTCACGGACGTCCTGCCCCTGTTGCGCCGGACATTCTCGGCGTACGAGCCCGGGGTGCGGCGCGCCCTCGGGGACCTGGTCCGGCGCGGCCCGGCGACATCGGCCCCGACCGCGATGGGCTTGCCGCCCGGGTTCGCGGACGAGCTGGACGTGGAGCGGGCCGATGCGGTGGTTTCTGTTGTCCGGTTGTTGCTGGGCGGGGCGGGGGTTGGGGGATGACGAGGGGTGGGGTGGTTCGGTCGGCTCGGCAGTGCGGGTGCGTGGGGGCTGGGCGCGCAGTTCCCCGCGCCCCTGAGATGCGCACTTCGTGCGCCATCTCAACAACCGACAGGGACCCGGCACTCCGTTCAGGCCAGGGGCGCGGGGAACTGCGCGACCAGCCACCACGGTCTCGCGGTCGCACACGCACCGCACCAGGCACACGAAGAGGCGGCCGGCACACAGCCCCGGTACACGATTCACGGCACAACACGGAGGCGGCGACATGACGAGCGGTACAGACATGCCCACCGGTGACGAACGCGCGCGGCGCTGGCGGCTGGTCCTCGGCGGCGACGCGGCGGCCGACGGCGCGGGGTGGCAACTGACGGGCCGGGACGCGGCGATGGACGGCGCTCTCACCGCCCTGTACGGCGGCGGCTCCGGAGGAGGCCGGCAACAGAACAACGGCGGCAACCGGAGTGCGGGTCTCGGCGCGAGCGCCCCGTCCGTCGCCCGCTGGCTCGGAGACATCCGCACGTACTTCCCGTCCTCCGTCGTCCAGGTCATGCAGCGCGACGCGATCGACCGCCTCGGCCTGTCCACGCTGCTCCTCGAACCGGAGATGCTGGAGGCGGTGGAGGCGGACGTGCACCTCGTCGGCACGTTGCTCTCCCTGAACAAGGCGATGCCGGAGACGACGAAGGAGACGGCCCGCGCGGTGGTCCGCAAGGTCGTCGAGGACCTGGAGAAGAAGCTCGCCACGCGGACCCGCGCCACCCTCACCGGCGCCCTCGACCGCAGCGCCCGCGTGAGCCGCCCCCGCCACCACGACATCGACTGGAACCGCACGATCGCGGCCAACCTGAAGCACTATCTGCCCGAGTACCGCACGATCGTGCCCGAGCGGCTCATCGGCTACGGGCGGGCCTCGCAGTCGGTGAAGAAGGAGGTCGTCCTCTGCATCGACCAGTCGGGCTCGATGGCCGCGTCCGTCGTCTACGCCTCGGTCTTCGGCGCGGTGCTCGCGTCCATGCGGTCGATCCGGACCCGGCTCGTCGTCTTCGACACGGCCGTCGTGGACCTCACCGACCAGCTCGACGACCCGGTCGACGTGCTCTTCGGCACCCAGCTCGGCGGCGGCACCGACATCAACCGCGCGCTCGCCTACTGCCAGTCGCAGATCACCCGCCCCGCCGAGACGGTCGTCGTCCTCATCTCCGACCTCTACGAGGGCGGCATCCGCGACGAGATGCTGAAGCGGGTCGCCGCGATGAAGGCGTCGGGCGTGCAGTTCGTGACGCTGCTCGCGCTCTCCGACGAGGGGGCGCCCGCATATGACCGGGAGCACGCGGCGGCGCTTGCCGCGCTGGGCGCCCCGGCGTTCGCCTGCACCCCCGACCTGTTCCCCGACGTCATGGCCGCGGCGATCGAGAAGCGTCCGCTGCCCATACCCGACGTGGGGGCCGAAAGCGGGGCCGCGGCGGCAAACCGGAATTGAGTACCCATCGGTAACACAGGGCTTGCGCACCCGCCCGACCCCCGTGCGAGGATTCGCGCACCGTGATCTCCGCGACCGTGTCCCCCGCCCCTGCCGAGCGCCTGCCGCGCCCGGTGGCGAGACGGCGCGCGCTGCAACTGGCGCTGCTGCTCGGTGGGTTGCTCGGGCTCGGTCTCCTCTGCGGCGGCCAGGCCCACGCGGACGACGCCTCGGGCACGCTTCGGCACACGGCCGCGCGGGAATCGACCGGTGGCGGCCCGCAGCACCCCGGTGTTCTCGGCGGGCTGCTCGGGCGGGACGGAGCGTCGGGGCACCTCGTCGGCACCGTGCGGGACACGGTCCTGCGGCCGGTCCTGGACACCGTGGACAGCACCGTTCAGGGCGCTGTCCGTGGCGTGACGCAGCCGGTCGGTGAGCTGGTCGAGCAGGTCGTGGACGATCTCACCTCCGCCGCCCCGCGACCGCTGCCGGACGGGCCGCCGACGCTGCCCGGACTGCCGGGCGCCCCCGGCGAGGCCACGCCCCTGCCCGCCCCGGGCGAGCCGGGGACGCCCGCGCCCCCGGCATCCGCCGAGCCCCCGGCGCCCGCCGAGCCCACCGTCCCCGCGCACTCCGACGATCCGGCGCAATCCACCGGCGCCCCCGGTGCCGTCGACGCCGCCCTGCCCGCCGAGCAGGCCGCGTCCACCGTCCCCGTCGGCGAGGGCCGGGCCGAGCGCCGCGGGTCCGACGCCGCGCGGGCGAAGCGGCACACTCCCTCTCCGTACGCCCTTGTGGTGGCGGGGCCGACGGCGTACGACCCCGCCGCGCTCGGCGCCGTAGAAAAAGAACGCGCGGGCGCGCACCCGCACGACGCGTCCGCCGTCCGGCACGCCGTCGCGCCGGGGCAGAACGCGCCTGGCGCCCCGGCGCACCCGGACGGCGTACCCGTGGCGGGCGCCTCCGTGGGTGACGGCGGCGGCTCGCGCCACGGTGATCTGCACGCGGCCGCGTTCGGCGCCCGCCGGCTTCCCGTGCTGCTGCCGCCCGGCGCCCTCGCGTCCGGCACGGCCGCGCCGGTGACCGACCGGCATTCCGACCTTCCTGTCCCTCCCGGCTGACGCCCGGCATCTGACCGACGCCGGAGTGCCCCGTCAGCCGGATCCACCGGCGCGACCAGGCCGTTTTCCGGCGTGCGGGCGAGCCCGTTGGGGACGGGCCGCCTGTTCCGAGCCCCTGACCGCGTCGCCTGTGACACAGGTGACGTACGGGGCTCGTCGGGCGGCCTCACCGTGCGTACCCCCGCACGGTGAGGCCGCGAACGACCCCACCGGAAGGCGTCGCGGCGACGCGCTCTGTGACAGGTATCACCGCTCATGTGTGATCTGCGATTTAGAAGCCGTCGCTGAGCGGCGATAACCTGCGAGACGGACATGCCGCGTACCCGGCCACTGTGTACGCCTCGTACGCCTCCCTTGTGACAGCGGAGTCACGTTGCCCATCGCGGCACGCCCACGCAGGAAGATCGAACCGCGAGATCACTGATAGGGACGGACGCGCGTGGACCTGTTCGAGTACCAGGCGAGGGACCTCTTCGCCAAGCACGGTGTACCGGTGCTGGCCGGTGAAGTCATCGACACGCCTGAGGCGGCCCGCGAGGCGACCGAGCGGCTGGGCGGCAAGTCCGTCGTCAAGGCGCAGGTGAAGGTCGGTGGCCGCGGCAAGGCCGGCGGCGTGAAGCTGGCCGCCTCGACCGACGAGGCCGTGCAGCACGCGACCAACATCCTCGGGATGGACATCAAGGGCCACACGGTCCACAAGGTGATGATCGCCGAGACGGCTCCGGAGATCGTGGAGGAGTACTACGTCTCCTTCCTCCTGGACCGCACCAACCGCACCTTCCTCTCCATCGCGTCCGTCGAGGGCGGCATGGAGATCGAGGAGGTGGCGGCCACCCGCCCGGAGGCCGTCGCCAAGACGCCGATCGACGCCAACGAGGGCGTGACCCCCGAGGTCGCGCGCCGGATCGTCGCGGACGCGAAGTTCCCGGCCGAGGTCGCCGACAAGGTCGCCGACGTGCTGGTCACGCTCTGGAAGACCTTCATCGAGGAGGACGCCCTCCTCGTCGAGGTCAACCCGCTGGCCAAGGTCGCCTCCGGTGACATCATCGCCCTCGACGGCAAGGTGTCCCTCGACGACAACGCGGACTTCCGCCACCCCGACCACGAGGCCCTCCAGGACAAGGCCGCGGCCGACCCGCTCGAGGCCGCCGCCAAGGAGAAGAACCTCAACTACGTCAAGCTCGACGGCGAGGTCGGCATCATCGGCAACGGCGCGGGCCTGGTCATGTCGACCCTCGACGTCGTCGCGTACGCCGGTGAGAAGCACGGCGGCGTGAAGCCGGCCAACTTCCTCGACATCGGTGGCGGCGCCTCCGCCCAGGTGATGGCGAACGGCCTGGAGATCATCCTCGGCGACCCGGACGTCAAGTCCGTCTTCGTCAACGTCTTCGGCGGCATCACCGCCTGCGACGAGGTCGCCAACGGCATCGTCCAGGCGCTCGCGCTCCTGGAGGAGAAGGGCGAGAAGGTCGAGAAGCCCCTCGTCGTGCGTCTCGACGGCAACAACGCCGAGCTGGGTCGCAAGATCCTCTCCGACGCCAACCACCCGCTGGTGCAGCGCGTGGACACCATGGACGGCGCGGCCGACAAGGCCGCCGAGCTCGCGGCCGCGAAGTAAGGGACGAGGGACAGAACAGCCATGGCTATCTTCCTCAACAAGGACAGCAAGGTCATCGTCCAGGGCATGACCGGTGCCACGGGCATGAAGCACACCAAGCTCATGCTGGCCGACGGCACGAACATCGTCGGCGGCGTGAACCCGCGCAAGGCGGGCACCGAGGTCGACTTCGACGGCACGTCGATCCCCGTCTTCGGCACGGTCAAGGAGGCCATGGAGGCGACGGGCGCCAACGTCTCCGTCCTCTTCGTGCCCCCGGCCTTCTCCAAGGCCGCCGTCGTCGAGGCCATCGACGCCGAGATCCCCCTCGCGGTCGTCATCACCGAGGGCATCGCCGTCCACGACTCCGCCGCGTTCTACGCGTACGCGAAGTCCAAGGGCGACAAGACCCGCATCATCGGCCCGAACTGCCCCGGTCTCATCACCCCGGGCCAGTCGAACGCCGGCATCATCCCGGGCGACATCACGAAGCCGGGCCGCATCGGCCTGGTCTCGAAGTCCGGCACGCTGACGTACCAGATGATGTACGAGCTGCGTGACATCGGCTTCTCGTCCGCCGTCGGCATCGGTGGCGACCCGGTCATCGGCACGACGCACATCGACGCGCTCGCCGCGTTCGAGGCCGACCCCGAGACCGACCTCATCGTCATGATCGGCGAGATCGGCGGCGACGCCGAGGAGCGCGCGGCCGACTTCATCAAGGCCAACGTGACCAAGCCGGTCGTCGGCTACGTCGCCGGGTTCACCGCCCCCGAGGGCAAGACCATGGGCCACGCCGGCGCCATCGTCTCCGGCTCCTCCGGCACCGCCCAGGCGAAGAAGGAGGCCCTCGAGGCCGCCGGCGTCAAGGTCGGCAAGACCCCGACCGAGACGGCGAAGCTGGCGCGCGAGCTGCTTTCGTAGCCGGCAGGCGTACGTGGATGAGGGGGCCCGCACCGGTCACGGTGCGGGCCCCCTCACCTGTTCCCCGCCCTATTCGGGCACAGGTACGAGCCGCTCGGGGCCGCCGCTCAGCTCCTCCTGGAGCAGCGCGCGCAACTGCCGCTCCCGCGCCGACAGCGGGCCCGGCCCGGAGGGTGCGGGCACGCCGCTGACCGGGGCGCCGGGCGCGGGCACCGGCTCGTAGTGCGTCGGGGCCACCCGCAGCGTCAGCACCGTCGCCCCGATGATCAGCGTGGTGACGGCGATCGCCGCCCGCGTCCAGAACCGGACCCGCCGCTCACCGGCCTCCCGCACCAGCGACGGCTTCGGCGCCTCCAGCCGCTCCGCGCCCGCGAGCGCGGTCAGCCGCTGCCGCAACTGTTCCGGGATCGCGAGGTCCGGCAGCCGCTCGGCCACGGCCTCGCGCGCGTGCAGGACACGGTGGGCGGCGGCCGGCGTACTGGCCTCCGTCTCGGCGGCGGTCTCCGGCAGATCCAGGCCCACCCAGTCGTAGAGCAGCAGCGTGCGCCGGTACACGGGCGGCAGGCTCAGGAGTACGTCGAGGAGCTCGCGGTCCGCGGGGTCGGCGGGCGGCGCGTCCGGCCTGCGGAAACCGGGGCGCAGCCGGTGCCAGGGCGACATCGCGTACTCGTACGCCGCGGCCCGCACCCAGCCCGCCGGGTCCGGGTCGACCGCGACCTCCGGCCAGCGCTCCCAGGCCAGCTGGAACGCACGCTCGACAGCCTCCCGTGCGAGGGCCCGCCGGCCGGAGAGCAGATAGGTGTGGCGCACGAGCAGGGGCGCGGCATAGGCGTACAGGGCGTCGAAGGCCCGGGCCGAGGGGCGGGTGACGGGCTGTTCGGGCGCGGCGGACGTCGTGGCAGGTTTCGGGGTCGCCTTTCGTGGCGCGGGCCGGTCCAGCGGGGCGCGGAGCAGCTCCGCGTACTTCTCGCTCCCCGTTCCCCCGGGCGTGGTACGGCCCGACTCCCACGCGCGGATCGTCTCGCGCGTCACGCCGATCCTCGCGGCGAGCTGCGCCTGGCTCAGGGACTTCGCCTCGCGGAGTCTGCGGCGCTCCTTCGGCGTCGGCAGGGGGGTGGCGGGGCTCTGCGTCATGAGGAACTCCCCGCACCTTCTCGCGCCAAAAAGTACATGAACGTATCTTGAGCGACACATCCGTGTTTCGCCTGTTACGCGAGGAACGCGAGTCTCCTTGGCAGCATGGCCCCGTGACGCAGATGACCGGCCGTGGACCGTCGATGCCCGTGCTCCTGACCCGCGTGCGCGAACGCTCGCCGGGGCCCGCCGCCGGGATGTTCGGCGGATTCGTCGCGGCGGGGCTCGGGCTCGGCTTCTTCGCGGTGCTCGTGATCGCCATGTGGATCAGCTCGCCCTACCCGGACAGCGGCCCCGGTAGCGCCCTGCGCACCGCCGCCGCGCTGTGGCTCCTCGCGCACGGCGCCGAGATCATCCGCGCGGACACGCTGTCCGGCGCCCCCGCCCCGATCGGCCTGAGCCCGCTGCTGCTCCTGGCGCTGCCGGTGTGGCTGGTGTTCCGCGCCGGGCGCGACGCGGCCGAACCGCCGGAGGACGAGGCCGACGCGCCGCCCGCGCCCGCCGCCGGGGTGTGGGGCGGGGTCGCGCTCGGCTATCTCCTGATCGGCATCGCCGCCGCGCTCTACACGGCCGGCGGCGAACTGCGGCCGTCCTGGATCAGTTGCGTCACCCACCTCGTCCTGGTCGCCGTGGCCGCGTCCGGGGCCGGGGTGTGGACCGCGCACGGCAGACCGTACGGGCCGCTGCCGCAGGCGCTGCGCAGATCCCTTGAGGTGCTGCCGCAGGTGCTCGTACGGGAGGTCCTCCCGGTCGCCGCGCGGGCCGCTGCCGCCGGGGTCCTCGTCCTGCTCGCCGGGGGAGCGCTCCTGGTGGCCGTCGGCCTCGTCTGGCACGGGGGCGCGGCGCGGGATGCGTTCATCCAGCTCACCGGGGCGTGGACGGGGCGCGTCACCGTCCTGCTGCTCTGTCTCGCGCTGGTGCCGAACGCGGCGGTCTGGGGCGCCGCGTACGCCCTCGGCCCCGGATTCGTCCTCGGGGCCGGGCACACGGTGGGGCCGCTGGGCAGCGCGGGCGGCCCGGTGCTGCCGACCGTCCCGCTGCTCGCGGCGGTGCCGCCGAAGGGCGAGGGATCGCCGCTGACCTGGGCGGTCGGGGTGGTGCCCGTCGTAGCGGCGGTGACCGTGGCCTGGTTCGTGGTGATCGGGGGCGAGCGGTCCGCGTGGTCGCGGAGGCGGATGGCGTACGGCGCCGTCGTCGCGGCCGGGCTGTGCGGAGTGACCCTCGCCGTGCTCGCCGTGGCGGCGGGTGGTGCGCTGGGCGTCGAGGTCCTCGCCACGTTCGGGCCGGTGGGCTGGCTGACCGGGCTCGCGGCGACGACGTGGGTCGGGGTGGTCGGGCTGCCGGTGACGTTGGCGGTGGGGTGGTGGCGGGCGCGGCGGGGGGCGTCCGTGCGGGTGGCCGCGGCCGCCTCCGCGATGGTGGCCCCGGCCGTGCCGGTGTCCGCGGCCGGGTCGGGGCCGGGGGCCGGGACGGGTCTCGTCGGCGAGGACGGGGACGAACCCGGGGACGGGTCCGGGGCGCGGAGCGGGCGTTTCCGGCGCCGGAAAACCGTCGCGCCGGAACCCGAACAGGCCGGGACGGAGGACGACTTCGACCCCTTCGACTTCTTCGACGAGGAGTCCCGCGCGGAACGCTGGGCCATCCTGCGGGACGGACCCTCGGCCCCGGAACCGGGAACGGGCCCGGAGCCGGAACCAGGGCCCCCGTCTCACACGGCCCCGGACTCCTGACGCATCGTCACCGTGATCCGAGCAGCGGTCGGAGCTGCTTCGGCAGATGGTCCTCGCAGGACTCGCTGGCCGCGTGCGTCAGGGCGTCGGCCCGGCACTCGTAGTAGTCGCTGTAGACGAGCTTCGCCGTGAACATCGACGCCACCATGGCCAGCGCCAGCGCCCCCGTGACCAGGCCGCTGATCGCCGCCGTCGTCTGCGGGCGGGAGGACGCGGCGTCGGTCTTGGCGGGCGGCGCGGGGGTGTCCGGGTCCGGGGTGCGGGGCTTGGCGCGCAGGGCGCTGATGCTCCAGTACAGGGCGAGCGCGCCGAGCAGCAGGGCCACGTACGGCCAGGCGAACAGGGCGAAGAAGAAGCCCCACATGCCGGACAGGAGCGCGTAGCGCGCACGGCGCTGGGCCGGGTCGGTGGGGTCCCAGCGCATGCCACCGGTGCCGCGGCCGGGGCCCTGGCCCTCGGGGCCGCCCTGTCCGCCGCCGTTGCCCCCCGGGCGGTCGCCGAACCGGCCGCCGCCCTGCGACGGGCCGGGCTGGCGGTCGCTCCACTGGCTGCCCCAGGGCGAACGGCCGCCGCCGTGCCCGCCCTGCTCGGTGTCCGAGCCCTCGGGGCGGCGCGGCTGCCAGGGGCGGTCCGGGGCGTCCTCGGGCGGCGGGGCGAACGGATTGTCCGCACCGGAGGTCCCGGGCTTCCCGGGCTTCCCGGAGTCCCCGGAGTCCCCGGAGGTCCCGGTCTCGCCGGAGGCCCCGGAGCTCCTGCCCTCGTCGGACTCCTTGGATTCCTTGGACTCCCGGGACTCCTGGGACTGGCGAAGGCTTCGGTCCGGCATCAGGTGTGCGTCTTCCCCTAGGTCGTCAGCTGCATGGGCGTCATCGGTCGGATGGCGTGGGTCGTCGTCGGTCGTCATCGGTCGTCACCGGTCGGACGGCGCGTGCGGTTTGGTGCGTTCTTTACGTTCTCTCACGTCAACGTTCCACGCCCGCCCCGCGTTCCGCGTGCGGGCCCGAGTCTTCCTGGACGCTGACGCTACCTCCCGGCCGCGCCCCCGTCCCGTGGGGGCTGGCTGGTGTGCCGGTATCGTTGCTGACGGTCGGCCGCTTCGTAGGGTCCCCCGTATGGGGCAGCACGACGCTTCCGTAGGAACATACAAGTACGCCCCTGTACGAGAAAGGGCCCCGCCGTGGCCAAGGCCAAGCGCCTCGTCGTGCTGGTCTCCGGATCAGGTACGAATCTGCAGGCCCTGCTCGACGCCATGGCGGAGCGGGGAGCGGAGGCGTACGGCGCGGAGATCGTCGCCGTCGGCGCCGACCGGACCGGCATCGTCGGTCTGGAGCGTGCCGAGCGCGCCGGGATCCCGACGTTCGTCTGCCGGGTCAAGGACCACGCCGCGCGCGAGGACTGGGACCGGGCGCTCGCCGAGGCGACCGCCGCGTACGAGCCGGACCTGGTCGTCTCCGCCGGGTTCATGAAGATCGTGGGCAAGGAGTTCCTCGCCCGCTTCGGCGGCCGGTTCGTGAACACGCACCCGGCCCTGCTGCCCAGTTTTCCCGGTGCTCACGGTGTGCGCGACGCGCTCGCGTACGGCGCGAAGGTCACCGGCTGCACCGTCCACTTCGTCGACGACGGCGTCGACACCGGCCCGATCATCGCCCAGGGCGTGGTCGACATCCGGGACGAGGACGACGAGAGCGCTCTGCACGAGCGCATCAAGGAAGTCGAGCGCAGGCTGCTCGTCGATGTCGTGGGGCGTCTGGCCCGCAACGGCTACAGCATTGAGGGACGAAAGGTAGTTATTTCGTGACCGCCGAGAGCAACAAGCGGCCCATCCGACGGGCGCTGGTCAGCGTCTACGACAAGACCGGTCTGGAGGAGCTGGCGCGCGGGCTCCACGAGGCGGGTGTCGAGCTGGTGTCCACCGGTTCGACCGCCGCGAAGATCGCCGCCGCCGGGGTCCCGGTCACCAAGGTCGAGGACGTCACCGGGTTCCCCGAGTGCCTCGACGGCCGCGTGAAGACCCTGCACCCCAAGGTCCACGCGGGCATCCTCGCCGACCTGCGCCTGGAGGACCACCAGAAGCAGCTCGCCGACCTCGGTGTGAAGCCGTTCGAGCTGGTCGTGGTCAACCTGTACCCGTTCAAGGAGACCGTCGCCTCGGGCGCCACCCCGGACGAGTGCGTCGAGCAGATCGACATCGGCGGCCCCTCGATGGTCCGCGCCGCCGCCAAGAACCACCCGTCGGTCGCCGTGGTCACCAGCCCCCGGCGGTACGCCGATGTCCTCGCGGCGGTCAAGGACGGCGGCTTCGACCTCACCACGCGCAAGCGGCTCGCCGCCGAGGCGTTCCAGCACACCGCCTCCTACGACGTGGCCGTCGCCTCCTGGTTCGCCGCCGACTACGCCGCCGCCGACGACAGTGGCCACCCCGAGTTCCTCGGCGCCACGTACACGCGCAAGAACGTCCTGCGCTACGGCGAGAACCCGCACCAGGGCGCCGCCCTCTACGTCGACGGCACCGGCGGCCTCGCCGAGGCGGAGCAGCTGCACGGCAAGGAGATGTCGTACAACAACTACACGGACACGGACGCCGCGCGCCGTGCCGCGTACGACCACGCCGACCCCTGCGTCGCGATCATCAAGCACGCCAACCCCTGCGGCATCGCCGTCGCCCAGGACGTCGCGGAGGCCCACCGCAAGGCGCACGCCTGCGACCCGCTCTCCGCGTTCGGCGGCGTCATCGCGGTCAACCGCCCGGTCAGCAAGGAGATGGCGGAGCAGGTCGCCGAGATCTTCACCGAGGTCATCGTCGCGCCCGACTACGAGGACGGCGCCCTCGAAGCCCTCACCAAGAAGAAGAACATCCGCGTGCTGCGGGCCCCGAACGGCCCCTCCGCCCCGGTCGAGACGAAGCAGATCGACGGCGGCGCGCTCCTCCAGGTCACCGACCGCCTCCAGGCCGACGGCGACGACCCCGCGTCCTGGACCCTCGCGGCCGGCGAGCCGCTCTCGCCGGACGAGCTGGACGAGCTGGCGTTCGCCTGGAAGGCGTGCCGCGCCGTGAAGTCCAACGCCATCCTGCTCGCCAAGGACGGCGCCTCCGTCGGCGTCGGCATGGGCCAGGTCAACCGCGTCGACTCCTGCAAGCTCGCCGTCGAGCGCGCGGGCGAGGAGCGGGCGCGCGGCTCCTACGCCGCGTCCGACGCGTTCTTCCCGTTCCCGGACGGGCCGCAGATCCTCATCGACGCGGGCGTCAAGGCGATCGTCCAGCCCGGCGGCTCGATCCGCGACGAGCAGGTCGTCGAGGCCGCGAAGAAGGCGGGCGTGACGATGTACTTCACGGGGACGCGCCACTTCTTCCACTGAGCCGTGGTGCCGCACGGAGGGGGCCACTGAGCCGCCTTGTACGGATGGCCACTGAGCCGCCTTGTACGGGAAAGGGCCCGCCGGTCGTCGACCGGTGGGCCCTCGTCGTACGGCTCCGGGGTCAGCCCTTCACCTGCACGACGACCACGCTCGCGACCTTGTCGTGCCAGCCCTGCTTGCGGCCCGTCTTGTCCCAGAAGGGCGACAGGTAGACGAGGAGCTGGCCGATGCCGCAGGCGAACGCGCCGACCGTCGGGATGACCCAGCGCAGGAAGCTGCCGCCGAGCCCCGGCTTCGCGCCCGTCTCCGCCTTCAGGACGCGGATGCCGAGAGCCAGCTTGCCCAGCGTCGCGCCGACGAAGGCGATCATCAGCCACTCGTAGAGGAAGAAGAGGGCGAAGACGCCGAGCGACGCCGGGATGAAGTCCGCGTAGAAGTCACCCATGGCGTCCTGCACGCAACTGTTGAACGCGGAGGAGTCCGACGAGTCGCAGTCGGAGAGGGCGTCGAGATAGTCCGACAGGGCCGGCGCCATCATGATGAAGTTGAGGATCGCGAACGGAACGCCGTCGATCAGACGCGCGCCGAGCCGGCGGCCCATCGAGGCGATCGGCGGAACCCCGGGCATGCCACCGGGCACCGGCATCCCCTGCTGCTGCGGGTACTGCGGATAGGCCCCGTAGGGCTGGCCCGGGTGCTGCGGATAGCCGTACCCCTGCTGCGGGGGGACGCCCTGCGGGGCCTGCTGGCCGTACGGGCTCGGCTGCGGCGGTTGCTGACCGTAAGGGTTGTGCGGTTCGCCGTGGCTCATGGCGAGATTCCTCCGGGGACGACTACGGGGACGGTGCGGACCCGCGGAGGAACGCGGAGGTGTACATCCGGAAATGCGGCCGCGTGCGCGGTTTCTCCCCCCTGCCGCCGTCCGCGGCACTGCGCCGATCATGCTCCTCAACCGGACATGCTCCTGTCCAGTGGGCCGTCGGGCCGTTGTGCAAGTGCAACTTGGGTGAACCCGGCCCGCCCTGAAAGAATGGGCACCATGACTGCCCAGATTCTCGATGGCAAGGCCACCGCAGCCGCGATCAAGTCCGAACTGACCGCCCGCGTGGCGGCCCTGAAGGAGAAGGGGGTCACGCCCGGACTCGGCACCGTCCTCGTCGGTGAGGACCCCGGCAGCCAGAAGTACGTCGCGGGCAAGCACCGCGACTGCGCGCAGGTCGGCATCGCCTCCATCCAGCGCGAGCTGCCCGCCACGGCCACGCAGGAGGAGATCGAGGCCGTCGTCCGCGAGCTGAACGAGGACCCGGCCTGCACCGGCTACATCGTCCAGTTGCCGCTGCCCAAGGGCATCGACGAGAACCGCATCCTCGAACTGATGGACCCGGCCAAGGACGCCGACGGCCTGCACCCGATGAACCTCGGCCGCCTCGTCCTGAACGAGCCGGCGCCGCTGCCCTGCACCCCGTTCGGCATCATCACGCTGCTGCGCAAGCACGGCGTCGAGATCAAGGGCGCGGAGGTCGTCGTGGTCGGCCGCGGCGTGACCATCGGCCGCCCGATGCCGCTGCTGCTCACCCGCAAGTCGGAGAACGCGACGGTCACCCAGTGCCACACCGGCACCCGTGACCTCTCCGCGCACCTCAAGCGCGCCGACATCGTCGTCGCCGCGGCGGGCGTCCCGCACCTGATCAAGGCCGAGGACATCAAGCCGGGCGCGGCCGTTCTCGACGTCGGTGTCTCGCGCGACGAGAACGGCAAGATCGTCGGCGATGTGCACCCCGGCGTCGCCGAGGTCGCCGGCTGGATCTCCCCGAACCCGGGCGGCGTGGGCCCCATGACCCGCGCCCAGCTCCTGGTCAACGTCGTCGAGGCCGCCGAGCGGAACGCCAACGGTGTTCGCTGAGGCGTCCCGGGAGGGGGCGGGGGCCGAGGTGTCGGGGGCCGGGGCTGTGGGTGCCGGGGTTTCGGGTGCTGGGGTTTCGGGTGCGGAGGTTTCGCGTGCCGGGGTTTCCGGTGCTGAGGCTTCGGGTGCTGACGGCACCGGGGCTGGCACCGGCACCGGTGCCGGGGACTCGGGTGCCAAGGGCTTCGGCGCCTTCAGCGCTCGGAAGAGGCGAGGCACGCGCCGCTTCCCCCTGTGGACCCGCGACACCGCGCGCCCCGAGGGCGGAGGCCGTGCCGCTTCGGCCGACGCCCCCGTCCCCGCCCGTCAGTGGCCCCTGATCGCGGTGCTCGTCGTGACCGGGCTCGGACTGCTGCTCACGGCGTTCGGCCTGTTCCGCGTCGGAACGATCCTGGTCGGTGTGGCCCTCCTCGGCGGCGCCGCGCTGCGCTGGGCGCTGCCGTCCGTCGGCATGCTCGCCGTACGATCCCGCTTCACTGACATGATCACGTACGGTGTCCTCGGCCTCGCCATCGTGCTGCTCGCGATGATGGCGCAGCCGAGCCCGTGGCTGAAGATCCCCTTCCTCCAGGACACGCTGCACTTCACCCTGCGGTGACCGTTCGCCGGGCCGCGGCCTGGGAAGACGGGGGAGGACGGGTGGAGAGGGCGGAAGCGATGCCTCGTTGGAAGACGCTGCCGGACGGACTGGACCCGCAGCTCGTGGAGTTCGTCGGCCAGTTGCGCAGAGTGGCCGACCGCGGCGGGCTCGGCGTCGCCGCGCTGGCGGAGCGCACCGGGTATCCCAGGACGTCCTGGGAGCGGTACCTGAACGGAGGGCTGCTCGCGCCCAAGGGCGCCGTCGTGGCCCTCGCCGAGGCGACCGGCGCCGGCGCCGCCCACCTCACCACGCTGTGGGAGCGCGCGGAGCGTGCCTACAGCCGCTCCGAGATGCGGCATGACATGGCCATGGAAGCGATACGGGTCGCTCAGGCGCGGGCGGCGTCGGGGGAGGCGGGGGTTTCTGGCGGGCCAGGGGGTTTTGGTGGGCCTGGGGTTTCGGGTGGGTCCGGAGTTGCGGGGGAGGGCGGTGCTTCCAGGGGGCCTGGGGCTTCGGGTGTGGCCGGTGCTTCCGGGGAGCCGGGTGCTTTGAGGGGGCCCGGCGCCGCAGGGGAGGCGGGTGCTTCGGGGAAGTCTGCCGCTTCCGAGGAGGCCGGGGCTTCGTGGGGGCGTGGTGCCGCAGGGGAGGCGGGTGCTTCGGGGAAGTCCGCTGCTTCCGGGCAAGCCGGGGCTTCATGGGGGCGCCGTGCTGCGGGAGAGTTGGGCGCTTGGGGGAAGTCCGGGGCTTCAGGGGAGTCCGGTGCTTCGGGCGAGTCCAGCGCTTCGAGGGGGCCTGGTGTTCCGGGTGTGGCCGGGGGTTCGGCGGAGCTGAGCGTTTCGCGGGATTCCGGCGCTTTGCGGGAGGCCAGTGCATCGGGGAAATCCGGTGCTCGGGGGAAGTCCAGCTCCTCGGAGGAGACCGGCGCTTTGAGAAGGTCCGGTGCTTCGGGGAAGCGCGGCGCTGCGGGTGAGGCCGGTCCGTCGGCGCAGCCCAGCGGGCGGGCCGCGCCGACAGCGTGGGCCAAGTCGGCAGCACCGGCGATGCCGACAGCTCCGGGCACGCGGACAACGCCGAACGCGCCGACGACACCGGGTATGCCGACAGCGCAGACGGGGCCGGGCACGTCGAGCCCGCAGGCCAAGTCGGCAGCGGCGGGTACGTCGGCAGGGTCGGACACGTCGACCACGCAAGCCAAGCCGACAGCTGCGGGTACGTCGACAGCGCCGGGCGCGCTGACAGAGTCGGGCGTGTCGGCAACGCCGGGTACATCGGCGGGGCCGGGCGCGTCGGCAACGCCGGGTACGTCGGCGGGGCCGGGCGCGTCGGCAACGCCGGGCACGCCGACAGCGTCGGGTACGTCGGCAGGAACGGGTGCGCCGACAAGGCCAGGCAAGCCGACAGCACCGGGAGCGTCAGCAGATTCGGGTACGCCGACAGCGGCGGGTACGTCAGCAGATTCGGGAGCGTCGGCAACGCCGGGTACGTCGGCAGGGTCGGGCGCGCCGACAGCGCCGGGCGCGGCGGCAGCGTCGGCCAAGCCGACAACACCGGGTACGTCGGCAGGACCGGGCGCGTCGGCAACGCCGAGTACGTCGGCAGGGTCGGGCGCGCCGGCAGGACCAGGCAAGCCGACAGCACCAGGCGCGTCGGCCGGGCCGGGTGCGGCGACAGCGTCGGCCAAGCCGACAACACCGGGTACGCCGGCAAGGCCAGGTACGCCGGTGAAGCTGACCAAGCCGACAGCACCGACGGCACCGGGCACGCCGTCAGCGTCGGGCTGGCCAATAGCGCGGGCTAGGCCGACTACGCCGACCACCCCGATCACCCCGACCACGCCGAACGGGCCCACCACCCCCACCACCCCGGGCGGTTCGACCACCCCGGCGGCGTCGAACAAGTCGACCGCGCCGGTGAGGCGGACCTCGTGGGGCATACCGATCGTGCCCGCCGAGCCGATCGCCTCGGCCGGGGCGCCGGGTGGGTCGGCGTCGCCGGGGGGCCAGTTCGGGCCCCCGGTCGACGGCGTGGTGCCGGTCGCCTCGTCCTCGGGCGGGTCCGGGAACCGTGGCCGCCGCGGTCATGTCGTGCGGCGGGTGCTGGTTTCGCTCGCCGGGGCCATAGGCACGGCCCTCCTCGTGCTCGTCGCCTACGTCCTGACCAGCTTCCTCACCGGGCAGCGGGACGAGAAGGCCGAACCCCCGCCGACGCCGACGACGAGCGCGCCCCGCATACCCGCCGGCGTCAAGTGCGTGGCCGACGGCTGCACCGGCAAGGACCCGGAGGACATGAAGTGCGGCGGTGAACGCGCCGAGAGCCCGGTGCGGACCGTGGTCGGCACGGTCACCGTCGAGGTCCGCTACAGCGAGACGTGCAAGGCGGCGTGGGCGCGTATCCAGGGCGCGGCGCCGGGCGACAGCGTGCGGCTGGAGGCGGGTGCAAAAAAGTCGGGGAAGGGCCTGGTCGACGACGCCGACACGGACGCGTACACCCCGATGGTGGCGGTGGACTCGCCCGCGGACGCGAAGGCGTGCGCGACGCTCGCTTCAGGCCGGCGGGGCTGCACCCGCTAGACGCGGAACGCCCACGGAACGCCCACGAAAGATGAAGCGCATAGGGCCGCGCTTTCTGGGAAGGCGCACCAGTACCCCCACGGGATGGTCACACGGTGACACCCCCGGCGGCCGCCGATGCCCCTCTCCCCCTCGGGCCGGCGGCCGCCCCGTGTCCGTACGCGATGTCCCGTAGCCCTGTGGGGTGAGCCACACGTACCGACAGGTCCGGCAGCGGCGCGGCGCGATAGCCTGACGGGCGGATCTCTTGATGCCGAGAGATCGATCAAAAGACCCGCTGTCCTACGGAGAACGCCATGACCCGCACTCCCGTGAACGTCACCGTCACCGGCGCAGCCGGCCAGATCGGCTACGCACTGCTCTTCCGCATCGCCTCCGGCCAGTTGCTCGGCGCGGACGTGCCGGTCAAGCTGCGCCTCCTGGAGATCACCCCGGCGCTCAAGGCCGCCGAGGGCACCGCCATGGAGCTGGACGACTGCGCCTTCCCGCTGCTCCAGGGCATCGAGATCACCGACGACCCGAACGTCGCCTTCGACGGCGCCAACGTCGCCCTCCTCGTCGGCGCCCGCCCCCGCACCAAGGGCATGGAGCGCGGTGACCTCCTGGAGGCCAACGGCGGCATCTTCAAGCCCCAGGGCAAGGCCATCAACGACCACGCCGCGGACGACATCAAGGTCCTCGTCGTCGGCAACCCGGCCAACACCAACGCCCTGATCGCCCAGGCCGCCGCGCCGGACGTACCGGCCGAGCGCTTCACCGCGATGACGCGCCTGGACCACAACCGCGCGCTGACCCAGCTCGCGAAGAAGACGGGTTCGACGGTCGCCGACATCAAGCGTCTGACCATCTGGGGCAACCACTCCGCCACCCAGTACCCCGACATCTTCCACGCCACGATCGCCGGCAAGAACGCCGCCGAGACCGTGAACGACGAGAAGTGGCTGGCGGACGAGTTCATCCCGACCGTCGCCAAGCGTGGCGCCGCGATCATCGAGGCGCGGGGCGCGTCCTCGGCCGCGTCCGCGGCGAACGCCGCGATCGACCACGTCCACACCTGGGTCAACGGCACGGCCGAGGGCGACTGGACCTCCATGGGTATCCCGTCGGACGGTTCGTACGGTGTTCCCGAGGGCCTCATCTCCTCGTTCCCCGTCACCACGAAGGACGGCAAGTACGAGATCGTCCAGGGCCTGGAGATCAACGAGTTCTCGCGCTCGCGCATCGACGCGTCCGTCAAGGAGCTGGCGGAGGAGCGGGAGGCTGTGCGGGGGCTCGGTCTTCTCTGACCTTCGGCACTGACCGGGTCTGCCGCCCACGGCACGTCGTTGCTGCGACGCGCCGTGGGCGGTTTCCGTTTGTCGGGCGAGCGAGGGTCGCGTCGTGGTCGCTCGCGCAGTTCCCCGCGCCCCCGAGACGCGCACTCCGTGCGCCATCGGGGAGGCGCGGCGAAGCCGCATGCCTCCAGGGGCGCGGGGAACTGCGCGACCAGCCACGACGCAACTCGCACCCGCCGACGAGACCACACCCCGCAGACGCTCACGCCCGCCCCCGATACCCCCAACTCACCGCAACCGTCGCCACCAGCGTCACACCCCCGACCCAGCCCAGCCCCGAAGACATGCCCGAGGAGAAGTCCGGCCCGGCCCCGGCCAGGACCGTTCCGGTGACGGCCACGCCGAGCGCCGCCCCGAGCTCCCGGGACGCCGTCCCGAGTCCGGATCCGAGGCCCGCCTGGTGCGCGGGCAGTGAGGTCACGACGCCGATGGTCAGGGCAGGCATGCAGGCGCCGGTGCCGAAGGAGATGACGAGGAGCCAGAGGACGTAGATCCCGTACGGGGTGTGCGGCCCTGCCGTGGACGCGCCGAGCAGTCCGAGCCCGATGAGCGCCAGCCCGGCCGTGACGACGAGGCGGGGCGCGGCCTGGCGGCGTGCGACGAGCTTGGGGGCCAGCGCCATGCCGACCGTCACCGGCAGGATCGCGACGCCGGTGAGGGCGGCCCCGTACCCCTTGACGTTCTGCAGGTACTGGGAGTTGACGAAGAACAGGGCGAAGAGGCCGAAGAAGCCGACGGCCGTGCCGAGCGTCGCCGCCCGCAGCCGAGCGGAGCGGAACACGCGCGGGTCGAAGAGCGGCGCCGCCGAGCGCAGCGCGTGCGCGGTGAAGGCCGCCGCCAGGAGCGCGCCGAGCGCGAAGGCGAGGAGGATGCGGGCCGAGGTCCAGCCGTAGGTCGGCCCCTCGATGATGCCGAAGAGGAGGGCGACCAGCGCGGCCGTGACGAGCAGCGTGCCGAGCGGGTCGGGGTTGCCTCGGTCCACGCGCGCGGTGCGCGGGGCGGTCCGTGCGACGGCCAGTGCGAGCAGCGCGGCCAGCGGGACCATCGCCCAGAACAGGGCTCGCCAGGTGAGGAACTGGCCCGCGAGGCCGCCGCCCAGGTTGCCGAGCGCCCCGCCGACGCCCATCGAGAGCGTCCAGGCGGTCAGCGCTTGGGTCCGCCGTGCGGGGCTCTCGGCGAGGTGGACGAGGATCGACATGGTCGCGGGGGTGATGAGCGCGGCGCCGGTGCCGCAGATCGCGCGGCCCGTGATGAGGACGCCGGGCGTGGTGGCGAGCGCGCTGGTGGCGGCGCCCGCGGCGAACAGGGCGAGGCCGGTCAGGAGCGCCCCCTTGCGCCCGTACCGGTCGGCGGCGGCGCCCGCGGGGATCAGCAGGCCCGCGAACGCGATCACGTACGCGTCGACCGTCCACAGGACTTGCGTCGAGGTGGGGTGCAGAGTCGATGAACTCAGCTGCGGGATGAGGAGGTTGATGGCCGCGACCATGCTCTGGGCGACCATCACGCAGGCGCAGACGGCGAGCAGGGTGAGCCGCCGGAGCGGGGGCGGGGCCGCTGTCGGGGCGGCCCCGGTGGTCCGGGTGCGGGCAGGGGAGGGCATGGCTCCTCCTAGGAGCGTGGTGTGGGAGGGGATGCCCGTCCAACGTAGAGTCGGCCCCGTCCTGCTTTCCAGTGCAACTTGTGCAGGGAGTCATTGCGCATGACGCAATCCACCGCGCCGGTGGGGACGGCGGTGCCGCCCGCCGCTGCCGCCGGGCTCGACCTCAACCTCCTCGTCGCCCTCGACGTCCTCCTCGAGGAGCAGAGCGTGCGGGGCGCCGCCGCGCGCCTGCACCTGTCCGAACCCGCGATGAGCCGCACCCTCGGCCGCGCCCGCAAGGCGCTCGGCGACCCGCTGCTCGTGCGCGCCGGACGGCAGATGGTGCCGACGCCGTACGCGCTGTCGCTCCGCGCCGAGGTCGGGGCGGTGGTCGAACGGGCACGGGCCCTCTTCGCCGCGCGCGGCGCCGAGGACCTGCGCTCCCTGACCCGTACGTTCACGGTCCACGGCAGCGATTCGCTCGCCGCGCTGCTCGGCCCACCGCTGCTCTCCCGCGCGGCGGCCGAGGCGCCCGGCATCCGGCTCCGTTTCCTGGGGGAGAGCCACCTCGACGCGCCGGTGCTCCGGGAGGGCACGGCCGATCTGGAGGTCGGCGTCATCGACTCGACCGCGCCCGAGGTGCGTGTCGAACCACTGACCGTGGACCACATGCTGGGCGCCGTACGCGCCGGACATCCGCTGCTGAGCGGTGAGATGACGGCTCGTCGGTTCGCCGAAGAGGCCGACCACCTCACGGTGTCGCGGCGCGGCAAGCTGCACGGCCCCGTCGACGAGGCGCTCGCCGAACTCGGCCTGCGGCGGCGGGTGGTGGGCAGCGTCGGCTCGTTCCCCTCGTCGCTGTTCTTCCTGCGCGAGACGGACCTCGTGGGCCTCGTCGGTTCGTGGTGCCGGCCGATGACCGACGCGCTCGGCCTCGTCACCTTCCCCGTCCCCCTGGACCTGCCACCGCTGCCGATCGGCCTGGCCTGGCATCCGCGCCATGACGCGGACCCGGCGCACGCGTGGTTGCGGGGCTGCGTACGGGACTTGATGCGGACCCGGACCGGCATGATGGAGGCATGATCAGAAAGTCGAGCCGAGAGCTGAACGTCCTCGTCCTGCGGGACGCCGACCGCATCGCCGACGCCGTACGGGCGGCCCTGGACACCGCGACCGACGCCGAACGCCCCGGCCTCGAACGGGCCGCCGCCCTCATCGCCGAGGCCGGCGCCCGCAGCGACGCCGAGCTGCGCGGGGAGTGGGTGCGGGCGCGGCTCGCGGCGGCGGACCACGACGGCCCCGCCGACTCGGTCCAGGCCATCAAGATCCTCCGCCAGGCGGAGCCGAGCCTGAGCCTGTACGCGGCGGTGCGGTTGGCGAAGGACGCCCGGACCGGGGCGGGCGGGCTACCCGGCGCGGAGTGAGCCCAGTCTCGTATCGTCCACGGACACGGAGTCGGCGGCGGGTGGCGTCCGCAGCGGCACCGGTCGGCCGTAGTCCCCGTACAACGTCGTCGTGTCGATGGCGCGGGTACCGGCCGTACCGGCGCTGACCTCGGTGTATTTCAAGGCGTACGGTTCGCCGCGCGTGGCCACCCACAGCGTCTTGCGCGTGCCGCCCTCGTCCTCGCCGGTCAGCGGGATGACGGGGGTGCCGTTCAGCGTGGTCGGCGCGCCCTTCCGGTCGACCCCGTCGGACCGTGTCCCGCCGCGCAGTTGCTCTTGCAGGGTGTGCAAGTCACAGACAGCTGCGAGCCTCTTGAGGACAGGATCGCCGACCGAGCCGGTGACGTAACGGCCGTCGAGCGCTTCGGCCGTCGACCTGCCCTCGGCGCCCGGCACTTGCGCCCGCCACAGCTCGTCGTCCATGCGCAGCCACACCCGCTCTCCGCGCCGTACGACATCGGCCTCGCCGTCCGCTCCGAACGTCAGCGTCGCCATGCAGTTCCCGTCCCGGTCGAGCGTGAGGTCCATCGCGGAGGGTGAGGTGCCGCCCGCGCCTGCGCCCTTCGACCGGTTCACGACCGTGACGTGCAGTGATGTGGCGTGCAGGAGTGCTTGCCGGGCCTTGTCGGCGATGACGCGGGTGGAGAGCCGCGCGATGCCGTCGTCGTCGCTTCCCTCGCCACCGTGGTCGTCGCGGCCCGGGGAGGCCGTCGCCGCGAGCAGCGTCGCCGTGCAGACGGCCGCCACGATCACCCACACGTAACCGAACTTCTTCGCCGACTCTTGATCCTTCTTGGCCTTGCTCTTGGTTTTGGTCTTGGCCTTGGCCGTCATGGCGCGCACCCCCTCAGGCCCTCGGGACGGAACGTCCATCAGCGTACGTTTCGCCGCTTTGTCCGACGCACACGCCGTATGACCGGTGACGCAGCGCACTTTCGGTCATGGATCGCGCATGCATCCCGCCGCCCCGGGCAGGGACATCCGGCATCACGGCAGAGCGCGCCGAGAGGCCGTCTGCGGCGCTCGGAGCGCTTCGGAAGACGGAAGCGGAAGGCGAAGCAGGACGTGTCAGAGGGGTCAGTCGTGTCGGTTCAGAGCACCATCCATGTCGGCGGGGAGTGGCGCGCCGCCGCCTCGGGGGCCACGCGGGAGATTGTCGACCCCGCGGACGGCAAGCCGTTCGCGGTGATCGCCGAGGGCGGCGTCGAGGACACCGACGCCGCGATAGCCGCCGCGCGCCGCGCGTTCGACGAGGGGCCTTGGCCGCGAACGCCCGTCGCCGAGCGCGCCGCGCTCCTTCGCCGCGTCGCCGATCTCCTCGTCCGCGACCGGGAGAAGATCGCCCTCCTGGAGAGCCGGGACGCGGGCAAGACGGTCGAGGAGGGCCGCGTCGACGTCGACTGCGTCGCCGACGCCTTGCGCTACTTCGCCGATCTCGTCATCGGTGAGGGCGCGGGGCGTGTCGTCGATGCGGGTTCCGAGGACATCCACAGCGTCGTCGTGCACGAGCCCGTCGGCGTCTGCTCGATGATCACGCCCTGGAACTACCCGCTGCTCCAGGCCAGCTGGAAGATCGCCCCGGCGCTCGCCGCGGGCAACACCTTCGTCATCAAGCCGAGCGAGATCACCCCGCTGACCACGGTCGTCCTCATCGAGCTGCTGCTGGAGGCGGGGCTGCCCGAGGGCGTCGCCAACATCGTGACGGGCCCCGGCGCCTCGGTCGGCGCCCGCCTGGCCGACCACCCCGACGTCGACCTGGTCTCCTTCACCGGCGGTCTCGTCAGCGGCACCAAGGTGGCGCAGGCCGCCGCCGCGGGCGTCAAGAAGGTCGCCCTCGAACTCGGCGGCAAGAACCCGAACGTCGTCTTCGCCGATGCCTGTGAGACCGAGGCCGGCTTCGACACCGCCGTCGACCAGGCCCTCAACGCCGCGTTCATCCACAGCGGCCAGGTCTGCTCCGCCGGCTCCCGGCTCATCATCGAGGAGTCCGTCCGCGAACGCTTCGTCGCCGAACTCGCCCGCCGCGCCGAGAAGATCCGGCTCGGTCGCGGCACGGAGGACGGCGTCGAGTGCGGGCCGCTCGTCAGCGAGCAGCAGCGCGACAAGACCGAGTCCTACGTCGCCTCCGCGCTCGCCGAGGGCGCCGTGCTGCGCTGCGGCGGCAAGCGCCCCGAGCCCAGCGCCGTACGCCCCGCCACCGGCTACTTCTACGAGCCGACCGTCCTCGACCAGTGCCACCGCGAGATGCGCGTCGTCCGCGAGGAGACGTTCGGGCCGATCCTCACCGTCGAGACGTTCCGCACGGAGGACGAGGCCGTCGCCCTCGCCAACGACACCGAGTACGGGCTCGCCGGCGGCGTCTGGACCGCCGACCCCGGCCGCGCCCGCCGCGTCGCCGCCCGCCTGCGCCACGGCACCGTCTGGATCAACGACTTCCACCCCTACCTCCCGCAGGCCGAGTGGGGCGGCTTCGGCAAGAGCGGCGTCGGACGCGAACTGGGCCCGGCCGGACTCGCCGAGTACCGCGAGGCGAAGCACGTGTACCAGAACCTCGCGCCGAAGCCGGTGCGGTGGTTCGCGGGCTGATCCCCGCGCCCGCCCCGACGAACCTTCCCCGCACCATCCGCACCACCGGCACCACCCGCACCACTCGCATCACGCAACGCGCTCTGCATCGGAGTTGACGCATGCCCATGAACCCCGAACCCCCGACCGACACCTACGACTACGTGGTCGTCGGCGGCGGCACCGCCGGATCGGTGATCGCCTCCCGGCTCACCGACAACCCGGACGTCACCGTCGCCGTCATCGAGGGCGGCCCCAGCGACATCGACCGCGACGACGTACTGACCCTGCGCCGCTGGCTCGGCCTGCTCGGCGGCGACCTCGACTACGGCTACACCACGACCGAACAGCCGCGCGGCAACTCGTACATCCTGCACAGCCGCGCCAGAGTGCTGGGCGGCTGCTCGTCGCACAACACCCTGATCTCGTTCAAGCCGCTGCCGGGCGACTGGGACGAGTGGGCCGCCGCCGGGGCCGAGGGCTGGGACCACAAGGCGATGGACCCGTACTTCGCCAAGCTGCGGAACAACATCGTCGCCGTCGACGAGAAGGACCGCAACGCCATCGCCCGCGACTTCGTCGAGGCCGCCCAGGCGGCGACCGGCGTGCCGCGCGTCGAGGGCTTCAACAAGGCCCCGTTCAAGGACGGCGTCGGCTTCTTCGACCTCGCCTACCACCCCGAGAACAACAAGCGCTCGTCGGCCTCGGTCGCGTACCTACACCCCCACATGGAGGCGGGCGACCGCCCGAACCTCACGCTGCTGCTTGAGACATGGGCGTACAAGCTCGACTTCGTCGAGGACGGGGATGGGGATGGCGCCGGGGACGGGTACGTGGACGGGGACGGGGCCGGTCCGCGGGCGCGCGGCGTGTACGTCCGGGCGAAGGACGGTGAGGAGCGGCTCATATCCGCGCGCCGCGAGGTCATCGTGTGCGCGGGCGCCGTCGACACGCCCCGCCTGCTCCTGCACTCCGGCATCGGTCCCAAGGCCGACCTGGATCGGCTCGGCATACCTGTCGTGCACGATCTGCCGGGCGTCGGCGAGAACCTGCTCGACCACCCGGAGTCGGTGATCGTCTGGGAGACGAACGGCCCCATCCCCGACAACAGCGCCATGGACAGCGACGCGGGCCTGTTCATCCAGCGCGACCCCGAGGCCACCGGGCCCGACCTGATGTTCCACTTCTACCAGATCCCGTTCACGGACAATCCGGAACGGCTCGGCTACGTCAGGCCCGAGCACGGCGTCTCCATGACCCCCAACATCCCCAAGCCGAGGAGCCGCGGCCGCCTCTACCTGACCAGCGCGGACCCCGAGGAGAAGCCCGCACTCGACTTCCGCTACTTCACGGACGAGGACGACTACGACGGGCGCACCCTCGTCGACGGCATCCGCATCGCCCGCGAGATCGCGAAGACGCAGCCGCTGGCGGGCTGGCTCAAGCGCGAGGTGTGCCCCGGCCCCGACGTCACCAGCGACGAGGAGCTCAGCGAGTACGCCCGCAAGGTCGCCCACACCGTCTACCACCCCGCCGGCACCTGTCGCATGGGCGCCGCGAATGATGAACTCGCGGTGGTCGACCCCGAGTTGCGGGTGCGCGGGCTGCGCTCCCTCCGAATCGCCGACGCGTCCGTCTTCCCGACGATGCCCGCCGTGAACCCGATGATCGGGGTGCTCATGGTCGGGGAGAAGTGCGCCGAGATGCTGGGTGGTGAGGCCTGATGAGTACGCAGAGCGTGAAGACCGTGAAGACCGTGATGGAGGACCCCGCGCCGGACGGGAACGCGGGCCCGGGCTCCGCCGACGCCGTCTTCTCCGTCCGTAACCTGTGGAAGGTGTTCGGCCCCAAGCCCGAACGCGTCCCCGGTGACCCGGAACTCGCCGGCCTCGCCGCCGCCGAGCTGCGCTCCCGCACCGGCTGCACCGCCGCCGTCCGCGACGTCTCCTTCGACGTCGCACGCGGCGAGGTCTTCGTCGTCATGGGCCTCTCCGGCTCCGGCAAGTCCACCCTGGTGCGCTGTCTGACCCGCCTCATCGAACCCACGTCCGGGACGCTCTCCATCGACGGTGAGGACGTCCGCGCCATGGACAAGGGCCGGCTCCGCGCCCTGCGCCGCCACCGCGCCGCCATGGTCTTCCAGCACTTCGGCCTGCTGCCGCACCGCACGGTCCTCGACAACGTCGCCTACGGCCTCGAGATCCAGGGCGTCGGACGCGCCGAACGCCGGGCGAAGGCGCTCGAAGTCGTCGCGAAGGTGGGTTTGCAGGGCCTGGAGACGCGCCGCCCGGGCCAGTTGTCCGGCGGCCAGCAGCAGCGCGTCGGCCTCGCCCGCGCCCTCGCCGTGGACCCCGAGGTCCTGCTGTTCGACGAACCGTTCAGCGCGCTCGACCCGCTGATCCGGCGCGACATGCAGGAAGAGGTCGTGCGCCTGCACCGCGAGGAGGGCCGCACGATGGTCTTCATCACCCACGACCTCAACGAGGCCCTGCGCCTCGGCGACCGCATCGCCCTCATGCGCGACGGCCGCATCGTCCAGCTCGGCACACCGGAGGAGATCGTCGCCGCCCCCGCCGACGACTACGTCCGCGCCTTCGTCCGCGACGTCCCCCGCGAACAGGTCATGACAGTCCGCCGCGCCATGCGCCCCGCCGACACCGACGAAACAAGCCGGGGCCCCGAAGTAACCCCGGAGACCACGGTCTCCGAGGCGATCGACGCGGTGGCCCGCAGCGGTTTCCCGGTCCGGGTGATGGACGCGGGCCAATGCGTCGGAGTGGTCGACCACGAACAACTCCTGGGGGTTGTGGCGGGGACGATGAGCGGGGGTGGGGCCGGGGGTGGCGGTGCCGGTGATTTGGGGGCTGGGGGCGGCAGTACCGGTGATTCGGGGGTTGGGGGCGGCTCGGGGTCCGGGGATGATCCGGCGCCGGGGGATGGTGTTGTCCCGGGGGGTGGTGGCGTGCCGCCGACTGACGCTGGCGCTGACGAACGCGCGGGGTCTGGTGTGGCGCGGGGGAGCGGTGATGAGGGCGCGGGGTCTGGTGTGGCGCGGGGGAGCGGTGATGAGGGCGCGGGGTCTGGTGTGGCGCGGGGGAGCGGTGACGAGGGCGCGGCCTCTGGCGTACCGCCGGAGGGCGGCGACGAGGGCGCGGCAGGTGGTGTGAGCCCGCGGCCCGGCGCGGTGCAAGGAACCGGTGACATGAATGAGGGCGCAGCCACGCCGACGGCCCCGCGCCCCACCGGAGAGGACGCCTCCTGACATGGCCGCCGTCATCAGCAACGACCCCGCCGAGCAGCAGAGCACCCGCGGCACCGAGAAAACGCGGGGCACCCAGAGATTCAGGTCCCTGCGGAGCAATCGCGTGCTCGGCAAGCTCCTCCTGCTCGCCGTGCTCACCGCGGCCCTCGCCCCGATCGTCGACGCCCGCTGGTCCAGCGGCACTTGGCCCGACGCCCTGACCGTCGACATCTCCGAACCACTCGGCAAGGCCAGCGACTGGATCATCGACAACCGGGACAGCCACCCTCTGTTCCTGTACTTCTTCGGCCACATCAGCAACGCGATCGTCGTCTCCGTCCGCGCCGTCTACCTGGTCCTGCTCGCCGCGGGCTGGGCCGGCGTCACGGCGGCGGCCGGGCTGATCGCCTGGCGCGTCGCGGGTGTCCGTCTCGCCGTCACCTCCGTCCTCGCCCTCCTCGCGTGCGGCGCCCTCGGCATGTGGGTGCCGACGGTCCAGACGCTGGCGCTGATGGTGGTCGCCGTGCTCGTCTCGGTCGTCCTGGGCGCCCTCCTCGGCCTGGCCGCGGGCCTCAGCGACCGCATGAACCGCGCCCTGCGCCCGGTCCTCGACACCATGCAGGTGTTCCCGGCGTACGCGTACCTCCTCCCGGTCGTCCTGATCTTCGGCATCGGCGTCCCCGCCGCCGTCCTCGCGACCGTCGTCTACGCCGCCCCGCCCATGGCCCGTCTCACCGCCCTCGGCCTGCGCTCGGCCGACAGCGGTGTCATGGAGGCCGTCGCCTCGCTCGGCGCCACGGGCCGCCAGCGTCTGCTGACCGCCCGCCTCCCCCTGGCCCGCAAGGAACTCCTCCTCGGCCTCAACCAGACGATCATGATGGCCCTCTCGATGGCCGTCATCGCCTCCGTCATCGGCGCGGGCGGTCTCGGCGACCGCGTCTATCAGGCCCTCGCCTCCGTCGACGTCGGAGCCGCCCTCGCCGCCGGTATCCCGATCGTGCTGCTGGCCGTCGTCCTGGACCGCGTGACCGCCGCGGCGGGCGAACGGCTCGGCGCCCACGAACCCCCGGCCCCCTGGAAGTGGGGCGTCGTAGCCGGCGGCACGGTCGTGGCCGCCGTCGCGACCCGTTTCACCGGCCACCTCGACTGGCCCGACGCCTGGGTCGCCACCATCGCCACCCCCGTCAACGACGCCGTCGACTGGATGACCGACCACCTCTACACCGGCGTCCCCTACGTCGGCGGCACCGCCGACTGGGCCGGCCACTTCACCACCTGGATCCTCGACCCGCTGCGCTCAGGCCTCACCTGGCTGCCCTGGTGGTCGGTGCTCCTGATCGTCGCCGCCCTCGCCTGGCTGATCGGCACCTGGCGCACCGCCCTGACCGCCGTGCTGGCCATGGCCGCGATCGGCGTACTCGGCGTCTGGAAACCGTCCCTCGACACGCTCTCCCAGGTCCTCGCCGCCGTCGCCGTGACCCTCGTCCTCGGCTTCGCCATCGGCATCGCTGCCGCCCGCAGCGACCGCCTCGAACGTGCCCTGCGCCCCGTCCTCGACGTCTTCCAGACCATGCCCCAGTTCGTCTACCTGATCCCGGTCGTCGCCCTCTTCGGCGTCGGCCGCGCCCCGGCCGCCGCCGCGGCGATCGTCTACGCGCTGCCCGCCGTCGTCCGCATCACCTCCCAGGGTCTGCGCCAGGTCGACCCGGCGGCGATGGAGGCGTCCCGCTCCCTGGGTGCCACCACCGGCCAGCAACTCCGCCAGGTCCAACTCCCGCTCGCCCGCCCCGCGCTGCTCCTGGCCGTCAACCAGGGCGTCGTCCTGGTCCTCGCCGTCGTCATCATCGGCGGCCTCGTCGGCGGCGGCGCCCTCGGCTACGACGTCGTCTTCGGCCTCGCCCAGGGCGACCTGGCCACCGGCCTCGTCGCGGGCGCCGCGATCGTCTGCCTCGGCCTGATGCTCGACCGGGTGACCCAGCCGACGGAACGCCGCACCCGCACGGGAAAGGGCGCCTGACATGCGAACACCGATCACACCGATCACACCGATCACATCGGTCAAGGTGGGCAAGAAGATCCGCAGCAAGCACAGCAAGCACAGCAAACACAACATGCTCGGCACGATCATCGGCACCGCCGCACTCCTGGCCGTCACCGGCTGCGGCGCCGCCGACATGACCAAACAGGCCTCCCCGTACGCCAACGCCCAGGGCGCCAAGACGGTGACCCTCTCCGTCCAGTCCTGGGTCGGCGCTCAGGCCAACGTCGCCGTCGCCCAGTACCTCCTGGAGCACGAGCTCGGCTACCGCGTCGACACCGTCCAGGTCGACGAAGTCCCCGCCTGGGACGCCCTCAGCCAGGGCCGCGTCGACGCGATCCTGGAGGACTGGGGCCACCCCGACCAGGAGGAGCGCTACGTCAAGGACAAGAAGACCATCCAGAACGGCGGCGACCTCGGCGTCACCGGCCACATCGGCTGGTTCGTCCCCACGTACTTCGCCGAGCAGCACCCCGACGTGACCGACTGGAAGAACCTCAACAAGTACGCCGACCAGTTGCGGACCGCGGAGAGCGGCGGCAAGGGCCAACTGCTCGACGGCTCCCCGTCCTACGTCACGAACGACAAGGCCCTCGTCCAGAACCTGAAACTGGACTACCAGGTCGTCTTCTCCGGCTCCGAGGCCGCTCAGATCACCCAGATCAAGCAGTTCGCCAAGCAGAAGAAGCCGTTCCTCACCTACTGGTACCAGCCGCAGTGGCTGTTCAAGAAGGTGCCGATGACCGAGGTGAAACTGCCCGCCTACAAGGAGGGCTGCGACGCCGACCCCGAGAAGGTCGCCTGCGCCTACCCGCGGACCCCGCTGCAGAAGTACCTCAACGCCGACTTCGCCCGGAACGGCGGCAAAGCCGCGGCCCTCCTGAAGAACTTCCACTGGACCACCGAGGACCAGAACGAGGTCTCCCTCATGATCGCCGAGCAGAAGCTGACGCCCGACGAAGCCGCGAAGAAGTGGATCGACGCACACCGCTCGACCTGGCAGGCGTGGCTCCCCGCCTAGCCGGGCAGGTTCTACGGTGCCGGGTGCCTCACCTGACGGGGGCACCCGGCACGCCCTTGAGCACCGGCCCGCTGGCCAGCACAGGCGCGCCCTTGGGCACGGGCCCGCTGGTCGGCACCGGCAGGCCCTTAAGTACCGGCCCGCTGGTCGGCACCGGCGCGCGCGCCAGCACCCGAACCCCTATGAGCATCCGGCACGCTTACAAGCACGCGGCACCTCCACGACACCCGGTGCGCTTCAGACGACGAGGCCGTCCGCGATCTCCCGCAGCGCCGCAGCCGCCCGCCGCTGCAACCCGGGCCCGAACGTGATCCGCGTCGCCCCCAGCTCCCCCACTCCCGGAACGAGGGCCCTTCGAGCGGTACCCCGACATTGATCGGCCCCTCGATCCCGGCCCGCAGCCGGGGCAACGCCTCGGCGGGCGCCCCGATCGGGTACACACAGTCCGCCCCCGCCGCCACATACAGCCGCGCCCGCTCGATCGCCTCCCCGACCGGGTCGTCGACCCCCCTGATGAACGTGTCGATCCGCGCGTTCACCACAATGCGCTCTCCCGCAGCCGCCCGCACCTCAGCCAGCCAATCGGCCTGCCGCTGCGGGTCCTTGAGCACCGCCCCGGACCCCCGCCCAGCCTCCGACGGGTCGGCTGAGTCCTCGAGGTTGCACCCGACGGCCCCAGTCTCCAGCAGCCGCTCCACCAGCTCCTCCGGCGCGATTCCGTATCCGCCCTCGATGTCCGCGGACACCGGCACCGACACGGACCGGACGATCCGGGCGACGGCGGCGAACATCTCGTCCGCCGGCGTCCGCCCGTCCTCGTAGCCGAGCGACGCGGCGACCCCCGCACTCGGCGTCGCCAGAGCCGGGAACCCGGCCTCCTCGAAGACCCGGGCGCTGGCCGCGTCCCACGGCCCGGGGAGGACCAATGGATCCCCCGTGGCCCGGCCGTGGTGCAGCGCGCGGAACACCTCCACCCTGTCCCTGGCCGCAGGCTCGCCCGACCGCTCCGCGCTCACCATGCGGGCCCTCCCGGCTCGATCCGGCGGCTGACCATCAACCGGTTCCAACTGTTGATCACAGCGATCACCCCGATGAGATGGGCCAACTCCGCCTCATTGAAGTGCTTCGCCGCGCCCTCGTACACCTCGTCGGGCACGAACCCGTTCGTGAGCACGGTCACCGCCTCGGCCAGCGCGAGCGCCGCCCGTTCCCGCTCGGTGTACAACTCACCCGCCTCACGCCAGGCGTTGAGCAACGCAATGCGTTTCGGGCTCTCCCCGTTCTTGCCGACGGCGACATCGACATGCATGTCCAGGCAGAACGCGCACGCGTTGATCTGCGAAGCCCGGATCATCACCAGCTCGGCCAGGACCGCGTCCCCGAGCCCCTTCTTCGCGGCGGCGCTGAGCGCGGACACCGCTTCCCGGACCCCGGCATCCAGCTCCGTCGTCCGCGCACTCACTTGAAGTCCCCCGCCTGGTAGTGCCCCGGCGACTGACGTGTGGACACGCCGAACCGGTTCCAGGCATTGATCGTGGTGATCGCCGCGATCAACTGGCTCAGCTCCCGCTCGTCGTAGAGCTTCGCTGCCCTCTCGTACACGTCGTCCGGCACGAACCCGTCGGTGAGCACCGTGATCGCCTCTGTCAGCTCGATCGCGGCGATCTCCTTCTCGGTGTAGTAGTGCTTCGACTCCTCCCAGGCGGAGAGCTGGATGATCCGCTCCACGCTCTCCCCGGCGGCCAGTGCGTCCTTGGAGTGCATGTCCAGGCAGAGCGCACAGTGGTTGATCTGCGACGCCCGGATCTTCACCAGCTCGTACGTCACCGGGTCGACTCCCTGACGTGCCGCCGCGTCCAGCCGGACCATCGCCTTGAAGACCTCGGGGGCATGCTGGGACCAGGCGAGCCGCGGGGTGCGCTCGTGCACGTAACCACCGTCTGTCCCGTCCGCCGCGACGCCGTTCCCGGCCTGTTCTGAGTTGCTCTCGTGCGTGGTCATACGGCGAGCCTATGAACGGCTTGGCCCAACGGTATGGTCCATTCCCATGGAGAAATCCTGGGCCACTTCGCCTTCCGGGCAAGCGCTCGGCATCGACCTGCACATCGAACCCACCGGTACGGGCACCGGCACCGGCCTGCGCCGAGGCCTGACCGACGCGCTCCGCGAAGCGGTACGCGGCGGCCGTCTCGCCCCCGGCACCCGACTCCCCGCATCCCGCACGCTCGCCGGCGACCTCGGCATCGCCCGCAACACGGTCGCCGACGCTTACGCCGACCTCGTCGCCGAGGGCTGGCTCACCGCGCGGCAGGGCTCCGGCACCCGCGTCGCCGAACGCCCCGTCGAAGCACCCCGCCCCGCACCCACTCCAGGCCGCCGCGCTCCGGGCAGGCTCCTCCACGACCTGCACCCCGGCACCCCCGACCTCGCCTCCTTCCCCCGCACCGCATGGCTGAAGGCGTCCCGACGTGCCCTGACCGCGGCCCCGAACGAGGCCCTCGGCTACGGCGACCCCCGCGGCCGTCCCGAACTCCGCACCGCCCTCGCCGGCTACCTCTCCCGCGCCCGGGGCGTCCACGCCCACCCCGACCGCGTCGTCGTCTGCGCCGGCTTCGCACAGGGCCTCATGCTGCTCGGCGAGGTACTGCGTCGCCGAGGCGTACAGGACATCGCCGTGGAGAGCTACGGCCTCCACGTCCACTGGGACCTCCTGCACCGCGCCACCCTGCGCACCCACCCCCTTCCTCTCGACGCACTCGGCACGGACACCGGCGCACTCGACACTTGGTCCACCGACAGGCCGCCCCAGGCCACCGGCCGCACCGCCGTCGGTGCGGCCCTGCTGACGCCCGCCCACCAGTTCCCCATCGGCGTACCCCTGCACCCGGACCGCAGGGCAGCCGCCGTCGACTGGGCACGTCGCACGGGAGGCCTGATCCTGGAGGACGACTACGACGGCGAGTTCCGCTACGACCGCCAACCCGTGGGCGCCCTCCAGGGACTCGACCCGGACCGTGTCGTCTACCTCGGCACGGCGAGCAAGTCCCTCGCCCCCGGGCTGCGTCTGGGCTGGATGGTCCTCCCGGCGTCCCTCACCGACGAGGTCGTGGCGGCCAAGGGTGTCACCGACTGGTCCTGCGGAGTCCTCGACCAGCTCACCCTCGCCGAATTCCTGAACTCCGGCGCCTACGACCGCCATCTGCGCCATGCCCGCCTGCGCTACCGCCGCCGCCGCGACCAACTCGTCGCCGCCCTCGCCGAGCACGCTCCCGCCGTCCACGCCACCGGTATCGCCGCGGGCCTGCACGCGGTCCTGCGGCTTCCACCCGGCACCGAACAGTCCGTGGTCCGTGCCGCGGCCTGGCACCGCCTCGGCGTCGCGGGCCTGTCCAGCTTCCGCCACGAAAACGCCACGATGACGACCGCCCCACCGGACGCCCTGGTCGTCGGATACGGCACCCCACCCGACCACGCCTGGGCCGGGGCCCTGGACGCGCTGTGCCGGGTACTCCCGTGATCACCGGAGGCGATGAGCAGAACAGGCCCCCCTTCTTCTAGGCTGGCCGCAGACATGTCTGGACACCGACATGTCTGGCTGCGCATCGACGGACGGGGGAGTGCTGAACATGGCGGAGAAACGGCGACGGCTACGGTCGAGCACGGTGGTACTCGGAGGCATGGGGGTGCTGGCCACAGCCCTGACCTCGTGCGGTTCCGACCCGGACCGGCGCTGCGTGGACCGTGACAGCTACAACACCTACGACGGCTACAAGATCGTCAGCGACCAGTACTGCAAGAGCGCCTCGGGAACGAGCTCGGCCGGCAAGGGGCGCAAGTCCAGCACCGGTGGCGGCACGGGCGGCACCGGCAAGAAGGGGCGGGTCGACGGCGCCTGGTACTACGACCCCGACGTCAGCGGCCGCTACGCCGATGACGGCACCTTCAGCAAGAGCGAAGCAGTCGACCGCGGCGGCTTCGGTTGCTCCGGCTCCGGGGGCGGCTGAACCAGAGATGCGGCGCCACACCATCCAGCCCCGCGACAACTGGCAGCAGACCGTCGAGAACCAAGGGCTGATCTACCCGCTCACCCGCTACCCGGACGACTCCCTGCGCCCCTACTGGGACGAGAGCGCCTACTACGCGTTCTCCCTCCTTGAGGTGGAGGCGCTCGAAGAGGTCGTCGAGGAGTTGCACGAGATGTGCCTGGCGGCGGCCGAGCACCTCGTCGCCCAGGACCGCCTCGCCGACCTGGGCATCACCGACCCGCGCCTCCAGTCGCTCGTCCGGGAGTCCTGGCACCGACGCGCCGAACTGCCCTCCCTGTACGGCCGCTTCGATCTCCATTACGACGGCCGCACCGGTGCCCCGGCGAAGCTCCTGGAGTACAACGCCGACACGCCCACCTCCCTCGTCGAGGCGGCAAGCCCCCAGTGGTTCTGGATGGAGGAGCGCTTCCCCGGCGCCGACCAGTGGAACTCGCTGCACGAGCGCCTGGTCGACGCCTGGAAGAAGCAAGCCACGCTCCTGCCACCCGGTAGTCCGCTGTACTTCGCGCACTCCGCCGCCGATGAACTCGGCGAGGACCTGATGACCGTGGCCTACCTGCGCGAGACCGCCGCCCAGGCGGGCCTGGACACGGAAGCGATATCAGTGGAGGACATCGGCTGGGACCCGCTGTCGCGACGCTTCGTCGACAAGAAACTCCACTTCATCCGTAGCTGTTTCAAGCTCTACCCCTGGGAGTGGCTGACCACCGACCGCTTCGCGCCGCACGTCCTGGACACGCTCGACAACGGCGGCGGCACGGGGACCACTCTCTGGATCGAGCCCGCCTGGAAGATGCTCCTCTCCAACAAGGCGCTCCTCGCGATTCTCTGGGAACTCTTCCCGGGCCATCCGAACCTCCTCCCCGCCTACCTGGACGGCCCGCGCGAGCTCGCCCGCGCCACCGGCTACGTCGCCAAGCCCCTGCTCGGCCGCGAGGGCGCGGGCATCACCCTGCACGAACCGAGCAGCGCGCCGGCCGCACCGCTCGTTCGCGAGGAGCCCTGCTGCTATCAGGAGCTGCGCCCGCTGCCCGACTTCGACGGCAACCGCGTGGTGCTCGGTGCCTGGGTTGTGGAGAACGAGGCGGCAGGACTCGGCATCCGCGAATCCTCAGGACTGGTCACGGACGAGTACGCCCGCTTCCTGCCGCACGTCATTCTCTAGCTCCGGCCGAATCTGTCACTGTTCAGGTGTCAAGGAACTTGCGGACTTCCGTCCGGGCGCTGCCGTTCACGCGCCGAGTACCGCTCGGAGCTGGTCGAGCCCCCAGTCCAGATCCTCCTTACTGACCACCAGGGGCGGGGCGATCCGGATCGTGGAGCCATGGGTGTCCTTGACGAGGACACCCCGCTCCAGCAACTTCTCCGAGATCTCCCGGCCCGTCCCGTACGCCGGATCGATGTCGACGCCTGCCCAGAGTCCGCGGCCCCGGACCTCCGTCACCTTGCCGGTCCCGGCCAGCAGACCCAGTTCGGCATGGAGGTGTTCGCCCAGTTCCGCGGCGCGCTGCTGGAATTCGCCGCTGCGCAGCATCGCGATGACCTCCAGCCCCACGGCGCAGGCGAGCGGATTGCCGCCGAACGTCGACCCGTGCTCACCCGGCCGGAACACCCCGAGGACCGCCTTGCTGGACACCACCGCCGACACCGGTACGACACCACCGCCGAGTGCCTTGCCCAGCACGTACATGTCGGGCACCACGCCCTCGTGCTCACAGGCGAACGTCCGCCCCGTCCGGCCGAGACCCGACTGGATCTCGTCCGCGATGAACAGCACGTCCCGCTCGCGCGTCAGCTCCCGCACCCCCGCCAGATAGCCCGGCGGTGGCACCAGCACCCCCGCCTCGCCCTGGACCGGCTCGAGCAGGACCGCCACCGTGTCCTCGGTGACCGCGTCCCGCAGCGCATCCAGGTCCCCGTACGGCACGATGTCGAACCCCGGCGTGTACGGCCCGAAATCCGCTCGGGCCTCCGGGTCCGTGGAGAAGCTGACGATCGTCGTGGTCCGGCCGTGGAAGTTGTCGCTCGCGACGACGATCCGCGCCTGTCCGTCCGGCACCCCCTTCACCCGATAGCCCCACTTGCGCGCGGTCTTCACCGCTGTCTCCACCGCTTCCGCCCCCGTGTTCATCGGCAGCACCATCTCCATGCCGCACAGGGCGGCGAGCTGCGTACAGAACTCGGCGAACCGGTCGTGATGGAACGCCCGAGAGGTCAGCGTGACCCGGTCCAACTGGGCCTTCGCGGCGTCGATCAGCCGCCGGTTTCCGTGCCCGAAGTTCAGCGCGGAGTAGCCCGCCAGCATGTCCAAGTAGCGCCGCCCTTCGACGTCGGTCATCCATGCGCCCTCCGCCGAGGCGATGACGACAGGCAGCGGGTGATAGTTGTGCGCGCTGTGCTCGTCGGAGACAGCGATCAGGCTCTCCGTAGCGGCACGTGCGGTCCCCTCGGGGTGCGCGGGAGTCACAGAAGTCACGGGATCTCCGTTCTTACGGCTCTGAGGGCCTTGCGGCTCTTACGGCGCGAAACGGGTTTGTCGCCCGTTCCTATCGTCGCTCGCATCATGGACGCGGAAACCTCTCGCACCGCCGCGCCCGGTAGTGTGAGGTCCGGGCCGTGACTGGCGCGCTGGGATGGGACCGACCATCGGGGAGCGGCCCGCGAACTGTGTGCCGTGCGCCTGGGCCGAACCGTGCACCGCCCCGTGCGCCCGATCTCTCTCGGGCCCGGGGGAACCTGTCCCGGAGGTCCGTCATGCCAGAGCCCACTTCTTCCTCCTCTCTGTCCACCGAGTCGGTCGCGTTCCGCAGCGCCCTCGACGTCATCCGGGGCGTGGAGCCCCGGGTCGCCGACGCCATCGGCCAGGAGATCGCCGACCAGCGCGAGATGCTCAAGCTGATCGCCAGCGAGAACTACGCCTCTCCGGCCACCCTCCTCGCGATGGGCAACTGGTTCAGCGACAAGTACGCCGAGGGCACCGTCGGCCGCCGCTTCTACGCGGGCTGCCGCAATGTCGACATCGTCGAATCCCTGGCCGCCGAGCACGCCCGCGAGCTGTTCGGCGCCCAGCACGCCTACGTCCAGCCGCACTCCGGCATCGACGCCAACCTCGTCGCCTTCTGGGCCGTCCTCGCGGACCGCGTCGAAGCCCCCGCCCTCCAGCGAGCCGGCGTGCGCAACGTGAACGACCTCTCCGACGCCGACTGGGCCGAACTGCGTCAGGCCTTCGGCAACCAGCGCATGCTCGGCATGTCCCTGGACGCCGGCGGCCACCTCACCCATGGCTTCCGGCCCAACATCTCCGGCAAGATGTTCGACCAGCGCAGCTACGGCACCGACCCGGCCACCGGTCTCCTTGACTACGAGGCGCTGCGCGCCACGGCTCGCGAGTTCAAGCCGATGATCATCGTCGCCGGTTACTCCGCCTACCCGCGTCTGGTGAACTTCCGCCTGATGCGGGAGATCGCCGACGAGGTCGGGGCCACTCTCATGGTCGACATGGCGCACTTCGCCGGCCTCGTCGCCGGCAAGGTGCTCACCGGTGACTTCGACCCGGTGCCCCACGCCCAGATCGTCACCACGACCACCCACAAATCGCTGCGCGGCCCGCGCGGCGGCATGGTCCTCTGCGACGACTCGCTCGCCGACCAGGTCGACCGCGGCTGCCCGATGGTGCTGGGCGGGCCGCTCCCGCACGTCATGGCAGCCAAGGCCGTCGCCCTCGCCGAGGCGCGCCGCCCTGATTTCCGTGGTTACGCCCAAGCCGTCGTCGACAATGCCCGGGCCCTCGCCGAGGGCCTGACCCGCCGCGGCGCCACCTTGGTCACCGGCGGCACGGACAACCACCTCAATCTGATCGATGTCGCCACCTCCTACGGTCTGACCGGCCGACAGGCCGAGTCCGCGCTTCTCGATTCCGGCATCGTCACCAACCGCAACGCCATCCCCGCCGACCCGAACGGCGCCTGGTACACCTCCGGCATCCGTATCGGCACCCCCGCCCTCACCACGCGCGGACTGGGCACGGCCGAGATGGACGAGATCGCCGCTCTGATCGACCGTGTCCTCACGGCCACCGAGCCCAACACCACCAGCAAGGGAGCCCCCTCCAAGGCGCAGCACGTCCTGGAGACCAAGGTCGCCGACGAGGTCTCTCACCAGGCAGCCGACCTGCTCACCGGCTTCCCGCTCTACCCGTCCGTCGACCTCACCTGAGCCTGGCCACTGCCCGCCGCCTCCGGAAGGACATGTCCTGACGGAGGCGGCGTTCACAGCACCGTCGCCATTGCTTCGAGGGCCTGACCACCCGGCACTCACACGTCCCGAAGCTGCTGCCTCGGCCCTGCTTCCCCGCGTCGGCGGACCAGGGCAAGTGACCCGGGTATGCGCCTCACCAGTGGCCGCACCAGCAGAGCCACCGTGGCGCCGATCGCGAGGCCGGGCAGCGACCACCACCAGTTGGTGCCACTGCTCACCGTCGCCGCCGAGGTCGCCATCGACGCACCCGCGTCGGCTCCGGAAGCCGTGAGCGCCGAGGCCCCAGGCTTCCCTTCGCGCGGGAAAATCGGTGGCGCCCCTCCGGGTGACCGCTTGCCCATGACACCCAGCTTGTGCAGCAGAGTCCGCAACTCAGCCGGTTTCTCCGCCCTGTGCCAGTAGCCGTCGTACGACTTCGGGAGCTCCGCGGATGTGTGGATCCAGACGGCCTCGGTACCCGGCGTGTCGGGGTAGACGCGATCTATGCGCCACGGCTGCACATCGTGGACCAGCCACGTGACATTGAGCTGACGCCCCGCCCCGACCCCGAGCCCGGGCGGCAGCTCCTCCCGCGACTCGCCCGGCTCGCCGAGCAGGCCGCTCAGTGCGTCGTACTCCCGGTCGCTGAAGTAGAGCGACGCGCTCTGCTTGCTCTCTGGCGAAACGACGAGAACGCTCGTGGGCCCGCCCGCCACCGCCTGCGACCCGCTCCACAGGACCATGACCAATGCGGCTGCCACCGCTGTGAGCAGCGCCGACCTTCTCCGTACCGTACGCATCCGAACCCCCCGGCCGGTCCGGCACGGCTGCTCCGTGCCGGTTCACTTCTGGTACACCGCTCGACCTCTCGAGGTTCCCGATCCGGCGGAGCGTCTTTCCGGCCCCGCCCGCACCTTCCGGGGCAGCCCTAGCCTTCGCGTGCTTCGTCTGCGGACTCCGCGATCTTCAGGGCTTCGTCCATGGACGCGACGCCCTCCAGACGCAGCGTGAGGTCCTCCCCGCCCGTAGCGCGTGTCCACAGCAGCGTCGGCCCCGCTGTCCGCTCCGAGCGGGTCCACCGATGGCCGTGCTTGTCGTACATCCAGAAGCTCAACCGGTGCTCGTCGGTGAACCAGAGACCGGCAAGGCCGCTGACCGTGACCCACCGTGGGTGGAGCGGGACCGTCTTGGCGAAGCCGACGTCGAGATGGGCGGGATATTCGTTGAGCCGTACCGTGCGGCCGTCGGCTCGCCAGCACAGGGTGAGCAGGGCGCGATCGCCCGGCACACGAGTGACCGTGAGCGCTTCCGGCCGCCCCAGTTCGGAGGGGATCGCCGGCTCGAAACCGGCCTGCCGCACGGCCTCCTCCGGTGAAAGCGAGGCGCCGCATCCCGGAACATGAGCGCCCGCCGACGGAGTGGCCGACGGGTCGTAGTGCACCTCGACCCCACCGAAGCCGAACCAGTCCGCGACCGCTGCCCGCACGGGAGGCGTGAACACCACGATCGTCGCCGCTCCGCACAGAACAGCGACCAGCGCCCGCCAGCGCCGCCGCGCCCATCGCCGTATCCCCTGCAGAAGCCGTACCGGCCCCCGCGCCTCGACGACCGGCGTGGGCGCCCGCTCGGCGAGTATCTGGGCCAGCACGCGCTCCGCCATCGTCTCTCCCGCGTTCTCCGGGCCCTCCAGTAGGCGGCCCAAAGCACGCAGCTCCTCAGGCAGCTCCGGTTCCTCACCGCGTCGTCCGTCCATCCTCGTCACCTCCCTTCCTGGACCGCTGCGGCGGCAGCGAAGCGGGCCCCCGCGCCGCATCGGGCAGCAAATCGGCCAGCTTGTGCAGCGCCCTGTTCAGTCGGGACTTGACCGTGCCGCGCGGCCAGCCGAGCGCCTGCGCCGTCTCCGCCTCGTCCATCTCCAGCAGGTAGCGGTAGGTGACGACGAGCCGATGCGCCTCACTCAGGCGCTCCAGCGCGGCCAGCAGCTCGGCGCGGCGCTCTATCTGGAGCGCCGCGACCGCGGGATCAGCCGACTCCGGTATCAGCGGCTCGGCCTCGACCATCGCGGCCTCCCGGCCGATGGCGGAGCGCTGCCTCCCGGCCGATCGCACTGTGTTCCTCGTCTCATTGGCGACGATCCTGAGCAGCCATGGCCGGAATGCCGACCCGTCCCTGAAGCGCCCCAAGCCGCAGTACGCCTTGAAGAAGGCCTGCTGCACCACGTCCTCCGCGTCCGCCCCCGCGCCCAGCGCCAGCGCTGCCCGCAGGGCGATGCCGGTGAAGGCGCGGACCAGCTCCGCGTACGCCTCCGGCTCTCCGGCACGCACGCGGGCGATCACCGCATCCTCGTCGACGACGCGGCCTCCCTCCAGGACTTCCCCCTGTGCCCTCACGCCTTTGATACACCGGCCGACGGCGATCGGTTCCCACTCGCACCGCACGAGTTCTCACGTTGCGTCACGCCCAGGCCCATGTCTGCCTACGCACCGTCCACATGCGGTACGCACGCGTCGTGTACCTGGCCCCGAGCAATGAGAGACACCTGAGAGAATGAGGGCATGGCCTCTGACAGTCCCCGCGTGCTCTCCGGTATCCAGCCCACCGCAGGCTCGTTCCACCTCGGCAACTATCTCGGCGCGGTCCGCCAGTGGGTGGCGCTGCAGGAGTCCCACGACGCCTTCTACATGGTCGTGGACCTGCATGCGATCACGGTTCCGCAGGACCCGAAGGAGCTCCTGGAGAACACGCGGCTCGCCGCGGCCCAGCTCCTGGCCTCCGGTCTCGACCCGGACCGCTGCACGCTGTTCGTCCAGAGCCATGTCCCCGAGCACGCTCAGCTCGGCTGGATCATGAACTGCCTCACCGGGTTCGGCGAGGCCAGCCGCATGACGCAGTTCAAGGATAAGTCCGCCAAGCAGGGCGCCGACCGCGCCACCGTCGGTCTCTTCACGTACCCGATCCTGCAGGTCGCGGACATCCTGCTCTACCAGGCCAATCAGGTCCCGGTCGGCGAGGACCAGCGCCAGCACATCGAGCTGACGCGCGACCTTGCCGAGCGCTTCAACGGCCGCTTCGGTGAGACCTTCACCATCCCGGCGCCGTACATCCTGAAGGAGACGGCCAAGATCTACGACCTTCAGGACCCGTCGATCAAGATGAGCAAGTCGGCGTCGACGCCGAAGGGCCTCATCAACCTCCTCGACGAGCCGAAGACCACCGCCAAGAAGGTCAAGAGCGCGGTCACCGACACCGACACCGTGATCCGTTACGACGCGGAGAACAAGCCGGGCGTCAGCAACCTGCTCACCATCTACTCGACCCTCACCGGCGCCGGTATCCCGGAACTGGAGCAGAAGTACGAGGGCAAGATGTACGGTGCGCTCAAGACGGACCTGGCTGAGGTCATGGTGGACTTCGTGACACCGTTCCGGACCCGCACCCAGGAGTACCTGGACGACCCGGAGACGCTCGACTCGATCCTGGCCAAGGGGGCGGAGAAGGCGCGCACCGTCGCCGCCGAGACCCTTTCCCAGGCCTACGAGAAGGTCGGCTTCCTGCCCGCCAAGCACTGAGCCCGCACCTGCTCCACGCCCGCCCGCACGCCCGCCACACGACGACAGGAGTACGACGTGGGGACCGTAACGATCGGTGTCTCGATCGCGGTCCCGGAGCCTCACGGCAGCCTGCTCCAGGAGCGGCGTGCGGGCTTCGGTGACCCCGCGGCGCACGGCATCCCCACGCACATCACCCTGCTCCCGCCGACCGAGGTGGAGGCCGGGGACCTGCCGGCGATCGAGGAGCACCTGACGGAGGTCGCGGCCTCCGGACGGCCCTTCGCGATGCGTCTCTCAGGGACGGGAACCTTCCGGCCGCTGTCCCCCGTTGTGTTCGTACAGGTCGTCGAGGGCGCCGAGGCCTGCACCTGGCTGCAGAAGCAAGTGCGGGACGCATCGGGACCCGTCGCGCGCGAACTGCAGTTCCCCTACCACCCGCACGTCACCGTGGCGCACGGCATCTCCGAAGAGGCGATGGACCACGCCTTTGAAGAGCTCGCCGACTACGAAGCGGCATGGTCGTGCAATGGCTTCGCCCTCTACGAGCAGGGCGAGGACGGCATCTGGCGGCGGCTGCGCGACTTCACCTTCGGCAAGCCCAAGCTCCCCACGCAGACGCCCGACCGCACGAAGCGCGGACGGCGGCTGCCCGCAGGCTGACCGAAGTCGGACGGGCGTGCGCGCCCGCGCGCGTGGGTGGCACGATCAGACCGGGAGCCTGCGGAACAAAGGTCGTGGCACGTGCCGCAGCGCCGACATGATCACCCGCAGCGCCCCCGGCACCCAGACCGTCTCCGACCGGCGCCGTAGCCCCGTCTCGATGGCCAGCGCCACCGCCTCCGGCGTGGTGGCCATCGGCGCCTCGGCCAGACCCGCCGTCATCTTCGACCGCACGAATCCGGGGCGCACCACCATGACGTGAACGCCCGTGCCGTGCAGCGCGTCACCCAGCCCCTGCGCGAAAGCGTCCAGCCCGGCCTTGCTCGAGCCGTAGATGAAGTTGGCCCGGCGCGCGCGTTCGCCCGCGACCGAGGACAGCACGACCAGCGAACCGTGCCCCTGGTTCTGCAACGCCCGCGCGCAGACGAGCCCGGCCGACACCGCGCCCGTGTAGTTGGTCTGCGCGACCCGCACCGCCGCCATCGGCTCGCCCTCGTCCCGGGCCTGGTCGCCGAGGAGCCCGAAGGCCAGCAGCACCATGTCGATGTCACCTTCGGCGAAGACCTTGCCGAGCGTCTCCTCGTGCGACTCCGAATCCAGGGCGTCGAACGGGACGGCGTGCGCGTCGGCGCCCACCTCGCGCAGTTGAGCGACAGCACTGTCGAGGGCGGGGGACGGACGGCCCGCGAGCCACACGGTACGGGTTCGGCGGGCGACGAGCCGGCGGGCCGTCGCGAGCGCGATCTCGGACGTGCCACCGAGGATGAGCAGGGACTGCGGGGTGCCGAAGGCGTCCTTCATGAGATCCGAACTCCAGGGGTGCGGTGTCGGTCGGCGGTCGGGAAACCGATGAGTGAGATCGGGAACCTGATCGGTCCGAGCGGTGTATTGAAAGTGTCGAAAGCGCGGAGGGGTCGGGATGGGAAAAGGGGACGGGCGGGTGCGTGAGATGAAAGCGCGTGTGCGACATCCAGTACGTGTACGCATGCGGGGACGGGACCCCACTCGTCAGCCGCTCAGAGATGCAGCCGACGCGACAAGTCCGAGCGGAAGACCTGCCGGGGGTCCATCCGTGCGCGCAAGGAGCGGAACTTGTCCAGGCGCGGATACATGGCGGAGAGGAGTTCCGGGCGCAGACGGGAGTCTTTGGCGAGGTAGACGCGGCCGTCCGCAGCGGCCACCTCCTCGTCGAGTTCATCGAGGAACGTGGGGAGCTCCGGCAGGTTGGCCGGGATGTCGAGAGCGAGGGTCCAGCCCGGCATCGGAAAGGACAGCCAACCCGTGTCCCCGTCACCGAAGCGTTTGAGCACAGCGAGAAAGGAAGGGCAGCGGCGGTCCGAGATGCGCTGCACGATGCGCCGGAGCGCCTCTTCTTTCCCGTATCCGATGACGAACTGATACTGCACGAAACCGCTGCGCCCATAAATGCGGTTCCAATGTGGAAGACCGTCGAGGGGGTGAAAGAACGTCGACATTCTTTGAATTTCGCCGACACGCGATCTGGGGGCTTTGCGATACCACAATTCGTTGAACAGACCCACTGAGGTCCGGCCCAGCAGACCTTCCGGGATGAAGGACGGAGCGGACGGAAGCCGGCCGGGGCGGAAGGCCAAGGGGTTGCGTCGTGCGCGGGCAGGCAGTGCGTCCAGCGGGGCGTGGTCCCCCCGCGTGAGGACTGAACGGCCCAGAGCTGTTCCGCGGGCCAGCAGATCGATCCAGGCGACCGAGTAGCGATGGCGGTGATCCGTGGCAGTGAGCCGGGCCAGCAGATCGTCGAGGTCGGAGGCCCGCTCGGTGTCGACGGACAGCAGAGAGGTCTGCACGGGTTGCAGTTGCACCGTGGCGGTGAGGATGACACCGGTCAGCCCCATGCCGCCGGCGGTGGCATCGAAGAGTTCACTGCCGCGCTCGACGACACGGATCTCACCGTCGGCCGTGAGGAGCTCGAAAGCGAGGACGTGGCGGGCGAACGACCCGGAGACGTGGTGGTTCTTGCCGTGGATGTCGGCGCCGATCGCGCCGCCGACCGTGACGTAGCGCGTGCCGGGGGTGACCGGCACGAACCAGCCGAGAGGAAGGAGAACCTCCATCAACCGATGCAGCGAAACACCCGCGTCGCACAGCACGGTGCCGCTCATGGCGTCGATGGCATGGATCGCGTTCAGCGCGGTCATGTCCAGGACCGCGCCTCCGGCGTTCTGTGCCGCGTCACCGTAGGCGCGGCCCAGGCCGCGGGCGATACCGCCTCGGCGACCGGGGACAGCGCACTCCCGGATCGCCGCCACGACCTCCTCGTAGGAGCGGGGTCGCACCAGGTACGCGGACGTGGGCGCCGTCCGCCCCCAACCGGTGACGGGCACGGTGTCGTACCCGGGGGTCCAGGCCGGGAGCGACTCCGAGGGCGGGGCCGCGGCCGGGGCGAGATCAGTGACCGCGGGCGTGGGTGAGGCGGAAGGCGCTGTCGGGATCGGCGGAGAGGGGGAGCTTGGCGGATCCGAGGGGGGAGCCGAAGGAGTGGTGAGCGTGGACGCGGTGCTGGGGAGCGGCGAGGGGGCGGCGACGGGTGCGGGAGCGGGAGTGGGGGCGGATGCGGGGTCGGCAGCCATATGCGAGACCGTATCGCTCTGATTTGGGTAATTCACCCCAAATGCAATGCCCTCTCCCCGAGACGGGTGATTCGAGGGGTGTCGTTATGAATAGCCAACAATATGAGCGGCCCGGCCTTCAGAGTGAGCCGCATGGACGACATGGACCGCCGATTGCTGTCGGCACTGCGCGACTGCGGTACCGACCGGCGCGTGGCCGGGGCGGCGCGTGCGTTGTCCTGGGCGGGCGAACACGCGGCGCTGTGGCTGGCGGTAGGTCTCGTCGGGGCTGCGGCCGATGGGGAGCGGCGTACGGCGTGGTTGCGCGGGACGGCTCTCACAGCGGCAGCGCATTTGACCAGCATGGGTGCGAAGCGTGTGGTGCGCAGGCCCCGGCCGAGCGCGGGGGCCGGCGCGGCAGCAGGGGCGGAGCCGCTGGTGCGGACAGCGGGCAGGTACTCGTTCCCCAGCTCGCATGCCGCGTCGGCGGCAGCGGCAGTGGTGGCCTACGGGGCGCTGAGGCCGGTGGGGGCGCGGTTGGTACCGCCGTTGGCAGCGGCGGTCTGTGTCTCGCGGATGGTCGTCGGCGTGCACTACCCGTCCGATGTTGCGGCGGGTGCGGTGATGGGCGCGCTTGCAGCTCGGCTCGGAGCTCGGTGGATGGTCGGGGGTGTGGAGAAATGACGAAGCGGGTGGAACGCAGAGTCGGGGCCGGCACGGCGGTGTTAGAGCGGCCGCGCGAGCAGGTTTCGGCGGGGGTCGTGGCGACGCCGTTCGGGTTGGTGGCCGGGTTGGTCAGGACGGCCAGACCGAAGCAGTGGATGAAGAACGTCTTGGTGGTGGCGGCTCCGGCCGCGGCGGGGAAGCTGTTCGCACCGGGTGCGCTTGTTCAGCTTGCGGTGGTTTTCGCGCTGTTCACGGTGGCGGCCTCGGCGGTGTATCTGATCAACGACGCGCGGGACGCGGAGGCGGATCGGGCGCATCCGGTGAAGCGGTATCGGCCTGTGGCGGCGGGGCTGGTTCCGGCGCCGGTCGCCTATGGGGTCGGGGGAACGTTGGCCGTGCTCGCTCCGGTCGGGGCGGCCGAGCTGTGCAATGCGGGGACGGCGGTGTTGCTGGCTGCCTATGTCGGGATGCAACTGGCGTACTGCGTCAGTCTCAAGCATGTGCTGGTCGTCGATCTGGTCGTGGTGACCACGGGGTTCCTGATGCGGGCGATGGCCGGGGGACTCGCGCTGGGGATTCCGTTGTCGCGCTGGTTCCTGATCACCACGGGGTTCGGCGCGTTGTTCATGGTCTCGGCCAAGCGGTACTCGGAGTCGGTCCAGATGGCCGGCAAGGCGGGTGCCACGCGGGCGCTGCTCACCGAGTACACAGCGGGATACCTGCGCTTCGTCTGGCAGTTGGCGGCGGGGGTGGCCGTGCTCGCGTACTGCCTGTGGGCGATGGAGAAGGGAGAGGCTGCGCACGGCAGTCTGTTGCCGTGGCGGCAGTTGTCGATGGTGGCGTTCATCGTCGCGGTGCTGAGATACGCAGTGTTCGCCGACCGGGGCGCGGCGGGTGAACCGGAGGATGTGGTGCTGCGGGATCGGGCGCTGGCGGTGATCGGGGTTGTGTGGGTGGTGATGTATGGGCTCGGGGTGGCGGGGTGGTGAGCGGTGGGGGTGTGGGAGGCGGCAAGGGTGCGGGTCGGGGCGAGAGGTGTGGGTGTGGCGGTGGGCGGGAGTGCGGCCAAGCGGACGGACGGAGGCGAGGGGTGTGTTCGCGGACAGGGTGCGGGTCGGGGCGAGAGGTACGGGTGTGGCGGTGGGCGGGGGTGTGGTCAGGCGGACGGGGGCGCGGGGTGTGGTCGTGGACCGGGTGCGGTCCGGAGGGGGAAGCGCTGGGTGTGGTGGCGGGCGGAGGTGAGGGCAGGGCAGAGACGCGCGAGGTGTGGTGGCGGGGGAAGGGGCGGCCTGGAGGGAGACGTACCGTTTGGAGGCGGACGCTGGGGTGGGGCAGGGGAGCGCGGTTTGGCGGGGGCGCGGCGTGGTGCGGGCGTGGTGCGGGCGGGAGATGGCGTGTGGTGTGGTCGGGATGGCGTGAGGCGGGTCATGGGCGGGTGGCGTGAAGTGGGGGAGAAAGTGCGGGCCGTGAGGGCCGAGGTGTTGGGGTTCGCGGTGGTCGGGGCGTGTGCGTACGTCGTTGATCTGGGGCTCTTTGTGTGGCTGCGCGGAGCGGTGGGGTTGGATCCGGTCTGTGCCAAGGCTCTGTCGTTCGTGGCCGGTTGCTCCGTGGCGTATGTGGGGAACGCGCTGGGGACGTATCGCGAGAGGGCGGCCGGGGTGTCGCGGCTGCGGCAGTACGGAGTGTTCTTCGCGGTGAATCTAGTCGGGGTGTTGGTGCAGGTGTTGTGCATCGTGGCCTCGCACTATGCGCTCGGGTTCACGTCACAGCGGGCGGACACGATCTCGGGGGCAGGAGTAGGGATGGCTTTGGCCACGATGGTGCGGTTCTGGGGTACTCGGACTCTGGCGTTCGGTGTGAGACCGAGTGGGAGGCCGGCCGGCGAGGAGCTGGCCGCGGCGAGACGAGCTCGGCCGGGTGGGTGGGTCGAGCCGGTCGGACCGGTTGATCAGGGCAGGCGGGGATCATGGACTGGTTGAAGAAACTGCCCGTCATCGGGCCGTGGTTCGCGCGACTGATGCGGACCCACGCCTGGAAAGCGTATGAGCGGCTTGACGAGGTGCTCTGGTCGAGGCTGGCGGCGGCGATGACGTTCATCAGCTTCCTGGCGCTGTTTCCGCTCATCACTGTGGGGGCGGCGGTCGCGGCCGGAACGCTGGGGGCGGGGCAGCAGCGGAGGTTCGAGGAGCAGATCAGCGAGCAGGTGCCGGGGATCGCCGATCAGCTCGATCTCAAGGCGCTGGTCGACAACGCCGGGACGATCGGAGTGGTGGCGGGGGCGTTGCTGCTGTTCACCGGTGTCGGTTGGGTCGGGTCGATAAGGGACTGCCTGCGGACCGTGTGGGAGTTGCCGCAGGGCGATGACAACCCGATTCTGCGCAAGCTCAAGGATGCCGGGGTGTTGGTGGGGCTCGGGGGTGCCGGACTCGCCTCGTTGATGGCGTCGACCGTGGCGTCCACGGCAGTGGGGTGGTCAGCGGACCACCTGGGGATCGACAAGGAGGGGTGGGGCGGGGCGCTGCTGCAGGTTTTCGCCTTCGCGATCGCGGTGTTGGCGGACTTCCTGTTGCTGTTGTACGTGCTGACGTTGTTGCCGGGGGTGCAGCCGCCGCGGCGGGATCTGTTCAAGGCGGCGTTGATCGGGGCGGCCGGGTTCGAGCTGTTGAAGCTGTTGCTCGGGGGCTACATCAAGGGGGTTGCCGGGAAGAGCATGTACGGGGCGTTCGGTACACCGGTGGCGTTGATGTTGTGGATCAACTTCACGGCGAAGCTGGTGTTGTTCTGCGCGGCGTGGACCGCGACGGGGCGCGCTGCCGCACGGGAGCGGGGTGGGGTGGGTGCCGAGTTGGAGGGTGCGGGTGCCGCCGCCGGGGTGGGCGGGGCTGGGGGTGCGGCAGGTGCCGAGGGGGTTGCAGGTTCTGGTGATGGCCGTGTGGACGGTGCGGAGGGGACCCTCGGGGCGGAAGGTGGTGTGAACGCCGCTGGTGGTGAAGGGGCTGGTGGGCGTGGATCTGGTGGTGTTGCGGATGGGGGTGAGGATGGGGCTGGTGGCAGCCACCAAGGCGCAGAGAATGTGGAGGGGAGCTCCCTCGCCGCTGGGCGCGGGGCCGGGCGGGCGTCCAGGGCCGGGACCTGATTGCCGGGGCCGTGCGGCTGGCAGGGCCTGGACAGGGGTCTAGGCGCGCCGCGTGATCGCCGAGCCGGTTGGGCTGGCCGAGCTGGGAGCGGGGTCGGAGGGGTGGTCTGAGTCGGGGTGTGATCGCCGGGAGCACCTTTGCGTACGAGTTCTGGGTCGACGGGGCGGTTGGGTCGGCTCGGCAGCCCGGGTTCAGGAGCGTCCCCGCGCATGAGCTCTGCCCCGGCCACTCCAGTCGACTCGGCGTTTCGTACGCCGGGCGCTCCCCCGGGCGCGCGTGGGAGTGCCCCGGGTACGAGACCCCGAGTCGAGTCGACTGGGGCAGTCAGGGCGGCGCGGTCCCCGGGCATAGGAGCGCCTCGTATACGAGACCCCGAGTCGGTTGGGGTGGTCGGGGTGGATCTGTCGCCCGGGAGGGGGGAGTGGCCCCGTGCGTGACCCCGAGCCGAGTCGAGCCGAGCCGAGTCGACTGGAGTGGCCGGGGCGGGGCCTCGTAGGGGGTGGCTTGGGGGTGTGGTGCGGGTTATGGCTTGGGGGTGTTGGTGCGGGTGGGCCACTTTTTGCGGACCGTGAAGGCCGCTGCTGCCAGGAGGGCCAGGGCGCCGGCGGTGATGGCGAGGGCGATGCCGATGCCGCTGGAGTGGGAGGTGGAGACTGCGGCGCGGGCGGCGGGCTTGGCGGGGCCGGCGTCGCCCTGGCTGGTGGAGGGGCTCGGGGAGGCGGCGCTCTTCGGGGGGACGAGGGTGCCGACCGGGGTGACCTTGCCGTCGGCCTGGAAGCCCCAGTCGAGGAGACGGGCGGTCTCCTTGTAGACGGCGTGGCTCTCCTTGGTGTCGGGGTGCATGACGGTGACGAGGAGGACCTTGTTGTTGCGTTCGGCGACGCCGGTGAAGGTGGCGCCCGCGTTGGTGGTGTTGCCGTTCTTGACGCCGGCGATGCCCTTGTAGGCGTCGAGGCCAATGTCGCCGGTGAGGAGGCGGTTGGTGTTCTGGATCTCGAAGCGGCTGGTCGTCTTCCCCTTCTTCTGCGACTCGGGGAACTTCGCGGTGGCCGTGGCGGCGTACTCGCGGAAGTCCGCCTTCTGCAGGCCGGAGCGGGCGAAGAGGGTGAGGTCGTAGGCGGAGGAGTACTGGCGGGGGGCGTCGTAGCCGTCGGGGCTGACGACGTGCGTGTCGTTGGCCTGCAGCTCCTCGGCGTGGGCCTGCATGTCCTCGACGGTCTGGGGGACGCCGCCGTTCATCGCGGAGAGGACGTGCACGGCGTCGTTGCCCGAGCGGAGGAAGACGCCGAGCCACAGGTCGTGGACGGTGTAGGTGAAATTCTCCTTGATGCCGACGAGGCTGGAGCCCGCGCCCACGCCGTCCAGATCGGTCGGGATGACCTTGTGCGTCGTGGTCTTGGGGAACTTCGGGAGGAGCGTGTCCGCGAAGAGCATCTTGAGGGTGCTGGCGGGGGGCAGCTTCCAGTGCGCGTTGTGCGAGGCGAGCACCTCGCCCGACTCGGCGTCCGTGACGATCCAGGACCGGGCGGTCAGGTCCTTCGGGAGGACGGGGGCGCCGGGGCCCAGGTTGACCTGGGTGCCTGGCTTACCGAGTTGGGCGCCGCCGATGGTCGACATGTCGGCCGGGGGGCCGGCCTGGTCCGCGGCGTTCTTCGTCGGCTTGCCGTCCGGGTTGCCCGCGGCGGACGCGGGCAGCGCGGCAGTGAACGACAGCGCTGAGACCGTGAGCAGCGCGGCGGAGGTCGTGAGCAGCCGGGTGCGCAGGGGGGCGGTCGCCCGCGACGGACCGGAGGTGATCTCCGCGTACGTCGGGGGCGAAGGGTGCGTCGGGCGCGGCTGGTGTGACATGTGCGACGGGTACGAGGGGTGTGACGAGTATGACTCGTACGACGCGTTTGAGGCAGGCACGGTCGGAAACGTACAGGTACCCGGCTCGTGAGTCTCCGCCGAGGTCATCTGTGTCTCCTCGGCCCCACCCCGGCGGCGGTGCGCGGCGGCGGCTGACGATACTGAACGTATGAAGCTCAGCCGGCCCGTCTCCTGGTTCCTGCTCGCCTTCGGGGTGTGGAGCTGGATCATCTGGATCACTTTCGTCAAAAACCTGTGGAAGGACGGCAGCGGCCTCGCCTTCGACGACGCCGGTGACCCGACGGCGTACTTCTTCGTGCATCTGACGCTCGCCGTCGTCTCCTTTGTCTTGGGGACGGTGGTCGGAGGCATCGGGTTCCGTGGAGTGCGCGCTCTGCGGCGTACCTCGACGTCATAACAGAGACCTGAGCAGAACGTAGCGGTCAAAACCGGGCGAACGGGTGGGCGGGGTCATGGTCGTTGTCTTTGTGCTGGTCGGCCTTGTGGTGCTCGCGGTCTTCGCCGCGCTGCACTACTATGCGTGGCGGCGGCTCGTGCGGGACACCACCTCGGGGCCGGGGTGGCCGAGGCGGCTGGGGACGGTGGTGTTCGTCGCCGGGCCGGTGCTCATGTTCGCGGCGCTTGTCGCTGAGCGGGGTGGGGCGCCGTTTCTTTTGCAGCGGGTTCTGGCGTGGCCGGGGTTCCTTTGGATGGCCTTTGCGCTCTATTTGCTGCTTGCTCTGCTGGTGGGGGAGGTGGTGCGGCCTCTTCTGCGGCGTGCGTTCGGCTCTGCGCGCCCTTCCGCGCCTCAGGCTGCCGCGCCCGCCGCGTCCGCTGCCCCCGCCGCCAGCATCGACTCCGCCGTGCCCGGTACCTCCGTCACCTCCGATACCTCCGTCACCTCCAGCGCGCCCGGCGCGTCCGTCAGTGTTGACCCCGGTGCCTCCGTTACCCCCGACCCGACCCGGCGCCTAGTGCTCGCCCGGTCTATCGGGGCCGTGGCCGCCGTTGCCGCTGCGGGGGTTGTCGGCAATGGGGCGTACGGCGTGTTGCGGGGGCCGAAGGTGAAGCGGGTCACCGTGCCGTTGGCCAAGTTGCCGCGCGCGGCGCACGGGTTCAGGATCGCGGTGGTCAGCGACATCCACCTCGGGCCGGTGCTCGGGCGGGGCTTCGCCGAGCGCGTCGTGGACACCATCAACTCCACGCAGCCGGACCTGATCGCGGTCGTCGGGGACCTGGTCGACGGCAGTGTGGAGAACCTCGCTCCCGCAGTCGCCCCGCTCGCCCGGCTGCGCGCGCGGCACGGCGCCTTCTTCGTCACCGGCAATCACGAGTACTTCTCCGGCGCCGAGCCGTGGGTCGCGCATGTGCGGGAGATCGGGTTGCGCCCGTTGGAGAACGCCCGGGTCGAGATGGGCGCCTTCGATCTCGCCGGCGTCAACGACATCAGCGGTGAGAGCCACGACGACGGTCCCGACTACGCGAAGGCGCTCGGCGACCGGGACACCTCCCGCGCCGCCGTACTCCTCGCCCACCAGCCCGTGATGATCCACGAGGCGGTGCGGCACGGCGTCGACCTGCAGTTGTCCGGGCACACGCACGGCGGCCAGCTGTGGCCCGGCAACTTCGTCGCCGACGCGGCCAACCCGACCCTCGCCGGTCTCGAGCGGTACGGCGACACCCAGCTCTACGTCAGCCGCGGCGCGGGGGCGTGGGGGCCGCCGGTGCGGGTGGGGGCGCCGTCCGACATCACGGTCGTTGAGCTTGCCTCCAAGCAGGCGTGAGAACGCGAATATCTACGACCCGTCGGCAAACTGTCCGAATAGTGGTGTGGGGAAAGTGACCGCAGTGGCACCCACAGTTGCCTTCACGCTGCATGATGTGTCGAACCTGTGTTCACTACGTGGAGGAGGTGGCTACGTGTGTTGCGGCGCAGTGCGTTCAGACTGCCCCGACACCCGGCCTCGGTGGGGGTGGCGCGGCTGCGCGTGCGCGATCACCTGGCCGTCTGGGGCCACACGGAACCGGCCGACGCGCTCGATGCCGCCATACTGCTCGTCTCCGAGCTGGCGACCAACGCGATTCGGCACGGACCCGCGCGCGAGCGGGAGTTCGAGATAGCGGTGACCGTGCTCGCGGACGGCTCGTGCTTCATCGAGGTGTCCGACGAGTCCACGGCCGACCCCGAGATGCGGCCGCCGCGCTCACCCGACGACGAGAGCGGTCGCGGCCTGCACATGGTCGACGCGCTCGCGGAGGCGTGGGGCGTGTGGCATCGGGGCCGCTACGGCAAGACGGTCTGGGCGCTGGTGCGCTCCTGACCCTGCTCCACGGAGCCGGGCCCTGCCCCTGCCCTCTCCACCCCACCTTTCTCGGCCGCCGGCACATCGGCACCGGCCCGCGCCTCCGCACCGGCCCGCGCCTCCGCACCGGCCCGCGCCTCCGCACCGGCCCGCGCCTCCGCGCCCTGCGAACCAGTTCCGCCCCGCGCCCTCGCGTCCGTCCCCGCCGCGTTCCCTCCGGGCCCGGGGCCCGATGTCGGCAGCGTCACCGTTACTTTCAGGCCCGCCCCCGGACTCGTACGCACCGAGACCTCGCCGCCGTGCGCCTTCACCACGCCCTGCACGATGGCCAGGCCGAGTCCGCTGCCCGCCGCGCTGCCGGTCCGGAAGAAGCGGTCGAAGGCGCGTGCCGCGTCCTCCGGTGCGAGGCCCGGGCCCTCGTCGGCGACGACAAGGCGCACCACCCCCGAGCCCTTCGAGGCCCCGCCCTTCTCCCGTGTCACCGACACGGACACCGGCGTACGAACATCCGTATGCACCCGTACGTTCGCCAGCAGGTTGCCGAGTACCTGGCGCAGCCCCGCCTCATCGGCGCGGACGAGAACCGCCCCCTCCGCGGCGATGGTCACCGGCCGCTCGGGCTGCTGCACCCGGAGGTCATCGGCGGCGTCGCGGGCGAGGCGGCTCAGGTCGACGTTGCGCAGGCGGAGTTCGGGCTGCTGGTCGAGGCGGGCGAGGACGAGGAGTTCGTCGACGAGGCGTTGCATGCGGTCGGCCTCGGCGTTGACCCGTCGCCAGGCGCGGGCCCGTTCCTCGGGGTCGCGGAGCATGCCCTTGTCGTAGAGCTGGAGGTAGCCGCGGATCGCGGAGAGCGGCGTCCGCAGTTCATGCGAGGCGTCGGCGACGAAGCGGCGCAACTGGGCGGCGCTGCGTTCGCGCGTGTCGAACGCGGACTCGACCTGGTGCAGCATTGAGTTGAGGGCGATGCGGAGTTGTTCGGTCTCCTGGACGGGCGCGCGGCGCGAGGGAACGCGTCGGGTCAGATCACCCTCGGCGATGGCGGACGCCGTCTCCACCATGTCCTCCAGGGGGCGGAGGCGACGGCGTGTGCCGAGCAGTGTGACGACGGCGAGGAGCAGCAGCAAGGTGGCGCCGAGCGCGAGATCGAGCCGCAGCGCCTTGTGGACACCGGACTGTACTGCCCTGGTGGAGGTCGCCATCAGGACAGTGGTGTCGTCGGCGAGACGGGCGCCGACGAGACGGTACGGGTCGCCGTCGAGGCGCAGGTCGTGGACGGCGGTGTCGCGGGCGAGGGTGGCGGGGTCGTCGACGGCGGCGGCCAGTTCGCGCTGGCGGCTGGTCGGTTGGAGCGCGCCGACGGGGACGGGGTCGCCGTCCCTGTTCACGGCGACGAACACCGATTCGGACCGGGGCAGTGAGCCCGCCGGGCCGCCTGCGGCCCCCGGTGACATGCGGTCCAGGGCGATACCCAACTGGCTGAGCGCCTGTACTTGTCTGAGGGTGATCCCGGTGCGCTGGATGGAGGCGCGGGAGGCGCGCAGCTCCTCGTCGATGTTGTCGAGGAGGTAGTGGCGCATGCCGATCAGGCTGACGGCGGTGGCGGCGGCGATGCCTAGGGCGAGCAGCAGCACGTTCGCGAGGGTCAGCTTGGCGCGCAGGGAGTGCATCCCGCGCCGGGAACGCCTCACAGCGCCGCCAGCCCGTATCCGACGCCGCGGCGTGTCGTGATCAGCGGTGGGCCGAGCGCGTCGAGTTTGCGGCGCAGGTAGCTGATGTAGGTCTCGACGACCGTGGACTCGGCCGTCGCCGCGTGCTCGTACTGCCATACGTGGCGCAGGAGCTGTTCCTTGGGGACGATCCGGCCGCCGTTGCGCACGAGGAAGCGGAGGAGGGCGTACTCGGTGGGGGTGAGGCGGACGGCGCGGCCGTCGCGGTGGACGGTGTAGGTGACGTCGTCCAGTTCGAGGTCGCCGTAGGTGAGCGGGGGCCGTTGCGGCAGGACGTCCGCGGGGCGGGTGCGGCGCAGGACGGCGTGGATCCGGGCGACGACCTCGTCGATGTTGAACGGCTTGGTGATGTAGTCGTCGCCGAAGCCGAGCGCGCCGACGACCTCGGCGGGGGCGTCCCGCGCGGTGAGGAAGACGAGCGCCAGTTCGGGTTGGCGGGCGCGCAGTTCGCGGCCCAGGGCCCGGCCGTCCCCGTCCGGCAGCATGATGTCGAGCAGCGCCGCGTCCGGCCGCGTCCGCTCGGCCAGGGCGAGGGCCTGACGCACGGTGCCGGCGGTCATCACCTCGAAGCGGTGGTAGCGCAGGGTGATGGTGAGCACGTCGGCGATGCTCGGCTCGTCCTCGACAACGAGCACGGTGGCGGGCCCCGCGCCGGTACCGGTTCTCGTCCCGGCCCTCCTGTCATCGGCCTCCGCCGCGGGCCCGGCGTCGGTACCGGTTTTCGTCGCGGGCTCGGCGCCGGTCCCGGCACCGGCTTTCGTCCCGTCCTCGGCACCGGCCTCCGTCTCGGTCGCGGCCTTGGCGTCGGCTTTCGTCGCGGGTCCGGCGTCGGTCTCGGTCGTGGGGCTGGCACCGGCTTTCGTAGCGGTCGCGGCCCCGGCCTCGGTCGCGGCCCCGGCCTCCGTTGCGAGCCTGGCACCGGCTTTCGTCGCGGTCCTGGCACCGGGCCCTGTCGCGACCCCGTCGTCGGCCTCAGTCACGGGCCCAACACTGGCCTCTGTCGCAGACCCGGAACGTGCCTGCGTCGCGGACCTGACACCGGCTTCGGTCGCGGGCCCAACACTGGCCCGCGTCGCGGACCCGGCCCCGCTCTCCCTCACGCCCCCAACACCACCCTCCCCCACAAAGCCCCGCCCCCCAATCCGTCCCGCCCCCCGACGATCACCCCCGGCAACCCCCCGCGCCCCGCCCCCGCCCCCGCCCCAGCCCTCGGCACTCATGCCCCCAGTATCGGTCCGCCCCGCCCCGGTAGGGGCCCCGCGTGGCTTGGAGTTCCTTGAGAGTCATGGGCGGGGCACGCCGCACGGCGCGTCGGCGGCGGATGCTGAGCGCACACAGGTCCATGCCCCGGGAGACGCGGACGCATCGAACGAGGAGCGAGCAACGTGACGGCATTGGCACGGTGGTGCTACAGGCACCGCCTCGTGGTCCTGCTGCTCTGGCTGGGGGCGCTGTTCGGCCTCGGGGTCGCGGGCACGACGGCGGGCACCGACTACGCGAACGTCTTCTCCCTCCCGAACACCGACTCGAAGACGGCGTACGACGAGATGACGAAGGCGTTCCCGGAGCGCGCGGGCGACACGGACACCGTTGTCTGGAAGACGGACGAGGGGACCGTGCGGGATCGGGCCGTACGTGACCGGATCGAGCCCGCGTTGAAGGACATCGCCGCGATGAAGGGCGTCGGCGAGGTCAGCAGCCCGTACGGGTCGGGACCGGGCGCGTCGGCGCAGATCAGCAGGGAGGGTGGCGGGACCATCGCCTACGCCCGGATCACCTTCACCCAGCAGGCCAACGAGGTGCCGAAGGACCTGGTCCAGGACGTCGTCGACCGCGCGCGGGCCGCCGGACGGGACGGGCTTCAGGTCGAGCTGGGCGGTCAGGCCATCACCCGGATCCAGGAGCCGCCGCAGGGCCTGTCCGAGGCGGTCGGCATCGCGGCGGCCGCGGTCGTGCTGTTCCTGGCGTTCGGCTCGCTGTTCGCGATGGCGCTGCCGATCGTCGTCGCGGTGATGGGCGTGGGCACGGGCCTGATGTCGACGGCGCTGATCAGCCATGTCACGGACGTCCCCGAGGTCGCCCCGTTGCTCGGTTCGCTGATCGGGCTCGGCGTCGGCATCGACTACGCCCTGTTCATCGTCACCCGCCATCGCAGGGGCATCGAACGGGGCCTCGCGCCCGAGGAGTCGGCGGTCCAGGCGCTCAACACGTCGGGCAGGGCCGTCCTGTTCGCGGGCGGCACCGTCTGCATCGCGCTCGCCGGGATGCTGGTGATGAACCTGCGCTTCCTCGACGGCGTCGTCATCGCCACCTCCCTCACCGTCGTGCTCTCCGTCCTCGCCGCGATCACGCTGCTGCCCGCGCTGCTCGGCCTCCTCGGCCCGCGCGTGCTGAGCCGCCGCAGGCGCCGCCGCCTCGCCGAGCAGGGACCGGAACCGGCCGAGCCGAGCGGGCTCGCGGCGCGCTGGGCGGCGTACGTGCAGAGGCGGCCGAGGACCATCGGCGCGGCGGCCGTCGTCGTCATGCTGGTCCTGGCCGTCCCCGTGCTCTCCCTGCGTCTCGGCGCCACCGACCAGGGCAACCACAAGACGTCGACCACCACCCGGCAGGCCTACGACCTCCTCGCAGAGGGGTTCGGGCCCGGCTTCAACGGGCCCCTGCAAGTGGTCGTGCCGGACGGCGCCGACGCGTCGGGGCTCGTGGCCCGTATCCGTACGACCGAGGGTGTCGCGCAGGTCGCGGCGGCGCCGCCCGCGCACGGCGTCTCCGTCGTCCAGGTCGTGCCGACGACCTCACCGCAGTCGGTGGAGACGGACGAGCTGATCGACCGGCTGCGCGCCGACGTGATCCCTGAGGCCGGGGTCGAGGCCCATGTCGGCGGTGTGACCGCGGTCTTCAAGGACTTCGCGGCGGTCACCGGCGACCGGCTGCCGTACTTCATCGGCACGATCATCACGCTCGGGTTCCTGCTGCTGCTCGTGGCGTTCCGTTCGCTGGTGGTCCCGCTGACGGCGGCGCTCATGAACCTGATCGCGGCCGCCGCGTCCTTCGGCGTTCTCGTCGCGATCTTCCAGTGGGGGTGGGGCGCCGAGGCGCTCGGCCTCGGCAAGGAAGGGCCGATCACGGCCTTCCTCCCCGTCATCATGCTGTCGCTCCTCTTCGGTCTCTCCATGGACTACCAGGTGTTCCTGGTCAGCCGCATGCACGAGGAGTGGGTGCACACGAAGGACAACGCGCGCGCCGTACGGGTCGGCCTCGCAGAGACCAGCCGCGTCATCAACTGCGCCGCGCTGATCATGGTCTGCGTGTTCTCCGCGTTCGTCCTCAGCGGCGACACGGAAGGCGCGATGGCGGGCATCGGGCTCGCGGCGGCGGTGGCGCTGGACGCGTTCGTGCTGCGTACGGCGTTGGTGCCCGCGGTGATGTTCCTGCTCGGCCGCGCCAACTGGTGGCTGCCGCGCGGCCTCGACCGGCGCCTGCCCCACCTCGCCGTGGAGCCCCGCGAGGCCCCGGCACCGGCCGCCCCGGCACCGGGGACCGGCAGGGCGGCAGGGGCCACCGTCGTCCACGGCTTCCTGCGCACCCCGGACGGCGACCCGCTCGCCGGGGCGGAGGTGGCGCTCGCCGCCACGGGCGGCCGCCCGCTCGACCGCGTCGAGTCCCTGGCCGACGGCTCGTACATCGTGGCGGTGCCGGCCCCGGACACGTACGTCCTCACGGTGACCGCGCCGGGACGGAACGCCGACCCGGTCGTACGGCGCGTCACGGTCGGCGACGAGCCGCTGGTGTACGACGTGGAGGTGGCGGCGGACGCGGACGCGGTGCGCTGAGGGAGTGCCGTCACCGGGCCGGCCGCGCGGGAGGTGCGTGCGTACGTCGCCGGGCGTGCGGGGTCACGCCTTCCTGCGGCGCCCGGTCGGCCTGCTGTTCCCGCGCCTGCGCAGCACGAACAGTCCGCCGCCCGCCAGCGCCGCGACCGCCGCCGAGCCGCCCAGCGCCCAGCCCTCCGAGGTGGCGGTGGGCGGCGTCGCGGAGGAGGCGGCGTTCGGGGCGCCGGGCGCCGGGGACGCGCCGGAGGACGCGGGCTGCTCGCTCAGCGGCGCGACCAGTGCGCCGACCGGCCGCACCTTGCCGCCCGCGGCGAAGCCCCAGTCGAGGAGCGCGGCGGTCTCCGCGTAGACCGCCTCGTAACCGGCCTTCGGGTGCATGACGGTGACCAGGAGCGTGCGGCCGTCGCGGGTCGCGGCGCCGGTGAAGGTGTTGCCCGCGTGCGAGGTGTAACCGTTCTTGACGCCGATGAGGCCCTCGTACGCGGTGATGCCCTGCCCGGTCAGCAGGCGGTCGGTGTTCTGGATCTGGAACGTCTTGCCGCCGCCCGCCGGGAAGTCGGCGACCTTCGTGGCGCAGTAGCCGCGGAAGTACGGGTTCCGCAGCCCGGCGCGGGCGAAGAGCGTCAGGTCGTACGCGGACGAGACCTGGCCCGGGTGGTCGAAGCCGTCCGGGCTGACCACGTGGGTGTCGAGCGCCTGGAGGTCCCGCGCGCGGGCCTGCATCGCCGCGACCGCCTTGTCGATGCCCCCGTACATCGAGGCGAGCACATGCACGGCGTCGTTCCCCGAACGCAGGAAGACGCCCTGCCACAACTGGTGGACGGTGTACGTGGTTCCGGCCTGGACGCCGACGAGGCTGGAGCCCGCCGGGACGTCGGCCAGGTCCTGTGCCGTCACCTTGTACGTCAGGTCGCGCCGGAACTCCGGCAGGACCGTGTCCGCGAACAGCATCTTCAGCGTCGAGGCGGGCGGCAGGACCCGGTGGGCGCCGTAGGAGGCGAGGACGTCGCCGCTGTCGTTGTCGGCGACGAGCCACGCCTTCGCGGCGAGCTTCGGCAGTCTCGGCGCGCCCGCGCCGTAGCGCACCTGCACACCGGGCGCGGCGAGCCGCTCACCGCCGACGACCGGGGTGGCGGCCAAGGCGCCCTGTGCGGGCAGGGCGAGCGCGGCCGCCGCGCCGAGGCCCATGCCGAGGGCGCCGCGACGGCTGATCCGCGAGGACTGTGGGGACCGTGGGGGAGGGGTGGTGCCGGGCATTCCGCGACGGTACCGGCCCAAGCCGGGGTAAAGGACAGAGGGGCCGCCGTCCGCTACGCCTCGGGTGCCGTCCGTGTCATGCCCGGCAGGAAGTCGATGAACAGTTCGTGCACTTCCAGGACGAGGGGCCGCAGCACCCGGAACCGGGCGAGCGCGACGCCCCGCGCGGTGAGCCGCGCCCCCCGCTCGGCGAGGCGGCGGCTGCGCTCACGGCCCGGCGAACTGTCGAAGACCCAGTACAGGACGAGCCCCATCTGGGACAGCCACATCAGCTCGGGCAGGATCACGGCGAGTTCCTTCGGCACCTTCGACCTCGACCCCGCGAGAACCTCCCGGTGCACCGCGATCGACGCCTCCCGCGCCCCCTCCGACTCCGGCGAGAACGGACTGAGCGGCGAGTCCGGGTCGGCCGCGTTCTTGAAGAACTGGGCCGCGAACTCGTGGTACGGCTCCGCGATCTCCAGCCACGCCCGCAGGACCCCGGCGAGCCGTGACTGGAGGTCGGTCTCGGTCTCCAGGACGGACCGGACCGCCGCCTGGTGCTCGGCGGCGATCTGGTCGTAGAACCCCTGGATCAGGTGTTCCTTGCCGGCGAAGTAGTAGTACGCGTTGCCCACGGAGACCCCGGCCTCCTGGGCGATGGCCCGCATCGTCGTCTTGTCGTAGCCCCGCTCCCGGAACAGCCGCATCGCCGTCTCCAGGATCAGCGCCCGCGTCTGCTCGCTCTTGGCGCCCTTGGCCTCCGACTTGTCTGTAGCCACGCCCCAGAGCCTAATCGGCGACGTGGCAACCGCTGTCACAGGCCGCGGCCCCCGCCGCGCGGCTCGCGCTGACCGTGCCGGGCCGCACGTAGTACCAGCCGTCCTTCGCGTCGTACACCCAGCCGTCCGCGCGCCGGTACGCGCCGCCCCCGGCCCGCCGCCCCTGGTGCAGCTCGCGGTACTTGGCGGCGCCGAGCACCACCTGCTTGGCGACCTTCATCCCGGCGGGCGTCGCCATCCGGTGCGCGGTGGCCCGGTGGTCGCGCAGCGCCCACATGCAGACGATCCAGGCGGCGGGGCCGCGGTAGACCTGCCCGCCGTCGCCGACGACGGTGATGTCGCTGAGGGTGGCCGCGTGGTCGATGCCGGGGTAGCGCCCGCGCGCCTCGTCGGAGCCGGCGGGCACGAACTCCAGCGGCACCAGCTGCCGCTGCCGGGCCAGCCAGCCCCGTACGAAGGTGCACAGCGGGCACTCGGCGTCGTAGAGCACGGTCAGCCGGCGGACCGGAGCGTCCCCCCGAGCGCTCCGGTCCACCTCCCCCGTGGCTCCCCCCGGGGTTCCCACCGCGGTCACGCCCCGGCCACCGGAGCGGCCCACCCCTGCGGCGGGACCGGCGGCTGCTGCTCACGCTCCATGACGCCGCGCCGCCGGATCTTGTTGAGGACGTAGACGTTGCCCAGGTGCATCACACCGAGGACGAGCAGCACCACGCCGAGCTTGGTCGACAGCGCCTCGAAGACGCCGCGGGCGTTCTCGATCGTCCCGTCGCCGCTCAGGTAGAGGGCGACGAAGCCGAGGTTCACCAGGTAGAAGCCGACCACGAGGAGGTGGTTGACGGCGTCGGCCAGCTTCTCGTTGCCGTGCAGCACGTCGGCGAGGAAGACCCTGCCGTTGCGGCTCAGGGTGCGTGCCACCCAGACGGTCAGGCCGATGCTGATGACGAGGTACACGACGTAGGCGACAACTGTGAGGTCCATGCCCCACCCTCCTTGGACTGCCTTGAACGCGTTCAAAAAACGCTGACAGGAGTGACAGTAGACCTGTTTTTGAACACGTTCAAGCGGGAGGGTGGATTCAGCAATTACGGGCCAGTTCAGGGCGTTTGAGGTAATCGGCGAACCCGAGGACGTTGCCCCAGGGGTCCGCGATCTCGACGACGTACCCGGTCGATGTGGAGAAGGGCGGGTCGAGCGGCGTGATGCCCGCCTCGGCGAGGGAACGGGCCGCCGCGCGGGCGTCCGGCACCTCCAGCCAGATCCGCGTCGCGGGCCACGGCGGCGGCCGGTGCGTGAAGCCCTCCTCGACGCGCAGCAACAGCCCCGGCGTCTCCTTGCCGACCGCGAGCAGGGCGATGCCGGCCTCGTCCAGCCGGAACTTCACGGGGAGCCCGGCATGCTCGTAGAAGGCGACGGCCTCGGCCAGATCGCCGACGGGGAGCAGGGTGTTGTCGAAGCCGAGGGTGTCCAGGGTGGGTGACGGGGCGTGTGACATAACGTCAGATTAGCGCTGAATAGGGCAAATATGTGTATACGGGACCATTGTCGTCAAGGGTGAAAAAGGTGTGGGCCCCGCTCCTGGAGAGGAGCGGGGCCCACGGAGACCCTGGGAAGAGCGGAGGGTCAGTAGCGGCGCGTGATCAGCGCGCGCTTGACTTCCTGGATCGCCTTGGTGACCTCGATGCCGCGCGGGCAGGCGTCCGTGCAGTTGAAGGTGGTGCGGCAGCGCCACACACCGTCACGGTCGTTGAGGATCTCCAGGCGCTGCTCCCCGGCCTCGTCGCGCGAGTCGAAGATGAAGCGGTGCGCGTTGACGATCGCGGCCGGGCCGAAGTACTGGCCGTCGTTCCAGAACACCGGGCAGGACGACGTGCACGCGGCGCACAGGATGCACTTGGTGGTGTCGTCGAACCGCTCGCGGTCCTCGGCGGACTGCAGGCGCTCACGCGTCGGCTCGTTGCCCGTGGTGACGAGGAACGGCATGACGTCGCGGTACGCCTGGAAGAACGGGTCCATGTCCACGACCAGGTCCTTCAGGACCGTCAGGCCCTTGATGGCCTCGACCGTGATCGGCTTCTCCGGGTTGATGTCCTTGATGAGCGTCTTGCAGGCAAGGCGGTTCTTGCCGTTGATGCGCATCGCGTCGGACCCGCAGATGCCGTGCGCGCAGGAGCGGCGGAAGGTCAGCGAACCGTCCTGCTCCCACTTGATCTTGTGGAGGGCGTCGAGGACGCGCTCCTTCGGGTCGATCTGCAGCTGGAAGTCGACCCAGTTCGCCTCCGCCGAGATCTCCGGGTTGAACCGGCGGATCCGGAAGGTGACGGTGATGTACGGGGAGTCGGCGAACCCGGGCTCGGCCTTGCCGGCCGCCTCCGCCTTGTCCATGATCGGGGTTACCATCAGTACTTACGCTCCATCGGCTGGTAGCGGGTCTGGACGACCGGCTTGTAGTCCAGACGGATGGACTCGGAGCCGTCGTCGCCGACCTCGCGGTACGCCATGGTGTGGCGCATGAAGTTGACGTCGTCGCGGTTCGGGAAGTCCTCGCGGTAGTGGCCGCCGCGGGACTCCTTGCGGGCAAGGGCGGAGACCGCCATGACCTCGGCCAGGTCGAGCAGGTTGCCCAGCTCGATGGCTTCCAGGAGGTCGGTGTTGAACCGCTTGCCCTTGTCCTGGATCGAGACGTTGAGGTAACGCTCGCGCAGCTCGGCGATCTTCTCGACGGCCGTCTTGATCGTCTGCTCGGTGCGGAACACCATCACGTTGGCGTCCATGCACTCCTGCAGCTCGTTGCGGAGGACCGAGACGCGCTCGGTGCCCGTCGCCGAGCGCAGCCGCTCGACCTGCTCCGCGACGAACGACGCCGGGTTCTCCGGCAGCTCGACGAAGTCGGTGGTGTGCGCGTACTCGGCGGCGGCGATGCCGGCCCGCTTGCCGAAGACGTTGATGTCGAGCAGCGAGTTCGTGCCGAGGCGGTTGGCGCCGTGCACGGAGACGCAGGCGACCTCACCGGCGGCGTACAGGCCCGGGACGACGGTGGTGTTGTCCGCGAGGACCTCACCCTCGACGTTGGTCGGGATGCCGCCCATGGCGTAGTGCGCGGTCGGCTGGATCGGGATCGGGTCCGTGTAGGGCTCGATGCCGAGGTAGGTGCGCGCGAACTCGGTGATGTCCGGGAGCTTCGCGTCGAGCTGCTCCGGCGGCAGGTGCGTGAGGTCGAGGTAGACGTGGTCGCCCTCGGGACCGCAGCCGCGGCCCTCACGGATCTCTGTGTAGATGGAGCGCGAGACGACGTCACGCGAGGCGAGGTCCTTCATGACCGGCGCGTACTTCTCCATGAAGCGCTCGCCGTCCTTGTTGCGCAGGATGCCGCCCTCACCGCGGGCGCCCTCCGTGAGCAGGATGCCCATGCGCCAGATGCCGGTCGGGTGGAACTGGAAGAACTCCATGTCCTCCAGCGGGATCCCGCGCCGGTAGCAGGCGGCCTGGCCGTCGCCGGTCAGGGTGTGCGCGTTGGACGTCACCTTGAAGAACTTGCCGGTGCCGCCGGAGGCGTAGATGACCGACTTCGCCTGGAAGACGTGGATCTCACCGGTGGCCAGCTCGTAGGCGACCACACCGGCGGACTTCTTGACGCCGTCCTGCTCGACGATGAGCTGGTCGAGGACGTAGAACTCGTTGAAGAACTCCACGCCCTCCTTGACGCAGTTCTGGTACAGCGTCTGGAGGATCATGTGGCCGGTGCGGTCCGCGGCGTAGCAGGACCGGCGGACCGGCGCCTCGCCGTGGTTGCGGGAGTGGCCGCCGAAGCGGCGCTGGTCGATGGTGCCGTCCGGGGTGCGGTTGAACGGCAGGCCCATCTTCTCCAGGTCGAGGACGGAGTCGATGGCCTCCTTCGCGAGGATCTCGGCGGCGTCCTGGTCGACCAGGTAGTCACCGCCCTTGATCGTGTCGAAGGTGTGCCACTCCCAGTTGTCCTCCTCCACGTTGGCCAGCGCGGCGGCCATGCCGCCCTGCGCGGCGCCCGTGTGGGAGCGGGTGGGGTAGAGCTTGGTCAGCACGGCGGTGCGGCTGCGCTTGGTCGACTCGATGGCCGCGCGCATGCCCGCGCCACCGGCGCCGACGATGACGGTGTCGTACTTGTGAATCTTCACGGGGTTCGCTCGCCTCGGCTTTAACGGATGTTCGGGTCGAAGGTGAAGATCACCAGCGTGCCCAGCAGGACGGTGAAGACCGTCGCGGCGTACAGCAGGCCCTTGAGCCACAGGCGGGTCTGGGGGCGCTCTGCGTAGTCGTTGATGACCGTGCGCAGGCCGTTGGCGCCGTGCAGCATCGCGAGCCACAGCATCAGCAGGTCCCAGCCCTGCCAGAACGGGGACGCCCAGCGGCCCGCGACGAACGCGAAGCCGATCTTGGAGACGCCGCCGTCGAGGACGAGCTGGATCAGCAGGTGGCCGATGACGAGGACGACCAGGACGATGCCCGACAGGCGCATGAACAGCCAGGCGGCCATCTCGAAGTTGCCGCGGCTGCCCTTTCCGGTCTTGGAGGTCCGCTTGCGCGGCGGCTCGATGACGGGGGCCGGGTTGTCGGCGTCGTAGAGCGGGGCGCCCTCGACGGGGCCGACGCCGGACGTGCCGTCCGTCTTGGTGAGGGTGGTGTCAGACATGTCTGGCCTCAGCTCCCGAAGAGTTCACGGACGGCGTGGCCGAGGACGGGGTAGAGCGCCCCGACCATCAGGACGACCCAGATGCCCACGACGGTCCAGAGCATCTGCTTCTGGTAGCGCGGGCCCTTCGACCAGAAGTCGACGGCGATGACACGCAGGCCGTTGAGCGCGTGGAAGAGGATGGCGGCGACGAGGCCGTACTCAAGGAGCGCGACGATCGGCGTCTTGTAGGTGGAAACGACGTCGTCGTACGACTCGGGGGAGACGCGGACGAGAGCGGTGTCCAGGACGTGTACGAACAGGAAGAAGAAGATGAGGACACCGGTGACTCGATGAGCCACCCACGACCACATGCCTTCCCGGCCGCGGTACAGCGTTCCAGCCGGCACGGAAGAACCCTCCGGGAGCGGGGACTGAGGGCCGCGCCGGCTTCACTGTCGGTCGGGCCCGGCCGGGTACGGTCCACCGGCCGCTCGTCATCGTAACGACGAGTTGTCGGCTTGTTCGCGCCGGGGTCTCCGGTGTGATCAAACAGGCAATCAAACAGGCACGTACGGGCTATCGCCCAGACTCGGTCCCCGTGCGGCGTCCGGGCCCCCGCTCCTGGCGGCGGGAAGGGCGCGCAGGAGACGGGTGATGCGGCCCCGGGCGAGTCGGCGCAGCTCCTCGGCGGCGATCACGCGCTCCTCCTCGCGGTCGTTGCCGAGGCGGGCGTGGAGGCCGGCGAGGAGATGGTCGAGCGCCTCGCTCGGGGCGACGTCGTCCAGGCAGATCACGAACGCGTGCCCGAACCGGGACTCGTACGCGCCGTGCGCCGCGGCGAGCGCGGTGTACGCGGCCTCGTAGGCGGCGGCGCCGGGCAGGCGGGGCAGCTCCTCGCAGGCCAGGGCCTCGGCGATCGCGCTGAGGGGGAGGTCGTACGCGGCCTCGTCGGCGGCGGCGAGGAGTGCGTCGAGGTCCGGGTAGGGGCGGTGCGCGACGAGACGGCGGGCCCAGGCGCGGCTGCCGCAGCAGGTGTGCAGGGCGTCCTCGGCGGCGGCCCGCGGCAGGGCGTTGAAGCGGGCGACTCCCTGGGCTGATCCGGTCTGCGCCGGCAGGGGCGGACGGCCGGGTACGGACGGGGCGCGGTGCGCGGACAGCGGGTGCCTCCGGCGGGACGGGTGGGGGCTGTGCGATGGACGGGTGATACGTGCGGCGTGCGTGTGTTTGTGCCGTAACGCTAGCGAGGTGTGATTGCGGGTGTCCGAAGGATGCGCGAATTTCACCCGGACGGAAGAGTTTAGGGCGTTTTCGCGGGAGCGCCGTCGGGGTTCTGTCCGGCTGTACGTGTCGGCGCGTCGTGGCTGGGCGCGCAGTTCCCCGCGCCCCTGGGGGGCTGCCGTTACCGTCGGCGGGAACGTGATCGCTAGCGGAGGTGGTCGGACGTGGAGCGGAAAGCGCTGTGGGGTGGCGGCGGGGTCGTCGTGGCCGGGGCGGTGGTCGTCGCGGCGGTGCTCTGGCCCGACGGCCGGGACGGCTCCTCCTCGCAGGCCCCCTCCGACGGCAAGACCGGCTCGTCGGCGCCCGCCTCCCCGTCCCCCTCGCCCACCAGGTCGTACCCGCTGTCGAAGCCGCCGCGGACCATCCCCGCCGTCCGCGACTTCACGCCCGAGCGCGGCCCCGGCTGGAGACCGGACGGCGGGCGCGTCGTCGTGCGGGACGGGGCGCTCGCCGACGAGGGCCGGCTGATCGCCGGTGAGCTGGGCCTCACGTACGCGGGCGAGGACGCCGGGGCGGGCGCCGGGGACGTGGAGCTGGCGCTCGGCGGGGCGCGCCGGGCGAACCAGGAGTCGTACCGCATGACGGTGCGGGGCGGGACCGTCCGCATCGTCGCCCCGAGCGAGACCGGGGTCTTCTACGGCACGCGCACCCTCAAGCAGGAGGCGCACGGCGGCGCGACCGTGCCCGAGGGCGTCGTCGCCGACGAGCCCGCGAAGCCGCAGCGCGGATTCATGCTGGACATCGCCCGCAAGCACTTCTCCGCCGACTGGATCAAGGACCGGGTCCGGGAGCTCGGCGACCTGAAGTTCAACCAGCTCGGGCTGCACTTCTCCGACGACCAGGCGTTCCGTATCGAGTCCGACTCGCATCCGGAGGTCGTGTCGAAGGACCACCTGACCAAGGCGCAGGTGCGGGAGATCCTCGACCTCGCCGCCGAGCGGCACGTCACGGTCGTCCCCGAGATCGACTCGCCCGGCCACCTCGGCGCCGTCATCGAGGCCCACCCCGACCTGCAACTGCGCGACGCGAACGGGGTCGCGCAGCGCGGCGCCGTCGACATCTCCGAGCCCGCGTCCGCGAAGATCGTGGACGACCTCCTGAAGGAGTACGCGGGCCTGTTCAAGGGCGCCTACTGGCACCTGGGCGCCGACGAGTACCGGGCGCTGGCGGTCAAAAACCCCGAGACCTCCTACCCGCAGCTCGCGACGGCGGCGCGGCGGGCGCACGGGTCGGGCGCGCGCGTGCAGGACCTCGCGCAGTCCTGGCTGAACGACCGGGCGAGGACGATGGCCCCCTACGACCGGCACCTCAAGGCGTGGAACGACGGGTTCTACGCGGGCGGGAGCGTCGACGCCGACAAGGACATCGAGGTCGCGTACTGGACCGGCAAGGAGATCGGGGCGCGCGAGCCGGTCCCGTACCTGAGCGCCGGACGGAAGGTGACCAACTACAACGACGAGTTCCTCTACTACGTCCTCGGCCAGCCCAACACCTTCACCTACCCGACCGGCAAGCGCATCTACGAGAGCTGGACCCCGCGCGTCCTGCGCGGCACGACAGCCGTGCCCGCCCGGTACGACGACCAGATCCTCGGCGGCACCTTCGCCGTCTGGTGCGACCTGGCGGGATCGCAGACCCAGGCGCAGGTCGCACAAGGCGTAAGGATGCCGCTGCGGGCCACCGTGCAGAAGCTGTGGGACTCGCGGAAGCCGGAGCTCTCCTGGCCGCAGTTCGTCGACCTGGCCGCCCGACTCGACCGCTGACCTGCGCAAACGACTGGACAACGGGGGCCGGCGGACCGTATGTTCCGCTGGCCGTGCGGCCGGAGGGCCGGAAGGACAGCGGCGAGGGCCTGGGGAGGGCGCGCGGCTGTGCTGTGCAAAAGATGCGGGAAGAACAACGCGCTGGTCGAGGACGGCCTGTGCGCGCGCTGCTCGGACGAGGCGTTCGGGTCGCTGACGGCGGCGCCGGGCACCGGACCCGACTGGGCGGAGCCCGAGGCGCCGCTGCCGCCGCCGGTGCCGTCCGCGCCCTACGACTCCCCGGCCCGCTGGGCGCCGCTGCGCTCGCCGAACGGGCTCGCCACCCTCGCCATGGCGCTGCTCGGCGTCGTCATCGCGGTCGACCTCGGCGCCGTCGGGGTCGGGATCGCGGAGTACAGGACCCTCTCCGACGTCGCCGGCGGCGACTGGGCCGGGTACGACGAGGGGCGCCTCGGCCGCCTCGACGACGCGTACCGGGTCCTGCAACTGGCGCAGGGCGGCGCGCTGGTGGTCACCGCGATCGGCTTCATCGCCTGGTTCCTGCGCGTGCGCGACAACGCGGAGGTCTTCGCGCCGCACGGGCAGAGCAAGGCCCGCCCGTGGGCGATCTTCGGCTTCTTCGTGCCGGTCGTGGCGTTCTGGTTCCCGCGCCGGATCGCGCTCGACACCTGGCACGCGAGCGACGGCGGGCTCGAACTGACCCGCGGGCGGGCACGGTCCGGCGTGATCGAGGCCTGGTGGTACCTCTGGATCTTCAACCAGCTCTTCGGACGGTTCGTCGGCCGGGAGTACGACAAGGCCGAGAGCCTCCCCGAGATCGAGTCGGCGACGGCCTGGGTGATCGCCGGTGACGTGCTCGACATCGTCAGCGCGGCGGCCGCGATCTGGTTCGTCCGGTCGCTGACCCGCCTGCAGAACCGCAGGGTGACGGCCGGCTCACCGCAGGTCACGGCGCCCGCGTAGACGACGCGCCGGGTGGCGGGGCGCCGTACCGCTGTGGTCTATTCGCCCGAGGTCCACAGGGGAGCACGAACGGGGGCAGGAGATGGGCTACTGGGGCTATTACGTGGTGGCGAGGAGTGAGCGGCCGCTGAAGGAGCTGCGCGCGCTGGCCGGGGTCGCGGACGAGCTCACGCTCCTTGAGGAGCGGCCCGGCGATTGGCAGATCTGGGAGTGCCCCGGCTCCACCGGCGACCGGACGCCCGACGTCGGCAGCATGAACGTCCTCGCCGCGGAGACGCGGGCGCCCGCTCTCTTCGCGTACGTGGTCGACAGCCGCTGTGCCGTCGTCGAGGCGGCGGCGCCGGACGACGGCACGTGGACGGCGTGTCTGGGGCGCGCCGCGATGACCGGCTTCCTCGGCGGCGACGAGCGCGCCCTGGAGGACTACTTCCTGCCGCCGGACGACGCGGCGGGGCGCGCCGTCGCCTGGGCGGCCGGATGCGGACGCGCCGTGGAGCCGCAGCCACTGGCCGACGTGTTGCGCGCGGCGGCACAGCCGTCGGCGGAGGAACTCTTCTTCCGGTTCCTGGACCGGCTCGGGGTGGCGCACTGAGCGCCGATGAAGAAGTGGGGGGACAGTGAACGGACTTGGGGATGCACCACATGCGTGAGGGCGAGAGACGACCCGTCAACCGGACAGTGGTCGTGGGGGTGTTCGTCGTCGCGCTCGCCGCCGGGGGCGCCGCGTTCCGGCCCGTCGAACCGGCCGCGGAGGTGCGCGCGCTCGTCGCGCCGCCCGCGGCCGTGGACGACACCGCGCCCGAACCGGCCGGGCAGGCGCGCGGGGAGCGGCTGTTGCGGCAGGCCGGTGTCAGGCTGCGTGACGCCTACTCCGTGCGGATGGCGGCGGACGTCAAGCAGGGCGCCAGGCACGTACGGACGGACCTGGGCCTCGACCACCACGGCAACTGCTCCGGGACCGTCGACAGCGGGGAGGGCGTCGTCGCCGACCTCGTCTTCCTCAAGGGCGGCGCGGACACCGACGGGGACGGCGAGGGCGACGGCCAGGACGAGGCGTACCTGAAGTACTCCGACGCCTCCCTCGACCAGATGGAGGAGAAGGCCGAGGCCCTCGGCCCGGAGCTTGGCGCCCGCGCGCGGACGCTCACCGCCCTGGCCCGCGGCAAGTACGTGAAGGTGCCGACGGGTCCGAAGGGGGCGCGGGCCATCGGCCTGCAGTGCGGCGTCGGCAGGATCCTCGCCGCCCGGATGGCCGGGCACGCCGCGGGCACCCGCGCCCTGCCCGTCGTGCGCCGCGACGGGGAACGCCTCGTCCCGCTCCGGCCGCCCGGGGACAGCGGTGCCGGCAACGCCACCGCGTACGTCGTCGCGGACGGGGACGCGTACCTGCGCTCGGTCAGCGGCACCTCCGGCGACATGCGGATCGCCGTCACCTTCACCGACTATGACAAGCCCTTCCAGGTCGACCGCCCCGACCCGGCGCGGGTCGTGGTGCCCCCGGCGGGCGAGGGCACCCTGTTCGAGGTCTGAGCGCGGGGCCCGCCCGCCCTGTGACGTTTCCGTGGGCGAGGGCGCTGATCGACGTGGGGCGCGTCCACGGGCGCACAAGCCCGGCACGTCGTCGTCGCACGAAGAGGGAAGCGGTTGGGCCAGGGAGCGGAGCCCCGTCGTCCGCACGCGCGCGACGACGAGCTGGGCGCGGCCGTGGCACGGGCCCAGGAGGGCGACGAGGCCGCGTTCGCCGTCGCCTACCGCCTGGTGCAGCCCGGACTCCTCGGCTACCTGCGCGGGCTCGTCGGCCACGAGGCGGAGGACGTCGCCGCCGACGCCTGGCTGGAGATAGCCCGCGACCTGGGCCGCTTCCGGGGCGACGGCGCGGGCTTCCGCGGCTGGACCGCGACCATCGCCCGCCACCGCGCCCTGGACCTGCTGCGCCGCCAGAAGGTGCGCCCGCGCACGACCGCCCTGGAACAGGACGTCCTCGACCTGCCCGCCGCCCACAACACCGCCGAGCAGGCGCTGGAGACCCTGTCCACGGAACGCGCCCTCGCCCTCATCGGCGAACTCCCCCGCGATCAGCGCGAGGCGGTGCTGCTCCGCGTCGTCGTCGGCCTCGACGGGCCCGCCGCCGCACGCGTCCTCAGTAAACGCCCCGGCACGGTGCGCACGGCGGCGTACCGGGGGCTGAAGCGGCTCGCGCGGCGGCTCGGCGGGACGGACGACGAGCCCGGCGCGGAAGGAGCGGCGAGATGACCGGGAGAGCCGTACCGCCGGACGCCGTCGGCGCCGCGCTCGCCGCGGCCGTCGTCCGCGCCGGGCCACCCGACGCGGAGGCGGAGGAGGCGGCGCTGACCGCGTTCCGCGCCGCGCGCGACGCCGGCGCGCTCGATGCCCGGCCCCGGCCGCGCGACGACTGGCGTCCGCGCCGCCGGACGGGCCGGTCCCTGCGCACGGCCCTCGGGGCGCTCCTTGCGAGCGCCGCGGTGGGCGGGGTCGCCGTGGCGGGCATCGGGACGGTGTCCTCGCCGGACGATCCGGAACCCTCCACGCGGCCCAGCCGGACCGCGACCGCATCCCCGGCGGAGGAGTCGGCGGAGGAGTCGGCGCGGCGCGGCGCGCACCCGGAAGCGTCGGCCCGGCCGGAACCGACGCCCACGCCCACGCCCACAGCCCCGGCTTCGGCGACCCCGGCGGCTTCGGCGACACCGGGCCACGTACCGCCCGGACAGACGAAGAAGACGCCCGCAACCGGGGTCTCCACACGTCCCGGCCAGGCCGGGGATCAGGAAGCCCGGTGCAAGTCCTACGAGGCCGGGCGCGGGCGCGACCGCTCGGAGCGGGCCGCCGCCGGATGCGCCACCCCGGCCACCGCGGCCGGGCCCGGCGAGACGCACGGGAAGCCGTAGGCCGGGCAGCGGCGCGGGGCGGCCCGGAAACGGGACGACCGGGGTCGCCACCCCCCACAGGAGAGACCCCGGCCGCCGCGCGGTACGGGTCGCTAGCGGCCCGTACTTCCTTCAGCGCCGCGGATGCGTTTTGTGTCACACCCCGCTGCGTCACACGTTGGTTGCGTTTTGTACAAACATGGACGCCGGGGCGTTTCAGGCCGTAGCGTGCTGATTCGCGCCGGGAGCGCACACCGTCACACGGGGCACGGGGCTTCACCACCGGGGCAGGCAGGGACTGGAAGTGCTGGGGGACGACGCGGAGCTGACCGCCGCGGTGCTTGCGGCGCAGGACGGGGACGAGACCGCGTTCCGGACTGTGTACCGCGCCGTGCACCCTCGGCTGCTCGGGTACATACGCACGCTGGTCGGCGACCCGGACGCCGAGGACGTGGCCTCCGAGGCGTGGTTGCAGATCGCCCGCGACCTCACCCGCTTCGAGGGCGACGCCGACCGGTTCCGCGGCTGGGCCGCCCGCATCGCCCGCAACCGCGCCCTCGACCACATACGGATGCGCGGGCGCAGGCCCGCCATCGGCGGCGACGAGAGCGAGCTCACCGGCAGGCCCGCGCTCTCCGACACCGCCGACGAGGCGCTCGAGTCCCTCGCCACCGGCACCGCCATGCACCTCATAGCCCAGCTTCCCCAGGACCAGGCCGAGGCCGTGGTGCTCCGCGTCGTCGTCGGCCTCGACGCGAAGAGCGCCGCGCAGACCCTCGGCAAGCGGCCGGGAGCCGTCCGCACCGCCGCCCACCGCGGCCTCAAGCGGCTCGCCGAACTGCTCGGCGCGGAGCAGAAGCCCTCCGGTTCCCTCGAATCCGTCCCGCATCAGAGGGAGCCGAGTACCCGTACGGTGACGTCTGCTGGTGTGACGCAATCGCGTACACGGACGCAGAAGGACATGTGATGGCCGATGAGCACGACAAGTGGCTGGACCGCGACGCGGCGGAGCGCCTGCTGCGCGGGGAGCCCTTGGAGGCCGCCACCGAGGACGACGTACGAAGGGCCGCGCGGCTGCGTGCCACGATCGACGCGCTGACCGTGCTCCCCGCCGGGCCCGACGGCGAACTCCCCGGCGAGGACGCCGCGTTGAAGGCGTTCCGGGAGGCCCGTGCCGTCTCCGCCGTGGACAGCGCCGCGCGCGAGGCTCCGGCGGGACCGCGCTGGGCGCGCCCGGTGCGGCTCGGTCTCGCCGCCGCGCTGGCCGCCTGCATGGTGGGCGGGGTCGCCGTCGCCGCGGGGACCGGGGTGCTGCCGTCCCCGTTCGGCGGCGGCGGTGACCCGGCGCCCGCCTCCTCCGTGTCGGGCGGCGTGACGAACCCCGGCGAACAGCCGCTGGTCTCACCCTCGCAGCCCGGCAAGGACAAGGGCGAGGTCCTGCCCGACGGCTCGACGACCCCGGGCCCGGGCGCGTCGCGCGGTGCGGGGAGCGGTGGTGAGGGCACCGAGAACCCCGAGAACAAGGACGTGCCCGGCAGCCCCGCCTCCGACACGGACAAGGGCAAGGGGAAGGGCAGGGGCAACGGCGGTGACGACGGCAGGATGTCCGGTCAGCTCCAGCGCCGTGTGACCGAGGCGTGCCGCCGCTACCGGGCCGGTGACCTCGGCGCCGACGAGCAGCGGCGCCTGCGCGGCTCCGCGCGGAAGTACGGCCGGACCGCCGCGGACCTCGGCCGGTTCTGCGCCCGCGTGCTCGACCCGTCCGCCGATGCGCGCGACTCCGGCGGCTCCGGTGACTCCGAGGGACAGGACGGGCCCGACAAGGGGTCGAGCACGACGAAGGGCTCCAAGGGATCGGGCGGCTCGAAGGGCTCGGGCGGCTCGAAGGGATCGGGCGGCTCGAAGGGCTCGGGTGGCTCGAAGGGTTCGGCGGGCCCCGGCGGCTCGTCCGGAGTGACCGGCTCCCACCCGCACGGCGGCGGCCAGGACCACGACGAGGACGACGACCAGGACTCCGAACCACGCCCCGGCCACCACCGGGGCGGGGGCGGAGGCCACCGCGGCGACCACCACCACGGCCGGGGCGACGGACGCGACCGCGGCCGGAAAACATACCGGGAGAACCACTCTGACCTGCGGGAATCCGGGCCGCGAAAAATAGTTGCCCGCAAGGTGTGACGTTTTCGGGGCCGTGCACGCAGTACTGAATGCCGACTGGTCATCGGCAGTGCACGAGCCGGGGTTCCCCCCGTACCTGCGGCTCAGTGCCACCGGCGTGGGTGGGACACGTTCCCCCGGTCCCACCCACGCCCCCGACGTCCGGCCTCACCAGTAGATGACGACCTTGTCGCCGGTGCGCACCTGCGCGAACAGACTGGCGATCTTCGCTTTGTCCCGTACGTTCACGCAGCCGTGCGAGGCGCCGTTGTAGCCGCGGGCCGCGAAGTCCGACGAGTAGTGCACCGCCTGGCCGCCGCTGAAGAACATCGCGTAGGGCATCGGCGTGTGGTAGATCGTCGAGACGTGGTGCCGGGACTTCCAGAACACGTGGAAGACGCCTTCGCGGGTGGGCGTGTACTGCGAGCCGAACCGGACGTCGGTCGTCAGCAGCCGCTTGCCGTCCACGATCCATGACACCGTCCGGCTCTTCTTGCTGATGCAGAGCGCGCGCCCGGTCATGCAGCGCGGGTCCGGCTTCGCGGCGGGCTGCCCGCCCGCCGCGTACAGCTCGTCGCGGGTCGGCTCGTGCGTCATCGCCACCAGGCGCTGCCAGGTGACGGTGTCGGTGATGCCGGTGCTCGGCAGCCCCCGCTTGAGCTGGAAGCCGCCGACGGCCTTCGCCGTGGGGGCGTCGTACGTGCCGGTCGGCCCGTCGAAGAGCCACGCGATCTGTCGCAGCCGCGCCTGCAACTCGCGCACCTGCGTGCCACGGCTGCCCGGGGCGTACAGGGTCCGGGGCGGCGGGGCCGTGGTCGCGGGTGGTCGCGGGGGCGCGGCGGCAGGGGTGGACGGTTTGTCGTCCCTGGGGCTCGACGGACTGACGTGAGCGGGTGAAGGGGGCGCCGCCGACGCGGCGGCGGACGCCGACGGGCCGACGGGCGCCGCCCCCGACTGTCCGGGCCCGCCCGCCCCGACCGTCTGGACCTTGCATCCGCACGCCAGGGCGAGCACCCCGAGCCCGGCGAGCGTCCTTCGTATGACCGCTGTACGCATGACGTCCCCCGCCTGCCGCGCCGATCCCTGTCGTCACATCAGATGCTGCCCGCGCCGCGCCGATCGCGAACAGTGCCGGGCAAGCCGAATCGCTCCGGAGGGCCGATCCGATATACCCGCCTGTGAGCAAGCTCCCAGCGTGGGCCTCTCCACCGACCGCACGCCCGCCGCTACAGTCCGTCGCAGGAGGCGGCGGTACCGGCAGGTGGCACGCGGGTGCGCCAGGCCCGCCCGCGCCGCTCCACCGAGCACCAACCGTCGGCAGATCGCTGGAGGCACAACCATGGCGCGCGAATCCGAGTCGGGACTGCCCATCGAGCCGGTGTACGGCCCGTCGGCTCTGGCGGGCTGGGACCCGGAGCGCCAGTTGGGCGAGCCGGGCGCGTTCCCGTTCACGCGCGGGGTGTACCCCTCGATGTACACCGGCCGGCCGTGGACGATGCGCCAGTACGCGGGGTTCGGCACCGCCGGGGAGTCCAACGCCCGCTACAAGCAGTTGATCGCCAACGGCACCACGGGGCTGTCCGTCGCCTTCGACCTGCCCACCCAGATGGGCCACGACTCGGACGCGCCGATTGCCTCGGGCGAGGTCGGCAAGGTCGGCGTGGCGATCGACTCGATCGACGACATGCGGGTGCTGTTCGACGGGATCCCGCTGGACAAGGTGTCCACGTCGATGACGATCAACGCCCCGGCGGCGCTGCTGCTCCTGCTCTACCAACTCGTCGCGGAGGAGCAGGGGGTGGCGGCGGAGAAACTGACCGGCACGATCCAGAACGACGTGCTCAAGGAGTACATCGCCCGCGGCACCTACATCTTCCCGCCCAAGCCCTCGCTGCGGCTGATCGCGGACATCTTCCAGTACTGCAAGGCGGAGATCCCGCGCTGGAACACCATCTCCATCTCCGGGTACCACATGGCCGAGGCCGGTGCCTCGCCCGCGCAGGAGATCGCCTTCACCCTGGCCGACGGCGTCCAGTACGTGCGCACCGCCCTCGCCGCCGGGATGGACGTCGACGACTTCGCCCCCCGTCTGTCGTTCTTCTTCGTCGCCCGCACCACCCTCCTGGAGGAGGTGGCCAAGTTCCGTGCCGCGCGCCGGATCTGGGCGAGGGTGATGCGCGAAGAGTTCGGCGCGACGAACCCGAAGTCGCTGATGCTGCGCTTCCACACGCAGACGGCCGGGGTGCAGCTCACCGCGCAGCAGCCGGAGGTCAATCTGGTCCGCGTCGCCGTGCAGGGTCTCGCGGCGGTCCTTGGCGGCACCCAGTCGCTGCACACCAACTCCTTCGACGAGGCGATCGCCCTGCCCACCGACAAGTCCGCCCGCCTGGCACTGCGCACCCAGCAGGTCCTCGCCTACGAGACGGACGTGACCGCCACCGTCGATCCGTTCGCGGGCTCGTACGTGGTGGAGAAGATGACCGACGACCTCGAGGCCGCGATCCTGGACCTGATGGGCAGGGTCGAGGAGCTGGGCGGAGCGGTCGCCGCCATCGAGCACGGCTTCCAGAAGGCGGAGATCGAACGCAACGCCTACCGCATCGCCCAGGAGACCGACGCCGGGGAGCGGGTCGTGGTCGGCGTCAACCGCTACCAGCTCGACGAGGAGGAGCCGTACGAGCCGCTCCGCGTCGATCCGGCCATCGAGGCGCGACAGGCCGAGCGGCTGGCGAAGCTGCGGGCCGAGCGCGACCAGTCCGCCGTCGACGCGGCCCTCGACGCCCTGAAGGCGGCGGCGAAGGGCGACGACAACGTCCTGTACCCGATGAAGGACGCCCTCCGCGCCCGCGCCACCGTCGGCGAGGTCAGCAACGCCCTGCGCGAGGTGTGGGGCACCTACACCCCCTCCGAACGGTTCTGACCAGCACTCGCGCGGCCGACAGGGCCGGATTCCGGCAGATGGAACGCGTGGACGGAGTGTCGTACCGCTGTGCGACACTCCGCTCATGCTGGGTGTCATCGATCTTCCGACCTATCTCGCGGGTACCGCCCTCATCGTCCTCCTCCCGGGGCCGAACTCGCTGTACGTGCTCTCCGTCGCCGCCCGTCGCGGCGTCCGCGCCGGTTACCGCGCGGCCGTCGGTGTCTGGTGCGGGGACACGGTCCTGATGACCCTCTCCGCCGCCGGTGTCGCCTCCCTCCTCCAGGCCAACGCGGTGCTGTTCGGGATCGTGAAGTACGCGGGCGCCGGTTATCTGACCTGGCTGGCGATCGGCATGATGCGGGCCGCGTGGGCGATGTGGCGGACCCGGCGCGAGCGGATCGCCGCCGCCGAGGCCGGTCTCGCCGAGGTCCCGGCGCCGCAGGAGCGGCCCTTCCGCCGGGCCTTCGTGATCAGCCTGCTCAATCCGAAGGCGATCCTGTTCTTCATCGCGTTCTTCGTGCAGTTCGTCGACCCCTCCTACGCCTATCCGGCCGTCTCCTTCGTGGTGCTCGGCGCCTTCGCGCAGCTCGCCAGCGTGCTGTACCTCTCGGCGCTGATCTTCGGCGGCACGAGGCTGTCGGCCGCCTTCCGCCGCCGCAAGCGCCTCTCGGCGGGCGCGACCTCGGCGGCCGGGGTGCTGTTCCTGGGCTTCGCCGTGAAGCTGTCCCTGGCCGGGGTGTAGCCGCCCGGCCTCACCGCCCGAGGCCGGCCCCGACCTCCTCCAGGTACGCCTCCACGCCCCGCGCCGACTCCCCGGCCCACCCCACGTAGCCGTCCGGGCGCACCAGGAACACGCCCGTGCCGTACGCCTCGTACGCCGGGACGCGTGCCGTGCGTATGGACGTGCCCTCCAGGGACGGCGGTGCGGGGACGTCCCCGACCGCGAGCAGGGTCCAGTGCGGCCCCCGGAACGCGTCGAACAGCCGGACACCGCCGCGGCGGCCGTCCGGGGCGCGGTCCCCGGCGCGCAGGGCGTCGTCCGGGACGTCCGCGCGGGTCTCGCGGCTGAGCTTCGACTCGCGGTAGCCGATGCCCAGTTGCTGCACCTCCTCACCGCGCCGCACCGGCCTGCCGCCCGCGCCCGCGCGGTGGATGCGGGTGCTCAGGCCGAGGATGTCCGCCGCGACGGGCATCCGCTCCTCCTCGTAGGTGTCGAGGAGCCACTCGGGGGCGCCGGACAGCACGGCCGCCAGCTTCCATCCCAGGTTGTAGGCGTCCTGCACGCTCGTGTTCAGGCCCTGTCCGCCCGCGGGGGAGTGGACGTGCGCCGCGTCGCCCGCCAGGAAGACCCGGCCCGCGCGGAAGCGGTCCGCGAGGGCCGCGCGCGCCCGGAAGTCCGAGGCCCAGGCCACCTCGACGATGTGCTCCTCGCGCAGCGGCGTACGGCTCGTGAGGAGGGCGGCGACCCCGGCCGCCGACGTGTCGGGGACCGCCGACTCGTCCGCGAACTGCGCCGCCAACTGGAAGAGGCGGCCCTCGCCGTCGTCCGGCGGGAGCGGGCAGAAGGCCACGCCGCCCCCCGGCGCCTTCGGCCACATGTGCCAGTGCGTGTCGGGGACGGGCGCGTCCGCCGTGATCCGCACGTCCGCCACCAGCATCGGCTTCGGGTCGACCGTCTCGCCCGTCATCGCGATGCCGAGCGCCTTGCGCACCGTCGAACGGCCGCCGTCCGCCGCCACCAGGTACCGGGCGCGCACCGCCGCACCGTCCTCGAACCGCGCGGTCACGCCCTCGGCGTCCTGCTCAAGACCGGTGAGCCCGGTGCCGAAGCGGACCTCGCCGCCCAGGCCGCGCAGGTGCGCGTACAGCACCTCCTGCGTACGGGACTGCGGGATCAGCCACGCGTCCGTGAACGGTGCCCGCTCCGTCGGCTCGGTGCGCTTGACCATGTCCCATTCCTGGGCCGGTTCGTCCCCCTCCTTGATCAGCACCCTCGGGTACTCCGTCCCCGCCGCGCGGATCGCGTCCAGCACCCCGAGGTCGTACAGCACCTCCTGCGTGCGCGGCTGGAGGCCCTTGCCGCGCGAGCCGGGGAACAGGCTCGGCGCCCGCTCCACCAGCGTCGCCCGCACTCCGCGCCGCGCCAGATCCACCGCCAGGACCAGGCCCGTCGGGCCCGCCCCCACGATCAGGACATCCGTGTTCGCCACCATGACATGCTCCTTAACGCCGTTAAGTCTACTCGTTCCCGAGCATGGCCTTAACGGCGTTAAACTGTCAAGCATGGCTGAGCGGAAGACCCCCGAAGAGCGACAGCAGAAGGTCAAGCTCGACAAGAGCTACGTCGCGGACACCGCCCTCGACCTGCTGAACGACGTGGGTCTGGAGGGTCTGACGCTGCGCGCCATCGCCAAGGAGCTGAACGTGCAGGCGCCCGCCCTGTACTGGCACTTCAAGAACAAGCAGGCGCTGCTCGACGAGATGGCGACCGTGATGTTCCGGCAGATGACGGAGGCCGGACGGAGGACCGGGGGAGGGGCCGGGGGAGAAGCCGGGCCGGAGATCACGTACGAGCCCGCCGGCACCTGGCAGGAATGGCTCGTCGACGCCAACAGGCGGCTGCGCGCCACGCTGCTGCGCTACCGCGACGGCGCGAGAGTCTTCAGCGGTTCGCGGTTCACGGGGGCCGACCACGGCCCGGAGCTGGAGGCGACGCTGCGGTTCCTGACGGGCGCCGGGTTCGAGCCCGACCAGGCGGCCTGGGCCAGCTCCACGATGTTCATGTACACGCTCGGCTTCGTCACCGAGGAACAGGGCATGGTGCCGCACGCGAAGCAGGAAGAGCCCGCGGTCGACGTCGACGCGCGGGCGGAGCTCCTGGCCGACTACCCGCTCGCCGCTGCCGCGGGACGGCATCTCTTCACGGCGTACGACGAGCGGTTCGAGGAGGGCTTGCGGCTGATCGTGGCGGGGATAGAGGCGCGCTACGGGGTGCGCTGAGGCGCGGCGGACGGGGCGGGCGCGCCGGACGGGGCCTGGCCGGGGCGCCGGTTGAGCACCCGGCGCAGCAAAGGCGTCGCCCACTCCTCCACGTACCGGTTGAGCAGCCACGCGAGCGTGAGCATCGCGCCGATCGTCGCCAGGAACGTCGCCCAGGACGGGACGCCCGCGTGCCGGTGCAGGGCCTCGATCACCACCCAGCCCAGGTGCTCGTGGACCAGGTAGAAGGGGTAGGTCAGCGCGCCCGCGACGGAGAGCCAGCGCCAGTTCGCCCAGGACGTCCAGCCGAGCGCGATCACGGTGACGACGGCGAAGCCGAGGGTGACCACGGCGATGATCCCGGGCGCGGAGCGGTTGGAGAAGAACTCCGGGTTCGGCGGGTGCCACAGCCGGTCCACGGCGTAGTGCTGCCCGATCAGCCAGCCGACCGCGACGATGCCCCACGCCGTCATGTCGCGCCGGTCGCGGTGGACCAGGTAGAGGCCGATGCCACCGATGAAGAACGGCGCGTACTCCGGCATGAGGACCAGGGTCAGCAGGGGTTCGTCCGCCGCCTGGGCGAACGCGGCGGCCAGCGTCCACACCGCGCAGAACAGCACGACGCGGTGGCGGGTCGCGCCCGGCAGGACGACGCACAGGGCGAACAGGGCGTAGAACCGCAGCTCCGCCCAGAGGGTCCAGCACACACCGAGCACCCGGTCCGCGCCGAGCGGCTGCTGAAGCATGGTCAGGTTGACCAGGGCGTCGCTCGGCGAGACCGCCTTGTAGACCACCATGGGCAGCGCGAAGACGGCGGTGACCAGGACGATCGCCACCCAGTAGGACGGCAGGAGGCGGGACGCGCGCGAGGCGAAGAACGAGCGCAGGGGCCGCCCCCAGCCGCTCATGCAGATCACGAACCCGCTGATGACGAAGAAGATCTGCACACCGAGACAGCCGTACGCGAACCAGTTGTGCAGCGAGGGGAACTGCACCCGCGCCGACGTGCCCCAGGCGTGGGACACCTCGCCGTCACGCCCGCCGTAGTGGTAGGCGGCCACCATGAGCGCGGCGACGAGACGCAGCCCGTCGAGGGCGTACAGGCGCGGCGCGGCGCGCTTCTTCGGCGGCGGTGGGGTGGCGGCCGAGGGGTCCGGGGCGACGGGCTGGGGGAGCGCGCCGGGTTCTATGACGGTCATCCGAGTGCGGCTCGCTTGATGGAGCGGGCCCGTTTGGCGACCTTGCGCACCGCCGCGTTGCGCGGGATGAACGCGAGCTGCGTCGGGACCGCGCCGGGCAGGGCGAGGGAGGTCAGACGGCGGCGCTTGAAGTACCGCCAGGTGTGCTCGTCCAGGCGCGTCGACAGGTACCGCTCGGCGGCCGGGCGCAGACCCGGGTAGATCTTGGCCTGCATCGCGAAGCCAACCGCTCGCAGCAGGTCGGTCAGTTCGGCGACGGACAGGCCCGGCTCCTGGGACTCGACGCGGGCGGTGTCCGTCAGCTCGGGAAGCAGCGCGTCGACGATCGTGACGGGGACCCGGTTGCTGTTCTGGTACGGGGTGAGCCGGTCGAGGAGGCGCGCCGTGCCGACCCGCGCGACCGGGATCCCGTACAGGGTGGACGCGGTGAGCAGCGCCGTGGAGAAGCAGCCGACGACGAGAGCCGGGCGCATCCGCTGGTAGAGGACCTCGGCGAGGACCGGCTTGTCCAGCACGGTCAGCTCGACGCCGAGCCGCTCCGCCTCCTTCTCCAGGACGCGCGACCAGCGGGCCGGGGCCGTGGGGTGCGGCTTGAACACGATGCGCCGGTGCCCGAGCGCGAAGGCGCCGCGCACCATCGTGACGTGCAGGTCCTCTTCCTCCTCGGCGGTGAGGATGTCGAGCGCGGAAAGGTACTGGCCGAGGACGAGGGCGGGTTCGCCGTCCACCGTGGGCAGCGCGCCCGCCGTGTCGCCCAGCTCCGTGAGGACCTTGACGAAGATCTCCGTCGGTACGACCTCCGGCGCGACGCCGAACTCCGTGAGCAGCAGCGGCGTCAGGCCCGGGACCAGATCGAGGTGGAGGAGGCGGCGCACGCGCGTGCCGACCAGCGGGTCCAGCTTGCTGCGGGTCGGGCCGTAGCTCATCAGGCCGTCCGCGTACACGTCGACGGGCGCGCCCGTGAAGATGCGGGCGATCGCCATCGCCGGGTTGACCTGGATGGACTCCACGGCCAGTTCGACGTCGTCGTCACCGAGCCGCCACAGCAGCCGCAGATGCCGCTCCCACAGGAGGAGGTCGTCGGCGCGCGGCGACCAGCCGCCCGGGTGGAACGGGAAGATCGTCTCGTTCCAGGACAGGACGTCGTCGAAGCGGCCGCGCAGCCGCTCGAAGCCGGGCATCTCGTCGACGGCCGGGGTCGTCTCGGGCGTCGCCGCGTTGTTGGCGACCAGCAGGATCGTGCGGTCCGCGGGCGCGAACAGGCCCGCGTCGAGCGCGGCGGCGAGCGTCGCGGTGCCGTACAGGGTCGAGGCGAGGAAGATACGCGTCGTCATGCCGCGGCCTCCGCGCTGACCGGACGGCGGCGCAGCCGGCGAAGGCGCGTGGCCCGCTCGACGTCCATCGAGTCGAGCGCCTCGTCGAGCACCCGCTGCGGCATGCGCTTGAGCGCCGCCGCGCTGAGGGTCTTCAATTTGCGCGCCACGGGCGGTTCGAACCTTTCGATGGATCCCAAGTGGTGGGAAATGATGGCGCAATACGTGCGTACGGCCTTCGGGAGAAGCCGGTCGGCATCCTTGTCCGCGGCGGTGTCCCGTATGACCTGGTCGAATGCGCGAATGAAATCGAGCTGGCGCACGTCACCGATCTGCGTGAGCGAAGAGGCGACGCCGCGCCGGTAGAACACGCCCAGCGTGCTCACCGCCGCGAAGGATTTCGCCTCGCGGTGCAGCCGCCAGATCCACGGCCGGTCCTCCGCCGTGCGCAGCCCGTCCGTGAAGTGCAGGAGCCCCTGGTCCGCGAGGCGCCGGTGGTACATGCCGGCCCACGCGTACGCGTAGTCGACGGACGTCGAGCGGTCCGCGGGCAGGATCGCCTCGCGCGGATCGAGGACGACGTCGCGCCGGCCGTGCGGCACCCGGTGCACCGAGCGGGCCCGCGCCGTGCACTGCACATGGTCCGTGCGCACGAAGTCGCAGCCCAGGGCCTCGATCGCGGACAGCAGCTTCGGGTAGTACCCCGGCGCGAGCCAGTCGTCGCCGTCCAGGAACGTGAGGTACTCGCCGCGCGCCGCGTCCAGGCCGGTGTTGCGCGCCGTGGCGAGTCCCCCGTTCCGCTCGTGGCGCACGACGACCGCGCCGGGCACCTCGCGCTCGGCGCGCGCGAGGATGTCCGGCGTCTCGTCCTTGGAACAGTCGTCGACGAGAATGAATTCGAAATCGTCCCGCGCGTTCGCACGGAGACTTCGCAGAGTGTCGGGCGCGTATTGCTGCACGTTGTAGAACGGCACGATGACGGAGAGCTTGACCACGACCGTGACGTTAGGCGGCGGCCCGGCATTCGTCTTGACCGGGAACTTGCTGTCGGGTGAACGACGCGTGGCGGGACCATGAACCAGCCCTCGTCCGGCGTGAATCCTGAGGTGATTCGCCATTCGTCGGCATGCTGTTAACCGTTTGTTGCGCTCGGGTTGGGCCGCGCATCGAAATGGCTTCCTAACTTCTTCGACGTGCCAGCAAGTACCCCCGAGCAACCCGGGCCGCGGCGGATCGCCGTGCTCGCGGACTCCGACACCCGATGGAAATGGGGCGCGCTCACCGCGTCCCGGCTCGCCCCCGACCACGTGACCCTCGACGGGTTCCTCCTGCGGGGCCGGGCCACCCCCACCCCCCGCCAGCTCACCGAGGTCGGCGTCCGCGCCGACCGGCTGCGCGAGGTCACCGCGGTCGAGTTCCTGCGGGAGATGGAGCGCTCCGTGCGGGGCGACGGATCCGGCGCGTACGACGTGGTCGTCCTCGCCCTCGTCGGCGGCGGCGTCCAGGCCGTGCTGCACGGGCTCGCCCACGCCTGGCGCGGAGTGTCCGAACGCCCCGTCGTCGTCACCGGCTACGTCGGCGTCGTCTACGAGAAGCTCGCCGACGGGCTCCTGCTGCGCCACGGCGCCGACGTGGTCCTCGCCAACTCGGCGTACGACGCCGAGCGCTTCCGGGCCGTCTACGAAGGGGTCGGCGCGGACGCGGGCTCGGTCACCGAGTGCGCGCTGCCGTTCCTCGGCGGCGACCCGTACAAGGAGCCGCACGACCCGTACACGGTGGTCTTCGCCGCGCAGCCGTCCGTCCCCGACACCCAGGCCGACCGCATGTACCTCCTCGACCGCCTGGTCCGGCACGCCAAGCGGTACCCCGAGCGCGACGTGCTGCTCAAGCTGCGCTCCAAGCCCGGCGAGCACACCACGCACATCGAGGAACTCCCGTACCAGAAGCTCGCCCAGCGGCTCGACCCGCCGCCCAACTTCCGCCTCGTCTACGGGAACATGGGCGAGGTCCTGGACCGTACGGACCTGCTCGTCACCGTCAGCTCCACGGCCGCCCTCGAATCGCTGCACCGGCGCATCCCGACCGCGCTCCTCACCGACCTCGGGGTGCGCGAGGCGCTCGGCAACCACCACTTCACCGGCTCCGGCTGCCTGGTCTCCTGGGACCAGCTCGACGCCGGCGCACTGCCCGAGGCCGACCCCGCCTGGGTGGCCCGGCAGGGCGTCGCCGCCGGGGGAGGCTCGTACGAGAGCGCCTTCGACGGGGCGCGCGCCAAGGTCGCCGCGCTCCTGGCGAGCGCCCGCCCGCCCCTGGCCCCGTACTACAACCGCACCACCGCACCCGGCTATCTGCCGCGCGTCCTCGCCCGCCACCACCTGGCGCCCGACGGCAGCCCGCTGCCCGGCGCGCCCGCCGCCGACCGGGACCCCGGTCCCGTCCGCCAGATCGTCCGCCGGGCCGCGCGCGGCGCCTACCGGCACGGCGTCCAGCGCGTCGCCCCCGTCATCCGCCGGATGGGCGAGCTGTGACCCGGCGTCCGCCTGATGGGCGAGCTGTGACCCGGCCCCCGCGCACCCGACCGTTCCCCGAAGGAGACCCGCACATGACCGACCCGGAAGCGGGACAGGCGGCCCCGGTCCGCCGCGTCCTCGCCGTGATCCCCGCCCGCGGCGGCTCCAAGGGCGTACCGGCCAAGAACCTCGCCCCGGTCGGCGGCGTGCCCCTGGTGGCCCGCGCCGTGCGCGAATGCCTCGCCACCCGGCAGGTCACCGACGTCGTGGTCTCCACCGACGACGCGGCCATCGCGGCCGCCGCGCGGGAGGCGGGTGCCGAGGTCGTGACGCGGCCCGCCGCCATCGCGGGTGACAAGGCCACCTCGGAGGCGGCCGTCCTGCACGCCATGGACGCGCACGAGGCGCTGCACGGCGCGGCCGTGGACGTCGTCCTGCTCGTGCAGTGCACCAGCCCGTTCATCGCCCGCGAGGACATAGACGGCGTCGTCGCCGCGATCATCGAGGACGGCGCGGACAGCGCGCTGACCGTGGCGCCCTTCCACGGCTTCGTCTGGCGCGACGCCGCGGACGAACCGCAGCCCGTCGCGGCGGACCGCGCGGCCCAGCTCGGCGGCACGGACACCCTGGTCACCGAGGCTCCCGCGACCGGTGGCGGCTACGGCGTCAACCACGACAAGTCCTTCCGCCCGCGCCGCCAGGACCGCCCCCAGGATCTGTTGGAGACCGGCGCCGTCTACGCGATGGAGGCCACCGGCTTCCGCCGCCACCAGCACCGCTTCTTCGGCCGCACCGACCTCGTGCGCACCGACCCCGCGCGGGTCCTGGAGATCGACGACCCGCACGACCTGGCCCGCGCCCGCGCGCTGGCCCCCCTCTTCGACCAGCGCACTCTTCCCACCCTGGAAGACATCGACGCGGTCGTCCTCGACTTCGACGGCACCCAGACCGACGACAAGGTGCTGATCGACTCCGACGGACGGGAGTTCGTCACCGTGCACCGCGGTGACGGCCTCGGCATCGCGGCCCTCCGCAGGAGCGGCCTGCGCCTGCTGATCCTGTCCACGGAAGTGAACCCGGTCGTCGCCGCACGGGCCAGGAAGCTCAAGATCCCGGTCCTGCACGGCATCGACCGCAAGGACCTCGCACTGAAGCAGTGGTGCGAGGAGCAGGGCATCGCGCCGGAGCGCGTGCTCTACGCCGGCAACGACGTCAACGACCTCCCGTGCTTCGGCCTCGTCGGCTGGCCCGTGGCGGTCGCGAGCGCCCACGACGTCGTACGCGGCGCCGCACGCGCGGTCACCACCGTCCCCGGTGGCGACGGCGCGATCCGGGAGATCGCCAGTTGGATCCTCGGCCCCTCTCTCGACACCCTCGAAACCAAGTAAGGAACGCACCTCACATGTCTGCTGCCTCCAACTCCCGCCTCCGCACCTTCGGCTCGCGCGTGGCCGGCCCCGGCCAGCCGGTCTACATCACCGGTGAGATCGGGATCAACCACAACGGCGACCTCGACAACGCCTTCAAGCTGATCGACGTGGCCGCCGAGGCCGGCTGCGACGCGGTGAAGTTCCAGAAGCGCACCCCCGAGATCTGCACCCCGCGCGACCAGTGGGACATCGAGCGGGACACCCCCTGGGGCCGGATGACGTACATCGACTACCGCCACCGCGTCGAGTTCGGCGAGGACGAGTACCGCCAGATCGACGAGCACTGCAAGAAGCGCGGCATCGACTGGTTCGCCTCCCCGTGGGACACCGAGGCCGTCGCCTTCCTGGAGAAGTTCGACGTCCCCGCCCACAAGGTCGCCTCCGCCTCCCTCACCGACGACGAGCTGCTCCGCGCCCTGCGCGCCACGGGCCGCACGATCATCCTCTCCACCGGCATGTCCACCCCGAAGCAGATCCGCCACGCGGTCGAGGTCCTCGGCTCGGACAACATCCTCATGTGCCACGCCACCTCCACGTACCCGTCGGTGGCCGAGGAGCTGAACCTCCGTGTGATCAACACCCTCCAGGCCGAGTACCCGAACGTCCCGATCGGCTACTCCGGCCACGAGACCGGCCTCCAGACCACCCTCGCGGCCGTCGCCCTCGGCGCCACCTTCGTCGAGCGCCACATCACCCTCGACCGCGCCATGTGGGGCTCCGACCAGGCCGCCTCCGTCGAGCCGCAGGGCCTCCAGCGCCTCGTCCGCGACATCCGCACCATCGAGGCGTCCCTCGGTGACGGCGTCAAGAAGGTCTACGAGTCCGAGCTCGGCCCGATGAAGAAGCTCCGCCGCGTCGCGGGCGTCGTCGCCGAGTCGGAGATCGCCGTCGCCGCGGGCGAGCCGGTCGGCGTCTGATCCTCAACTCGTCCCGGCGGTCCGGCGCGCCCGAACGGCGCCGGACCGCCTCGGCGTCCCCGGGGAGGGCCGCAATGTCCAGCAGTACCCTCTGCTTCGTCGAGAGCCCGGTACAGCTCCTCAACGTCCTGGAATGGGCGCACCACGCCGGGACGAAGGCGACCGTGGTCGTCCTCTCGCCCACCGACCCCATGACCCGCGGCCAACTGCGCCGCATGGCCGAACTGGCCCGCGCGGAAGGCCACACGGTGCGCTGGGAGGAGGCGCGCGACGGTGCGGGCGCCCCGTTCCAGACGGTCGGCGGCCTCGCGGGGCCCCTGCGCAAGGCCGAGCGCGTCGTGATCGGCGACCCGTTCTCCCGCTACGTACAACTACTCCTCATGATCACCCGCGCCCGTGACCTGGTCGTCGTCGACGACGGCACGGCGACGATGGAGTTCGTCGCGCAACTGGCGCGCGGCGAACGACTCGTGCGCTGGCACCGCCGGGGCGGCCGCCCCGGCCCCCGCGACCTGGTCTTCGCGCCGGTCTCCTCCTCGGCCCGCAGACGCCTGACCCCGCGCACGGGCCGCCGCGAGGTAACGGTCTTCACGTCCATGCCGGTCGACGAGGCGCCGGACGGCGTGAAGATCGCGGAGAACGACTACGCCTGGACCCGGGCCCGCTTCGGCCCGCCCCTCCTGACACGGGGCGCGGACCTGGTGGGCACGTCCCTGGTCGAGACGGGGGTCGTGGACCTCGACCGCTACCTGGAGGCGGTCCGCGCCCTCGCCACCGCCCACGGCGCCACCCGCTACTTCGCCCACCGCCGCGAGGCCGCCGACAAACTCCACCGCCTCGCCACCGAGACCGGCCTGGAGGTCGTCCGCCCCGACCTCCCCCTGGAACTCATCGCCCGCCGCGGCCCTGTCGGCCGTACGATCCTGAGCTTCCCCTCGACGGTCGTCCACACCCTCCCGATCGCCCTGGAAGGCACGGGCGTCAAGGTAGCCGTCTGCGAGATCGACCCGACGTGGCTCACCGAGGGCGTCTCCGACCACGCGCAGGGCTTCTTGGCGGGGATCGCGGGGTCGGCGAAAGGGGTGCGGCTGGTGTGAGATGCCGGGCGGCTGCGTTCTACACCTGGACGTCCTCGGCGGGGCCGGCCTTGAGCGCGCGTATGAGCGCGTGAAGCGGGCCGTGTGAGGTGGCCAGGACGACGTTCGGGACGTCGCTCTCGCGCAGGCGGAGGGTGCCGTCGGGGGCGGTGGCTATGTAGACGCAGGAGGACGCCTCTTGGCTGTACGCCGATTTCTGCCAGGTCAGTTCGCCGATCATCAAGCCCTCACTCATGGTCGACAGTGATGTGATGGAGCAGGGGCGCGGAACTCATCATCAGGGTCAGGCCTGTATGCCCTCGAAGGCTCCGGCCTTGAGCGCGCGTATGAGCGCTTGGAGCGGGCCGTGTGAGGTGGCCAAGATGATGTCCGGATCGTCGCTCTCGCGCAGGCGGAGGGTTCCGTCCGGAGCGGTGGCTATGTAAACGCAGGAAGAACCTGTTTCGCTGTAGCTGGATTTCTGCCAGGCGAGTTCGAACGTAGGGGGCATAGGGGCACCTCTCGTCAGGTGTTCTTGGCAATGCGGAGAATCAGGTCGCGCGATGCGTCCGGGGCGAGAGCCGCGGCTTCCATGCGGTCAAGCACCATCCGGTACGTTTCCAACTTCCCGGCGGCATCGAACAGTTCTGCGCCATGAGCCGTGTCCAGCGAGGCGGTGTCCAGGGCCGTGACGGGGCCGTGGGCGTAGTCCAGTCCGTGTCCTGCGGTGGGGAACGACGTACCGTCGAAGGGGATGACCCGGATTTCGATGTTCGACTCCTCGCTCACCTCGGCAAGGTGGTGCAACTGCGCCTTGGCCACCTCGCGTCCGCCGAACTGCATCCGCAGAGCGGCTTCATGTACGAGTGCGGTGTACGGCACGGGCCGGTTCTGGAAGAGAACGACCTGACGCTTCACGCGGTACGAGACGCGATGTTCGATGTCGTGCGGGCGCAAGGCGGGGACGACTTCACGGAACAGGGCACGCGCGTGCTCGGGTGTCTGCAGTAGTCCTGGGATGTTGATGACTTGAGCGACTCGTAGAGCTGTCGCGTGGAACTCCATCTCCGCCAGGTCCAGGAGGCTCGGCGGCAGGATGTCGCGATACTCCTCCCACCACCCACGGCATCGCTCACCGGCCATGTCGGCGACGGCCTCGACAAGGGGCTGGTCGATGCAGGCGTACAGGTGGGCGAGTGTGCGGACACGCTCGGCGCTCACGCCGAACCGGTTGGCCTCGATGTTGCTGATCTGCGCGCTCGTCGTTCCCAGTCTGCGGGCGGCTTCGGCCGCGGTCAGGCCGGCGCGCTCCCGCATACGACGCAGCTCGACGCCGACCCGCAGACGTCGAGCCGATGCGGCGGTTCTTGGTGCCATGTTCCTGCTCCGTCTCGTACGCGAGTCCACGGGTCACCCACACGGGTGCAATCCCTGAACGCTTTGCTATGAAGTGCAAAACGTTCAGGGATTGCAGTCTAGGTTGTAGCCGACCCGCCCAACTCGCTGTCCCGCAAGCCGGAAGCGCTCTGTGCATCGCCATGCGCGGCATGCCACCGCCGGAGTGGTCGAGCCAAGGCGGACCGACCTCGCCCCGCAAGGAGGCGTCCATGCCCACCGTATCCCCGCCCCTGCACCCCGCAGCCTGGTCCCACACACTTCACCTTCCGCATGATCCCCGCTCCCCACGGACCGCCCGTCACACCGTGCGAGCCGTCGTCATCGCCTACGGGCTGACACAAGTCGGAGACACGGCGGAGCTGTTGACGTCGGAGATGGTGACGAACGCCTACCTGCACACCCAGGGCCCCGCCGCTCTGCGGCTTTGCGCACTCGACTCGTCGGTACCCGGCGTGCGCGTGAGCGTGTGGGACACCGATCCGTACGTCCCTGCACCGTTCTCCGTCCCTCGGGAGCGGCCCGGCCGAGGTCCCTGGAACCGGTCGGCGGAGGTGATGAGCGACAGTGGGCGAGGTCTCCAGCTCGTGCGCGCGTACGCGGACAGTTGGGGCGGTTTCCCGCTGCGGGACAGTACCTACGGGCGGGACGGAAAGCTGTTGTGGTTCGAACTCCGAGGGCAGCCGTGAGGGCGTGCTCACGACGCCGACGGGCACGTCGCTCACCCTCCGCGTCAACACGCACCATGCCGAGACCGGCCTGCCGATGTGCGCGGCCCTCGCCGACCTTCTGGAGAGGGCGCCATGAACGAGCAGCGATTGCTACAGCACCTTGTCGCGACCCTCAGGGCCAAGGGAGCCCTGCGTACGGAACCGTGGAAGGAAGCGGCGGCCGCGGTACCCCGGCACGAGTTCCTGCGCGGTGGATTCTTCCGAGCAGTCCCCGGCACCGAACCCACGGCGTGGACCTCGGTCCGCCCGGACAGCGGCGAGTGGCTGCCCGCCTGCTACCTCGACGAGTCACTGGTCACGCAGATCGCAGGCACGGTCAGGCCTGCGGACATCCGCGGCGAGATCATGCGGGAGCCGACCAGTTCCAGCACGCTGCCCTCCCTTGTCCTGCGCATGTTCGAGGATCTGGAGGTGGAGCCGGGCATGAAGATGCTGGAGATCGGCACCGGTACCGGGTACTCCACAGCCCTCGCCTGTCGTCGCCTCGGTTCGGAGAACGTCACCTCGATCGAGTACGACGCCGACGTCGCCCAGAGCGCCCGAGAAGCCCTCGGGCGTCTCGACCTGTACCCCACGCTCCTGACGGGCGACGGCCTTCTGGGGGCCGCCGAGCTCGGCCCTTACGATCGGATCATCGCCACCTGCGCGGTGCACACGGTGCCCACGTCGTGGATCGAGCAGACCCGGCCGGGCGGCCGGATCCTCACGGTGATCGCAGGCCGCCTCAATGCCTCAGCACTCGTTCGCCTCACCGTTCACGGGGACGGAACCGCCAGTGGACCGGTGCTGGACGGTCACGTCAGCTTCATGCCGGCCCGGTCCCACGCGCCGCCCCCGCTGGGCGTTCTTCCGGACCTGTCCGCAGGCCGTGAGCGCGGGACCGGCATCGGCGCCGATGTGCTGGCCGACCGGACGACCCGTCTCATCACGCAGTTCGCCGTACCGGCTGCGCGGCATCTGAAGCTACGCGTCGGCCACCGCGACGAAGACGTGGTGATCGACGAGGAAACCGGCGCATGGACGGCACTGCGTGCGGAAGGCAGCGGCTGGATCGTTCGGGAAGGGGGTGCGCACCCCCTGTGGGAGACCGTGGAAGAGCTGATCGAGCGGTGGCGATCCGACGGTGGTCCGGCGGTCGAGCAGACAACCGTCACGGTCACCGCGCACTCGCAGAGCATCCGCTGGTGAACCCATGACCCCTCGTGCGAAACGCGGGGGGGATAAGACGTCGTCATACCCACCCCGCGCGATCGACATGCGCAGCGCGGCCAAGTTTTCTACCCCAAATTGGCTGATGTTTTGTTGATCGAGGCTCGGTCGGCACTCGTGTCGTCCTACCCTTCACAGGGTGAACTACGTGACGCCCCGAGAGACCGAGGTCGACCTGCCGGGTGAAGAAAACGCCGGCAGCGCGCTCCCCGGCGCTCTGCCCGAAGCCCTCCGCGCCGAGCTCGTCGAATTCCGGCGCGACCTGCACATGCACCCGGAGCTGGGGAACCAGGAGTTCCGCACCACCGCCGCGATCAAGGCCAGGCTGGAGAAGGCCGGGCTCACCCCGCGCGTCCTCGACGGCGGCACCGGCCTCATCTGCGACATCGGCACCGGCACCGAGACGGGGGAGTACGAGGGCGAGGACGGCCTCTTCGCCCTGCGCGCCGACATCGACGCGCTGCCGATCCCGGACACCAAGGCGACCTGCGCGTACCGGTCCACCGTGCCGGACCGCGCCCACGCCTGCGGCCACGACGTGCACACCACCGTCGTGCTCGGCGCGGGCCTCGTCCTCGCCGACCTCGACCGGCTCGGCCGCCTCCCGCACCCCGTGCGGCTGATCTTCCAGCCAGCCGAGGAAGTGCTGCCGGGCGGCGCCGCCGACGCGATCGAGTCCGGGGCGCTCGAAGGCGTCCGCAAGATCGTCGCCGTGCACTGCGACCCCAAGGTCGACGCCGGCCGGATCGGCCTGCGGTACGGCCCCATCACCTCCGCCTGCGACCGCCTCGACATCAGTCTCGACGGCCCCGGCGGCCACACCGCGCGCCCGCACCTCACGACGGACCTGGTCACGGCGGTGGCCAGGGTCGCCACGGACGTGCCCGCCGTGGTGGCCCGCCGCGTGGACGCCCGCTCGGGCCTCGTCCTCACCTGGGGCCGCATCGAGTCCGGCCACACGTGCAACGTGATCCCGCAGCACGCCGAGCTTTCCGGCACCGTCCGCTGCCTCGACCTCGACGCGTGGCGCGAGGCGCCCGACGTGATCCACGCCGCCGTCCAGGAGATCGCCGACCTCTACCGAGCCAAGCCGGTCGTCAACTACGTCCGCGGCGTCCCCCCGGTCGTCAACGACCCGGCGGTCACCGACCTCCTCCGCGACGCCATGGCGGCCCGCCGCGGCCTCTCCTCCGTCGAGGACACCCCGCAGAGCCTCGGCGGCGAGGACTTCTCCTGGTACCTGGAGCACGTCCCCGGCGCGATGGCCCGCCTCGGCGTGAAGCCCCCGCAGGACCGCACGTCCCGCGACCTCCACCAGGGCGACTTCGACGTGGACGAGTCGGCGATCGGGGTGGGAGTGGAACTCTTCACAGCAGCGGTCCTCCTGGACAAGCCGAACCTCTGAGGGCCGCGCCCCTCGCCGGCTCCGGCACAGCAAGCCTGATCAAGCCCCTCCGGCACATCAAGCCCCTCCGGCGATTGAGGAGCGGGGTCCGGGGCGGAGCCCCGTGACCTCGACCTCGGCGGGCCCGCGCCCCACACCCACGCCCCGCGCAGCGGCCTCGCCACGATCCGATAACAGCCGCGCCGAACCCGTTCCACGCCCCTTCTACGCGCGTTACGCTCCGCCGAACTCAGCGCCCCGCGCGGCGTGTTGACGAAGGAGCGGTCCATCATGCGTCGATCTCGTACGTCCCGGCTCACGCACGTCGCGGTGGCCGTCACCGGCCTCGCCCTCGCCGCCACCGCCTGCGGCGGCACCAGCGCCGACAAGGCGGGCGACGAGGCCAAGGAGAAGAACCTGGGCATGGCGATCTCCTACGACGTGGGCGGCCGCGGCGACCAGTCCTTCAACGACGCCGCGTACTCGGGCATGGTGAAGGCGGACGAGGAGTTCGGCTACAAGAGCGACGACCAGGAGCCGAGCGACGGCGAGAGCGACGCGGACAAGATCGCCCGCCTCAGCTCCCTCGCGAAGTCGGGCTACAACCCGGTCATCGGGGTCGGCTTCGCGTACGCGCCCGCCGTGAAGGCCGCCGCCGCGAAGTATCCGAAGACGACGTTCGGCATCATCGACGACTCGACGATCAACGCGAAGAACGTCGCCGACCTGGTCTTCAGCGAGGAGCAGGGCTCCTACCTGGCCGGTGTCGCCGCCGCGAAGGCGACCAAGTCGAACACGGTCGGCTTCGTCGGCGGCGTGGACGTCCCCCTCATCCACAAATTCGAGGCCGGTTACGTCCAGGGCGTGAAGGACACGAACAGCAAGGTCAAGGTCGTCAAGCAGTACCTGACCGAGACCGCCGAGGAGGGTGGCTTCTCCAGCCCGGACAAGGGCAAGACGGCCGCCGAGGCGCAGATCGAGAAGGGCGCGGACGTGGTCTACCACGCGGCGGGTCTCTCCGGTCAGGGCGTCATCCAGGCCGCCGCCGCGAAGAAGGTGTGGGCGATCGGCGTCGACTCCGACCAGTACAACCAGAAGCCGCTGGCGGCCTACAAGGACTACATCCTGACCTCCGCCACGAAGGACGTCGGCCGCGCCGTCTACGAGCTGGCCAAATCCGTCCACGACAAGAAGCCGCTCTCGGGCGTGACCCGCTTCGACCTGAAGGCGGGCGGCGTCGGCATCACCGACACGAACCCGAAGTTCAAGGAGATCCCGGGCCTCGCGGACGCCGTGGAGAAGGCCAAGCAGAACATCATCGACGGCAAGGTGACGGTCGCGTCGAAGCCGTAGTCACCGCCCCGTCCCCCCGCGCGCGCCCCGTCTTCCCCCAGAAGGCGGGGCGCGTCCGTATGTCCGTACAAGATCGATTCAGGTCGCTTTCAGTACGGACGCATAACGGTCTGCCGGAGAGTCTTCAATGCGCGTTCTACGCGCGTTAATCTGCGGCGAAGCCAGCGCCGTCCGGACCGTCGTCGGTGCTTGTACACAAGGAGCTCATCCCATGCGCCGGGTTTCCCGAATAGCGCTCGCAGGTACTGCGACCGTTGCTCTCGCCGCTTCCCTGTCCGCCTGTGGCGGCACCTCCAGCGACGCCGCAAGCAAGGAGAACGGCGGCAAGTCCAAGGGCATCGCCATCGCGTACGACGTGGGCGGCCGCGGTGACCAGTCCTTCAACGACGCCGCGTACGAGGGCATGAAGAAGGCCGAGAGGGAGTTCGGCTACAAGGGCGAGGACCAGGAGCCGACGGACGGCGAGACGGACGCGGACAAGACCGCGCGCCTGGTCGCCCTGGCCAAGGAGGGCTACAACCCGGTCGTCGGCATCGGCTTCGCGTACGCGCCCGCCGTGAAGGCCGCCGCCGCGAAGTACCCGAAGACCACCTTCGGTGTCGTGGACGACGCCACGGTCAAGGCGGACAACGTCGCGGACCTCGTCTTCAGCGAGCAGGAGGCCTCCTACCTGGCCGGTGTCGCGGCGGCGAAGTCCACCAAGTCGAACACGGTCGGTTTCGTGGGCGGCGTGGACGTCCCCCTCATCCACAAGTTTGAGGCCGGCTTCAAGCAGGGCGTCACGGACACCAACAAGAAGGTCAAGGTCGTCTCGCAGTACCTGACCGAGACCGCCGACGAGGGCGGCTTCTCCAGCCCCGACAAGGGCAAGACGGCCGCCGAGGCGCAGATCGAGAAGGGCGCGGACGTGGTCTACCACGCGGCCGGCCTCTCCGGTCAGGGCGTCATCCAGGCCGCCGCCGCGAAGAAGGTCTGGGCGATCGGTGTCGACTCCGACCAGTACGCGCAGAAGGCCCTCGCCCCGTACAAGGACTACATCCTCACGTCGGCCACGAAGAATGTGGCGTCGGCCGTGTACAACCTGGCCAAGTCGGTCCAGGATGGCAAGCCCGAGACCGGCGTCATCACCGGTGACCTGAAGTCGGGCGAGGTCGGCCTGGCCGACTCCAACCCGAAGTTCTCCGGTGACGACGCGATGCAGAAGGCGCTGAAGGATGCCGAGGCGGGCATCACCAGCGGCAAGATCAAGGTCAACAGCAAGTAGTCACCACGCGGACATGAGCGGGAAACGGGGTGCGGCGATTCTCTGACCGGGATGAGTCGCACCCCGTTCTGCGGCGATTCCCCGCCCGGGACGAGCCGCACCCCGTTCGCACCGGGCGCGGCACACCCGTGTCAGGGGCAGCCCCGACAGCGGGGGACCCGGCACCGGGCAGCCCCGGAACCGGGGGCGCCGGCCATGGGCAGTCCTGGTATCGGGCAGTCCCAGGACCGGGCAGCCTCGGGACCGGACAGTCCCGGTTACGGGCAGCCCCGGCCACGGGCAGCCCCGGAACCGGGGAGTCCCGGCACCGGGCACCCCCGGAACCGGGGAGTCCCGGCACCGGGCACCCCCGGCGCCGGTCCGTCCCGGCCCCCCGGGACAGCCCACCCCCCGCCCCGGCGGGGCCGCGGCACATCCCGACCCCGGGACGTACCGCACCCGGTTCGCGGCGGAGCCGATTCGCCCGAATCGACCGACTCGCGTCCATCTCGTACTGCCGTAGGGGCTCTACGCGTGTAGAAGGCCCCCATCTCCCAGGAGAGTGCGCCATCAACGCGTCCAGCAGCCCGCCGGCCGTCGAACTGACCGGCATCACCAAACGCTTCCCCGGCGTCGTCGCCAACCACGACATCCACCTCACCGTCCGCAAGGGCACCGTGCACGCCCTCGTCGGTGAGAACGGTGCGGGCAAGTCGACCCTGATGAAGATCCTCTACGGCATGCAGAAGCCGGACGAGGGCACCATCGCGATCGACGGCGAGGCGGTCTCGTACTCCTCGCCCGCCGACGCCATCGCGCGCGGCATCGGCATGGTTCACCAGCACTTCATGCTCGCCGACAACCTCACGGTCCTGGAGAACGTGGTCCTCGGCAGCGAGAAGCTGTACGGGATCGGCGCCCGCGCCCGCCGCAAGATCCTGGAGATCTCCGAGCGCTACCACCTCAACGTGCGCCCGGACGTCCTGGTCGAGGACCTCGGCGTCGCGGACCGCCAGCGCGTGGAGATCCTGAAGGTCCTCTACCGGGGTGCGACCACCCTGATCCTCGACGAGCCGACCGCCGTGCTCGTCCCGCAGGAGGTCGACGCGCTCTTCGACAACCTGCGCGAGCTCAAGGCCGAGGGCCTGTCGGTCATCTTCATCTCGCACAAGCTCGGTGAAGTCCTCTCCGTGGCCGACGAGATCACCGTCATCCGGCGCGGCACGACGGTCGGCACGGCCGTCCCCGCCGAGACGACGCCCCGCCAGCTCGCCGAGCTGATGGTGGGCAGCGAACTGCCGACGCCGGAGACCGCCGAGTCGACGGTGACGGACCGGCCGGTGCTCACGGTCAAGAACCTCACGGTCGCCGACAAGGGCGTGGTCCAGCTCACCTCCATGACGCCCGCCGGCATGGTGGCGGACGAGACCGCCCGGGGCACCGCACGGCTCGCCCTGGACGACATCTCCTTCACGATCCACGCGGGTGAGGTCCTCGGTATCGCGGGCGTCGAGGGCAACGGCCAGACCGAGCTGATCGACGCGCTCATCGGCCTCGCCCACGCCGACTCAGGCACCATCGAGCTGGAGTCCGAGGAGATCACCTCCTGGGCCACCCGCAAGCGCCGCGAGCAGGGCATCGGCTACATCCCCGAGGACCGCCACCGCCACGGCCTGCTCCTGGACTCCCCGCTGTGGGAGAACCGCATCCTCGGCCACGTCACCGAGAAGCCGAACGCGCGCGGCGTCCTCCTCGACCTCAAGGCGGCGCAGGCGGACACCCGCCGCATCGTCGAGGAGTACGACGTCCGCACCCCCGGCATCGACGTCACCGCCGCCTCCCTCTCCGGCGGCAACCAGCAGAAGCTGATCGTCGGCCGCGAGATGAGCCACAAGCCCCGCTTCCTCATCGCCGCGCACCCGACGCGCGGCGTGGACGTCGGCGCGCAGGCGCAGATCTGGGACCAGATCCGCGAGGCGCGCCGCGAGGGCCTGGCCGTCCTCCTCATCTCGGCCGACCTCGACGAGTTGATCGGCCTCTCCGACACCCTCCGCGTGATCTACCGCGGGCGGCTCGTCGCCGACGCCGACCCGGCCACGATCACCCCGGAGGAGCTGGGGTCGGCGATGACGGGCGCGGCCTCCGGCCACCTGGAACACGTAGAAGAAGAAGCAGCAGCGGCAGCGGATGCGGACGCGGCGCGGCAGTCGAAGGACGAGTCCTGATGGCCATGAAGAACAAGTTCGACAAGGAGCGGCTGCTCCTCGGCGTCTCGGGGCCGGTCATCGCGCTCCTCACCGCCGTGGTGCTCACCTCCATCGTGCTGCTCGCCTCGGGCAAGTCCCCGATCGAGCCGTACAGCATCATGTTCGAGCAGGCGACGTTCTCGGACGTGCAGGTCCTGATCATCAACCAGGCCGGCATGTACTACCTCGCCGCGCTCGCGGTCGCCATCGGCTTCCGCATGAACCTCTTCAACATCGGTGTGGACGGCCAGTACCGGCTCGCCGCCGTCGTCGCCGCGATCGTCGGCGCGAAGGTGGCCCTTCCGGGCTTCGCGCAGATCCCGCTGCTCATCCTCGTCGCCATGCTGACCGGCGCCATGTGGGCCGGTATCGCGGGCATCCTGAAGGTGACGCGCGGCGTCAGCGAGGTCGTCGCGACGATCATGCTGAACTCGATCGCGTCCAGCCTCATCGGCTACCTGTACCTGCCCGAGGTCTTCGGCGTGCAGGTCGGCAACAACAAGACGACCGGCATCATGCACGAGTCGGGCTGGTTCCCCGGCATCAACATGGGTGAGGGCGTCGGCGAGATCTACGGCTTCGTCGTGATCGCCGCGCTGCTCGGTGTCGCGTACTGGTTCGTCCTCAACCGCACCCGCTTCGGCTTCGACCTGCGCGCCACCGGCGCCTCGGAGTCGGCCGCCGCCGCGTCCGGCGTCGACGCCAAGCGCATGGTGCTCACCGCGATGCTCGTCTCGGGCGCCCTCGCGGGCCTCGCCGGTCTGCCGCTCCTGCTCGGCGACACGCACACGTACTCCCTCACCTTCCCGACGACGATTGGCTTCCAGGGCATCACCATCGCCCTGCTCGGCCGCAACTCGCCGGTCGGCATCGCCTTCGCCGCGCTCCTCATCTCCTGGCTGGAGAAGGCCTCGCAGGAACTCGACCTGCGCGGCTACGACAAGGAGATCGCGGTGATCATGCAGGGCATCATCACCATCGCGGTCGTCGTCTCCTACGAGGCCGTACGGGTCTGGGGCCAGCGCCGCCAGCAGCGCCGGGTCGGCATCGAACTCGCCGCCGCAGCCGGTGAGAACACCAGCGAACTCAAGAAGGAGGTCGCTGCCTGATGAGCACGGCTACGGTCCTCGACAAGAAGCCCGCCTCGCCGCCCGCCAAGGGCGCCCGGGGCAAGCTGTCCCTGCCGGTCCTGATGCTCGTCATCGCGGGCGTCCTGGCACTCACCTCGCTCGTCCGCCTCGTCACCGACGCGAACGGCATCACCAACGTCAGCCAGATGGCGACGGCCCTCCAGCTCGCCGTGCCGATCGGCCTCGCCGGTCTCGGCGGCCTGTGGGCCGAGCGCGCGGGCGTCGTCAACATCGGCCTCGAAGGCATGCTGATCCTCGGCACCTGGTTCGGCGCCTGGGCCGGTTACCAGTGGGGCCCCTGGGTCGGCGTACTCCTCGGCATCGTCGGCGGCGCGCTCGGCGGCCTGCTCCACGCGGTCGTCACCGTCACCTTCAACGTGAACCACATCGTCTCCGGTGTCGCGATCAACATCCTCGCGCTCGGCGTCACCCGCTACCTCTCCAACTTCACGTTCGAGGGCGTCGAGGGCGGCACCACCAAGCAGTCCCCGCCGGTCGACTCGCTCGGCACGATCACGGTCCCCGGCCTCTCCGACTGGCTGACCACGCTCAACGAGAAGCACTGGTTCTTCGTCTCCGACATCGCGGGGCTCCTCGGCGGCCTGGTCACCAACCTGTCGCCGCTGACGATCGTCGCGGTCGCGCTCATCCCGGTCACCTGGTGGGTGCTGTGGCGCACCGCGTTCGGTCTGCGCCTGCGCTCCTGCGGTGAGAACCCGGTCGCGGCCGAGTCGCTCGGCGTCAACGTGATCAAGTACAAGTACCTGGCCGTCATCATCTCCGGCGGCCTCGCCGGACTGGGCGGCGCGTTCCTGTCGATCGTCGCCAACCCCTTCTACCTGGAGGGCCAGACCGCCGGTAAGGGCTACATCGGCCTCGCCGCGATGATCTTCGGCAACTGGATGCCGGGCGGACTCGCCCTCGGCGCCGGCCTGTTCGGCTACACCGACAGCCTCAAGCTGCGCGGTGGCACGGAGAACGTCCACGCGCTCCTCCTGCTCGTCGCCCTGCTCCTGGTCATCGGCGCCGTCTGGATGGTCGTGAAGAAGAAGTACGTCGCCGGTGTCGTCTGCGCCGTCGCCGCCGCGGGCATGGCAGCCTGGTACGCCACCACCGACGACGTGCCGACGCAGCTCGTCACCGCCACGCCGTACGTCGTCACGCTGCTCGTCCTCTCCTTCTCGGCCCAGCGCCTGCGGATGCCGAAGGCGGACGGCCAGCCGTACCGGAAGGGACAGGGCAAGTGACGACCGCGACCGACGCCTTCGACTGGGCCGCGCTCCGGGAGGCCGCCCGCGCGGCCATGGCGACCGCGTACGCGCCGTACTCGGGCTTCCCGGTCGGCGCGGCGGCCCTCGTCGACGACGGCCGCACGGTCACCGGCTGCAACGTCGAGAACGCCTCGTACGGGCTCGGCCTGTGCGCCGAGTGCGGACTCGTCTCCCAGCTCCAGCTCACCGGCGGCGGCCGGCTGACGCACTTCACCTGCGTCGACGGCAAGGGCGAGATCCTGATGCCGTGCGGCCGCTGCCGCCAGCTCCTGTACGAGTTCGGGGGCCGGGAGCTGCTCCTGGAGACCGCATCCGGGGTGCGCCCGCTCGGCGAGATGCTGCCGGACGCGTTCGGCCCGGAGCACTTGAACAACCCGTAAGTACCGGACGGCCCCGCCGAGTTGGCGGGGCCGTCTTACTCCGCCGTTTCTATGCGCGTAGAGTCGGCGCTCGTACCTGTGTTGTGGGTCGGCTACCGGAAGGAAGTGCCATGGACGTCATCTCCGTCATCCGTACGAAGCGGGACCGCGGGCGGCTCAGTGACGCGCAGATCGACTGGGTCGTCGACGCCTACACGCGCGGCGAGGTCGCCGACGAGCAGATGTCCGCCCTGGCCATGGCGATCTTCCTGAACGGCATGGACCGCGCGGAGATCGCCCGCTGGACCGCCGCGATGATCAACTCGGGTGAGCGGATGGACTTCTCGGTCCTGCCGCGCCCCGCCTCCGACAAGCACTCCACCGGCGGCATCGGCGACAAGATCACGCTGCCGCTCGCCCCGCTGGTCGCGGCGTGCGGCGCCGCCGTGCCGCAGCTCTCGGGGCGGGGCCTCGGCCACACCGGCGGCACCCTCGACAAGCTGGAGTCGATCCCCGGCTGGCGCGCGAACATCTCCAACGAGGAGATGATGCGCACCCTGGAGGACGTCGGCGCCGTCATCTGCGCACCCGGCAGCGGCCTTGCCCCCGCCGACAAGAAGCTCTACGCGCTCCGCGACGTCACCGCGACCGTGGACTGCATCCCCCTCATCGCCTCCTCGATCATGTCGAAGAAGATCGCGGAGGGGACGGGCTCGCTGGTCCTCGACGTGAAGGTGGGCACGGGCGCCTTTATGCAGGAGCTGGAGCAGGCCCGCGAACTCGCCCGCACGATGGTCGGCCTGGGCGCCGACCACGGCCTGCCGACCGTCGCCCTCGTGACGGACATGAACACCCCGCTCGGCCTCACCGCGGGCAACGCCCTCGAAGTCCGCGAATCCATCGAGGTCCTCGCGGGCGGCGGCCCCGCCGACGTCGTCGAACTCACCCTCGCCCTCGCCCGCGAGATGCTCGACGCGGCGGGCCTCAAGGACGCCGACCCGGCGAAGGCCCTCGCCGACGGCTCCGCGATGGACGTCTGGCGCCGGATGATCGCGGCCCAGGGCGGCGACCCGGACGCGGCGCTCCCCACGGCCCGCGAGACCCACGTCGTCACGGCCCCGTCCTCCGGCGTCCTGACCCGCCTCGACGCGATGGGCGTCGGCCTCGCCGCCTGGCGCCTCGGCGCGGGCCGCTCCCGCAAGGAGGACCCGGTCCAGGCGGCGGCGGGCGTCGAACTCCACGCGAAGCCCGGCGACGCCGTGACCGAGGGCCAGCCCCTGCTCACCCTGCACACGGACACGCCCGAGCGGTTCGCGTACGCGCTGGAGTCGGTGGAGGGCTCGTACGACATCGCGCCCACGGGGACGGACTTCTCGGCGGGCCCGATCGTGCTGGAACGTATCGGCTGACGCCTCTTTGAACTGGGGGTTTCTCGTACGGGTGAACGGGATCGACGGACCTCCGCCGGTCCCGTTCGCGAGGGCAGCCGGGTGGAGGTCACCGGGGGAGTGGTCACGGTGGCGCCGTCGGCCGCGCCCCCGCATCACTTCATCGCCGGTGATCTGCACAAGGCGCTGCACCGGGCCGTTCCCGCCGAGTGGGGCATCCACCAGTGGCTGCCCCTCGCCGTTCCGTCCCATGGAGGCATGTACCTGCCCGACGTGCTCGTCGTCCCCGGGAAGGGGCCCCGGATCGGCGGGTCCCGCGCGCCGGCTGCCCACGCCGAGCTGGCCGTGGAGATCACGTCGCGCTCCGACGCCCGGCACGAACGGGTGATCAAGCGTGACGCCTACGCCGCCGCGGGCATCCCGCTGTACCTCCTGGTCGACCGCTTCGCCCCGGGCGGCCCGACCGTGACGCTCTACGGCGAACCGCGTGACGGCGCCTACAGCGTGCTGGCGGAGACCGCGTTCGGCGCCGCCGTCGAGCTCCCCGCACCCTTCGAGGTCACCATCAGCACAGACGACTGGCCCACCCCTTGAGTCACCCCAGCAACGCCGCCACCACGACCAGCACCGGCACCGAAGCCATCGTCGACAGCAGGATCGACTCCCGGGCCAGCCGCTCGGCGCCCCCGTAGCGGCTCGCGTACGCGTACAGGTTCTGGGCCGCCGGAAGTGCCGAGGTCACCACCACGTCCAGGAGGCGTTCTCCGCGCAGGCCGAAGACGAGCGCGGCAAGGGCCCACGCCGCCACCGGCTGCCCCACCGCCTTCAGGGCCGTCGACAGAAGCACCGGCACCCGGTCCGCACCCCGCCCGCCCGGCCAGGCGCTCCCGCACAGCGATATGCCGAACGCGATGAGGATCGCCGGGACCGACATGTTGCCGATCAGTTCCAGCGGGTCGAGGACGGGAGAGGGAACCGTCAGGCCCGTCGCGGAGACGAGGACTCCGGACAGCGCGCCGATCGCGATCGGGTTCCGGAACGGGGTGAGCAGCCGCTGCCCCCATGACTGCCGCGTCCCCGACGACTCCGACTCCGCCAGGTCCAGGATCGTCAGCGCGACGGGTGTCACGACGATCTGCTGGAACAGGAGCACGGGCGCCACGAGTGACGCGTCGCCCAGTACGTACACCGCGATCGGGATGCCGAGATTCCCCGAGTTCACGTACGACGAGCACAGCGCGCCGACCGTCGTCCGGCCGACGCCCCAGCCGCGTACGACCCCCACCGCGACGAAGACCCCGGCCGTCGCTGCCGTCGACAGCGCCGTGACGAGCAGGCTCGGCGAGAGGATCAGGGACAGGTCCGCCTTGGACAGCATGGTGAAGAGGAGGGCCGGGGTGGCCACGTGGAAGGCCAGTTTCGTCAGGACCTCACGGCCGTTCTCGCCCAGATGGCCGCGCCGCCCGATGAGATAGCCGACCGCGATGACGAGGGCGATGACCGCGAAACCGTTGAGAACCCCTTGCACGGGACCCACCCTCGGACGGCAAGGAACCGCAGGTCAACGCCGATCTGCCGCAACGTGACCCAGCCCACGCCACACCGGCACCCCTGGGCGGCGATGAATTCCGGCCGGACGCGGGGTCCTTCTCTGCGTGGCCGAATACTCGCTCCCTCCTGTCGTGGTCGTCGCCGGGCCGATCCGCCCCGGCGACGCCTCCGCCCTGTGCGACCGCGTGCGGGACGCCCGCGCGCCGACCGTCGTCTGTGACGTCTCCGGCGTCACCAGCGCCGACCTCGTCACCGTCGACGCCCTCGCCCGGATGCAGCTCGCCGCACGGCGGGCCGGGGGACGGATCAGGCTGCGTGATCCGTCCCCCGCGCTCGCCCTGCTGCTCCGGATGTCCGGGCTCGCCGACGCGCTGGGGCTGGAGGACGGCGACGGCTCAGGCGGGCAGCCGCTCGGGGACGCCGAAGAGGGGGAACCACCGCTTGCTGAGGTCCAGGAAGCAGTGGAAACCGGCGATCCGGCCCTCTGAGATCTCCAGGACCTGGATCGCCCACGGGACGTACCCGCCGCTGTCCGGGTCCGGCTTGTAGTGGGCGAACGCCGGTGTCCCGTTCGCCGACACCGGAAGCAGACGCGAGCCCGCGCACTCGTGCCCGATCGTCGTCATGAAGCCCGTGATGTCGTCGGCGCCGCGCAGCCACAGGTCGAACGGCGGCATCGTCATGACGGCGTCCTCGGCGAGCAGCGCCGTGAGCGCCTTCATGTCGTAGCCCTCGAAGGCCGCCACGTACCGGGCGAGGAGCTTCTGCTGCTCCTCGTCGAGCGTGTCCGCCGTCGCCGAGTCGGCGGGCGGCGCGTCCGCGAGCGTGGCCCGTGCCCGCTGGAGCGCGCTGTTGACCGAGGCGACCGAGGTGTCGAGCAGTTCGGCGACCTCGCTCGCCTTCCATGCGAGGACCTCGCGGAGGATGAGCACCGCCCGCTGCTTGGCGGGCAGTTGCTGAAGGGCCGCGACGAACGCGAGCCGCACCGATTCCTTGGCCACCGCCGCCTCCGCGGGGTCGTGAACCGTCGGCAGGACGCGCGCGTCCGGCATCGGCTCCAGCCACACATGGTCCGGGCGCGGTGTCAGCGCGGCCTGCGCGAGCGGCGCCGCCGCCGTCAGGTCCATCGGCCTGGCCCGCTTGTTGCCCGCCTGGAGGGAGTCCAGGCACACGTTCGTCGCGATGCGGTACAGCCAGGAGCGGAGCGAGGAGCGGCCCTCGAACTTGTCGAAGCTGCGCCAGGCCCGCACCATCGTGTCCTGCACGGCGTCCTCGGCCTCGAACGCCGAGCCGAGCATCCGGTAGCAGTACCCCGTCAGCTCGACCCGGTACTTCTCCAGGTCGTCGAGTTCGGCCTTCGTCGCGGTGTCGCTCATCGTCCAACGCCCCCATCGCCGCTGTGAATCGCTGTGAGCCCCAGCACTCCGCAAGCTACCGCAGCCCACTGACAACGGCCCCCGGACCGGCGATAAGCGCAGGTCCAAGGGCCGTTGACGCAACGTCTGGGGCGGAAGTCGGGCGGCGGTCAGCGTGCGGCGACCGTTCCCGTCGCCGTACGGCGGCCCTGGACCCGTGCCGCGTACGAGCCCCACAGAGTGACTGTCACGACGCCGAGCACGGCCACGACACCGAGTCCGACCGTGCCCGCCCAGCCGCCCGCGTGGAAGGCGAGGGCGCCGACGGCCGAGCCGACGCTGGAGCCGATGTAGTACGCGGACTGGTACAGCGCGGACGCCTGCGCCCTGCCGTGGGCCGCGGTGTGGCTGACGGACGACGACGCCGTGGCGTGCCCGGCGAAGAACCCGGCCGTGATCAGCACGAGCCCGAGGAGCACGACAAGGAGGTGCGGTACGAGGGCGAGGACGAGGCCCGCCGTCGTCGTGCCGGCCGCCAGGTACAGCGTGCCGCGCCGCCCGAGCCGCGCGACAAGGCGGCCTGCCGCCGCCGACGACACCGTACCGACGAGGTAGACGAGGAAGATCGAGCCGACGATGCCCTGCGGCAGGGAGAACGGGGCGGCGGTGAGCCGGTAGCCGATCACCGTGTAGACCGCGCCGAAGACCAGCATGAACAGCGCGCCGATCACGTACAGGCGGCGCAGGAGCGGGTTGGCGAGGTGGTTGCCGACCGTCCTGGCCAGCGCGCGGGGCCGCAGCGAGCCCGGCGTGAAGTGGCCCGGCACGGGAAGCAGCAGCCGGAACGCGGCGGCGCACACCACGGCGATGACGCCGATCGTGCCGACGGCCACGCGCCAGCCCCATTCCTGGGCGATCCAGCCGCCGATGACGCGCCCGCTCATGCCGCCGATGGAGTTGCCCGCGACGAACAGCCCGATGGCGCTGACCAGGGCCTTCGGCCGTACTTCCTCGGCGAGGTAGGCCATCGCGGAGGCGGGAAGACCGGCGAGGGCCGCGCCTTGCAGCACGCGCAGGGCGATCAGGACGCCCAGGCTGGGCGCGAAGGGGACCAGGAGCCCGACCGTGACGGCCACCGTCAGGGACGCCGTCATCAGCGTGCGCCGCCCGAACCGCTCGGACAGGGCGCTCAGCGGCAGAACGCACAGCGCGAGCGCGCCGGTCGCGCCGGAGACCGTCCAGCTCGCCGCGCTCGCGCTCGCCCCGAAGTCGTCGGAGACGAGGGGGAGCAGCGCCTGCGTCGAGTAGAGCAGGGCGAAGGTGGCGACGCCCGCGAGGAAGAGGGCGAAGCTCATGCGGCGGTAGCCGGGCCCGCCCGGAGCCAGGCGCGTGTCGGCGGGGGACGTATCGGCTTCGGCGGCGACCGCGTCCGTGGAGGCGGCCGCCCGGCTACTGGCAGCAGGCATGCCGTCACCGTAGGACTCCATGATTCATGCGTCCAATGCATGAACGCCCCATAATCGTTCCCATGGAGCATCAGCACAGGCAAGACGAGGACATTGTCCGGCTTCTCGCGCCGCGCCTCGCCTACTTCGCCGGGGTCGCCCGCACCGAGCACGTCACGCGCGCGGCGCACGAGATGCAGGTCCCGCAGTCGACGCTCTCGCGCGCGATGGTGCGCCTGGAGAAGGACCTCGGCGTCGACCTGTTCGCCCGCCACGGCCGCACCGTCTCCCTCACCCCGGCGGGCCGCACCTTCCTCGCGTCGGTCGAGCGGGCGCTCGGCGAGGTCGAGAAGGCCGCCGAGTCCGTGCGCGCCGACGCCGACCCCGAGTCCGGCAAGGTCGCCTTCGGCTTCCTGCACACCATGGGCACGGAGACGGTGCCCGGCCTGCTGCGCGCCTTCCGCGCGGACCACCCGCGCGTCCGCTTCAGCCTCGTGCAGAATTACGGCGAGGCGATGCTGGAGAAGCTGCGCGCGGGCGAGCTCGACCTGTGCCTGACCTCGCCGGTGCCGGACGCCCCGGACCTCGTCGCCCGCCGCCTGGACGAGCAGCGGCTGCGCCTGGTCGTCCCCGAGGACCACCGGCTCGCCGGGCGCAGACGCGTCCGGCTCGCGGAGGCCGCCGAGGAGTCCTTCGTGACGCTGGAACCCGGCTACGGGCTGCGCCGCATCACCGACGACCTGTGCGCGGAGGCGGGGTTCACGCCCCGGGTCGCCTTCGAGGGCGAGGAGGCGGAGACGCTGCGCGGCCTCGTCGCGGCCGGGCTCGGCGTGGCGCTCCTGCCGCCACCGGCCGTACCGCGTCCGGGCGTCGTCGAGCTGACGGTCACCGGGCAGCGCGCGGTCCGCGAGATCGGCGTGGCCTGGCTGGAGGGCCACCCGGACACGCCTCCGGTGGCGGCGTTCAAGAAGTTCCTGCTCTCCAGGCGCGGCAAGCTGCTCCCGGAGCCCGCTGGACCTACTGGTTGAGCGACTCCCCGAACCCCGCGGCCAGCGGCATCCGCAGCCCCAGCGGCGGCGGCGCCGCCAGCGCGTCCTGCAAGGGCCGTGAGAACGGGTGCCCGAACAACGTACCGAGCACGAAGTCCACGGCCAGCGCGGTCACTTCGGAGCGGTGCTGGGCGAGCCGGTGCCCGTCGGAGTGCACCTCGAAGCGGCATACGTCCCGGTTGGCCTTCTTCGCGCGCTCGGCGAACCGGAACGACAGCTCCGGGTCCGTGCGCCGGTCGTCGGTGCCGTGCACGATCAGCACCCGCCGCCCCGCGAGCTGCTTCACCGGTTCGGGGGTGAGGGCCACGTCGTCCTCGGGCAGCCAGGGCGCGAGCGCGAGGACGGACTCGACGGCGGTGTGCCCGCCCGCGTGCAGGGCCGCCCGGCCGCCCATGTCGACCCCCGCCAGACAGATCGGCACGTCGCCGTAGCGGCGCACCACCTCGTCCGCCGCCCACTCGGCGTCCCGCGCGGTCTCGGCCTGCGCCCCGTTCCAGCCGCGCCCGCGGTAGTGCACGACATGGGTGACCAGGCCCTCCTCCCGGCCGCAGCGCGCGAGCCTGCGCGCGAGGGGCCGCAGGAACGCGGCCGTGAGCGGGGAGGGCTTGCGCGTGGACGTCTCCTCGCCCGCGGGCAGCAGCAGCACCACGCCGCCCACCGCCCCTGGCACGGGCCCGTTCGCCTTGCCGAGCCTGGCCTCACGCACCGGCGTCGCTTGCTGCTGCATGACAGAACAGTGTCAGAACCACCGATGTACGCCACCCGTCCGTGGGGTCACTGTTACGTATCGACGGATCACTTTCTCAGCACTTTCTCCCGCCGGACCGGCGCGATCTACGCGCGTAGGAGTTAGAGTGCCGCAATGACGAGCCAGCCCACCGTGTCCCGCCCCGACAGCCCCCAGGTGCCGACCCCGGAGCAGATCCGCCGCGCCCCCAAGGTCCTCCTGCACGACCACCTCGACGGCGGCCTGCGCCCCGGCACCGTCGTCGACCTCGCGCGCGAGCAGGGGTACCAGAACCTGCCGGAGACCGACCCGGACAAGCTCGGCCTGTGGTTCCGCGAGGCCGCCGACTCCGGCTCCCTGGAGCGGTACCTGGAGACCTTCGCGCACACCTGCGCCGTCATGCAGTCGCGCGACGCCCTCTTCCGCGTCGCCGCCGAGTGCGCCGAGGACCTGGCCGAGGACGGCGTGGTCTACGCCGAGATCCGCTACGCGCCCGAGCAGCACCTCGAAGGCGGCCTGACCCTCGAAGAGGTCGTCGAGGCGGTCAACGAGGGCTTCCGCGAGGGCGAGCGCCGCGCGAAGGAGAACGGCCACCGCATCCGCGTCGGCGCCCTGCTCACCGCGATGCGCCACGCGGCCCGCGCCCTGGAGATCGCCGAACTCGCCAACCGCTACCGCGACCTCGGCGTCGTCGGCTTCGACATCGCGGGTGCCGAGGCGGGCTACCCTCCCACCCGCCACCTCGACGCGTTCGAGTACCTCAAGCGCGAGAACAACCACTTCACGATCCACGCCGGTGAGGCGTTCGGCCTGCCCTCCATCTGGCAGGCCCTCCAGTGGTGCGGCGCCGACCGCCTCGGCCACGGCGTGCGCATCATCGACGACATCCAGGTCGCCGACGACGGCACCGTCAAGCTCGGCCGCCTCGCGAGCTACGTCCGGGACAAGCGCGTACCGCTGGAGATGTGCCCGACGTCCAACCTCCAGACCGGCGCCGCCAGTTCGTACGCCGAACACCCGATCGGGCTGCTGCGCAAGCTGCGGTTCCGCGTCACCGTCAACACGGACAACCGCCTGATGTCCGGTACGTCGATGAGCCGCGAGTTCGAGCACCTGGCCGACGCGTTCGGCTACACCCTCACCGACTTCGAGTGGTTCACCGTGAACGCCCTGAAGTCGGCCTTCATCCCCTTCGACGAGCGCCTGGCGATGATCAACGACGTCGTCAAGCCGCGCTACGCCGAACTGCGCTCGGAGTGGCTTTTCCGTTAAGCGCCAGGTCAACACGGGGTTGACGGCGAGCGGGCTGTCGCCGTCCCGTGTTGACTCCGCTCGCCTCCCTGTCTGACCTGCGGTTTCCCCATCCGGTCAGCAGGGTGGCGCCGGGTCTTCGACGAGGGTCGGTAGTAACTCCGGGGTGATCTCGCGTGTTTGCCGGTAACGGAACCGCGTCCCCCAGAACAAGGAACAAAGGACCCCATGAAGCAGTCTGCTGCCAAGACCCTCGGTGTCGCCGCCCTCGGTGCCGCCTTCGCCGTCGCCGGTGCCGGTGCCGCGAGTGCCGCCTCCCTCCCGGACGTCGCAGGGACCGTCACCGGCCTGACCTCAGGCCTCCCCCTCGACCAGGCGGCCGGCTCGCTGCCCGTCGGCGGCCCCGAGGCCCTGCACGGTGCGCAGAGCGCCGTGAACAACGGCCTGACCACCGTCCAGCCCGTGGCGCAGCAGCTCCTGGAGAACGGTGACCCGGTCGGCGACCTGCTCGGCGGCCTGCCCACCAACTCGCTGCCCACCAAGGGCCTCCCGGTCGGTGGCAGCCTGCCCGCCCTCGGCTGACCCGGCACGCCACACGAGGAAGGGGCGCACCCCGCGATCTCGCGGGGTGCGCCCCTTCCTCGTACGTCCGTGGCCTCAGGTCACCAGGCCTGGCGGGCCTTGTTCTCGCTCGGCAGCAGCACCCACAGCGCGATGTAGAGCAGGAACTGCGGCCCCGGCAGCAGGCACGAGAGCAGGAAGATCACGCGCATCGTGGTCGCGGAGGTGCCGAAGCGCCGTGCCAGCGCTGCGCACACTCCGCCGATCATCCGGCCGTCGGTGGGGCGGGCAAGGGCGGTCATAGGGGGCTCCTTCGCGAACCTTCGTTGTGTGGTGCTTACGTATTCGAAGGTACGGCGATGAGCTGGGCGAGGCATCAGCTCACGGGGCGACGCCGACCCTGGGAATCGTCGGGGTCGGACCCTGAGCGGGCTCCTGCTGGGGGAGGGGACGCGCCTGGTTCCTGCGGCGGATCCTGGCCCGCAGCGCGGGCACCACGGCGAGGTGCGCGAGGGCCACGCCCACCGTGTTGAGCAGCAGCGAGTCGATGTTGACGACCTGGCCGGGCACCCCGGTCTGGAGCAGCTCGATGGCGAGCGAGATCAGCGCCCCGGCCGCGACCGTACGCACGAGCGAACCCCAGGGGGACACCTGGAGCCGGCCGCCCGCCAGCGGCAGCAGCACACCGAGCGGGGCGAGCAGCGCGAGACCGGCGCCGACACACCGGACGCCGTGTTCCCAGCCGAGCGCCACATCGGCCCGGATGGAGGCGAAGGGGCGCAGGTTCGCGGGGCTGACCCAGGGCACGTCCAGCGGGCGCAGCGTCACCCAGGCGACGAGGAGGAGATGCGCGGCCAGGAGGACGAGCCCTGCCGTACGGAAGCGGATGACGGTCCCGTGACCGTCCGAGCTGTGACGCTGCACGCCCCCGAAGACGCCCCCGGTGGGAGGATCGGTTCCGGGGGCACCACGATGAGCTGAGTCACGTCACGGGACGCGCTCAGCCCACCGTCTCGGCCGGGGCGGGTGCGATGCCCGGCCGGGCCTTCACCGCGTCCGTGCACTCGTAGCCGCGCAGCGGGTCGTCGCCCGGGCCGCCGAGGGCCACCCGGTCCTCGCCGTCCACCGCCACCTTGCTGTTCGCGAACGTACACACGATCTGGGCCAGGGCGTACGGCGACAGGTCGTCCGGCGGCACGTTCAGGCGCAGCGCGTCGGCCGGGTCGCCCGCGCGGGGGCCCGAGACCTTGGTCCGGGAGCCGACGTCCGTGGTGTACCCGGCCTGCTTCTCCTTGCCCGACAGCGGTCCGGCCAGTTGCGCCAGGAGCTCCCGGGCGACACCGACGCGGTCGGAGGTCCGGTCGTGCGGCACGGTCACCGTACGGTCGACCGTCACGAGCTGTGACGTGCAGACGAGGTAGATCTGCACCCCGAACTGACCGGCCGCCTGCGCCCGCACGCCCTCCGTGCGGGACATCGCGCAGCCCACGCGCGTGGGCGCCGCGCCGAACTCGGTGGGCACCTCCGTGGGCCGTATCCCGCAGCCGGACAGGAGCACCGCCGTGAGCCCGAGCAGCCCCCACAGCCGTCCCCGCTGCCTCATGTGACGACACCGCCTTCCTGGGAGTTCTCGGCGTCGTCACCCTCGCTCGCGGCGTCCACCGGGAGCCGCAGCGTGAACACGGCGCCGCCGTCGGGGTGGTTGGCGGCGGTGATCTCACCGCCGTGGACGTGGGCGTTCTCCAGGGCGATGGAGAGGCCCAGGCCGCTCCCCTCCGACCGGGGCCGGGAGGCGCTCGCCTTGTAGAACCGGTCGAAGACGTGCGGCAGGACGTCCTCGGGGATGCCGGGCCCGTGGTCGCGCACGGCGATGACCAGCTCCCCGCCCGCGCCGGACTCCCGGCGCACGGACACCTTCACCGGGGAGCCGCCGTGCTTGAGGGCGTTGCCGATGAGGTTGGCGAGGATCACGTCGAGGCGGCGCGGGTCGAGCCGGACGAGGTTGCCGCGCTCGGCGTCCAGCTCGACGGCGTCGAGCCAGGCGCGGGCGTCGATGCAGGCGGTGATCTGGTCGGCGATGTCGACGGTGTCGAGGACGAGCTTGGCGGTGCCCGCGTCGAAGCGGGTGACCTCCATCAGATTCTCGACCAGGTCGTTCAGGCGACGGGTCTCGCTGACGACCAGCCGGACGGCCGGCTCGATCATGGGATCGACGGAGCCCGTCTCGGCGTCCAGCTCCTCCTCCAGGACCTCGGTGACGGCGGTGATCGCGGTCAGCGGCGTCCGCAGCTCGTGCGACATGTCGGCGACGAACCGGCGCGAGGCCTCGTCCCGCGCGCTCATGTCCGCGACCTTCTTCTCCAGGTTCTCCGCCGCGTTGTTGAACGTCCGCGACAGCTCGGCCAGCTCGTCCGTGCCCGAGACGCGCAGCCTCGTGTCGAGCTTGCCCTCGCCGAGCCTGCGCGCCGCGACCCCGAGCCGGTGCACCGGCTTCAGCACCGTCGTCGCGGCGGCCTGCGCGAGCAGCGCGGAGCCGATCAGCGCCAGCGCCGTCGCGATCCCGAGCGACCAGGCGAGCGAGTTGAGGTCCTTGGCCTCCGGTTCGAGCGACTTCAGCATGTAGCCGGTCGGCCCGTTGTTCACCTGCGCGCCGCCCACCAGGTACGGGGTGTCGCCGCGCGTGATCCGCTGCCAGTACAGGTGGTACGGGTGCTTGTTGTTCGCGGTGACCGGCTGCTTCTTGTCCACCGCCGCCCGCAGGGAGCGCGGCACGTCGGCGACCGTGAACGCGTCGAGGTCCGAGTTGCCGACCACGCGCCGGCCGTTCTCGTCCGTGTCGATGAGCAGGACGCTGAAGTGCTGGCTGCTGTCCGCCATCAGGTTCGCCGCGTGCTGCAGCTCGCCCTGCGTCGGGTGCTCGGGCAGCACCGCCGCCCGGTTCTGCATCTCCTGCTGGAAGTCGCTGAGCGCCGCGTCCTGGGTGCGCGTGAGGACGGCCTCGCGGTTGAGCCAGTACGCGATCCCGGACGCGGAGACCGCGGCCGTCAGCGCGACCAGCGCGAACACCACCACGAGCCGCAGGCGCAGGCTCGTGAAGCGCAGCCCGGCCGGTATCGCTCTCTTCGCCGCGGTCAGGCCACGGGACGTGTCGTGCGGATCGGTCACTGAGGCGAGTCCAGCCGGTAGCCCACGCCGCGCACGGTACGGATCAGCGTCGGCGACGACGGCACGTCCTCGACCTTGGCGCGCAGCCGCTGCACACAGGCGTCCACGAGCCGCGAGTCACCCAGGTAGTCGTGCTCCCACACCAGGCGGAGCAACTGCTGGCGGGAGAGCGCCTGCCCCGGCCGCCGGCTCAGTTCGAGCAGGAGGCGCAGCTCGGTCGGGGTGAGCTGGAGGTCCTCGCCGTTCTTGGTGACGGTCATCGCCGCACGGTCGATCACCAGCGAGCCGAACGACGCCGCGTCGTTGGCCTCCCGCTCGCCGCGGCGCAGCACCGCGCGGATACGGGCGTCGAGGACCCGGCCCTGGACCGGCTTGACCACGTAGTCGTCGGCCCCCGACTCCAGGCCCACCACCACGTCGATGTCGTCGCTGCGCGCGGTCAGCAGGATGATCGGCAACTGGTCCGTGCGCCGGATGCGACGGCACACCTCGAACCCGTCGATGCCGGGCAGCATCACGTCGAGGACGATCAGATCGGGCCGCTGCTCACGCAGCAGCTTCAGACCGTCCTCACCGGTGGCAGCGGTGGCCACCCGGTGACCCTGGCGCGTCAGAGACAGCTCCAGGGCCGTGCGGATGGCGTCGTCGTCCTCGATCAGCAACAGGGAAGGCACAGCCGCCATTCTGGCCCATGACAGGCCTTTAGTTCGACCGGGTGCGGGCCTCCCACACCCGACCCGCACAGCCGGAACCCCTGTGACAGGTCTGTGACAGTCGACGGACACCGCCATGAAGTCCCCCCGGCAAGCTTTTGGACATCGCACAGCAGGACGCGATGAAGCAAGGACCGAATGACGGACGTAACGGACTCCACGACGGGGGGCGCGAGATGAACACGCTGCACAGCACCACATCAACCGCAGTTGTCACGCGCCTGCACGATCTGGGCCGAGGCGAGCGTCACGAGAAGTCCGGTGCCGTGAGCGGGCGGGGGTGCGCTCGCGGCGCCGGGCGTCAGCACACCGTGTACATGACGGTGGTTGACGCGCCGGAGACGGTGACCGAAGGGGTCGCTCACGGGGGAGCCGCGTACAGGGAGGCACCGGGGGAGCGGCGTACATCGCTATCGGAGGCCGAGTTCACGGCCTACGTGCAGGAACGCCGCGCCTCCCTGTACGCAACCGCCTACCACCTGACCGGCGACCGGTTCGAGGCCGAGGACCTGCTGCAGAGCGCGCTGTTCTCGACGTACCGCGCCTGGGACCGGATCAGCGACAAAGCGGCGGTCGGGGGCTACCTCCGCCGCACCATGACCAACCTGCACATCAGCGCGTGGCGTCGCCGCAAGCTCAACGAGTATCCGACCGAGGAGCTGCCGGAGACGGCCGGCGACACGGACGCGATGCGCGGCACCGAGCTGCGGGCCGTCCTGTGGCAGGCGCTCGCCCGCCTGCCCGAGCTGCAACGCACCATGCTCGTGCTGCGCTACTACGAGGGCCGTACCGACCCGGAGATCGCCGAGATCCTGGACATCAGCGTCGGCACGGTGAAGTCGAGCATCTGGCGGTCGCTGCGGCGGCTGCGGGATGACGAGGTCCTGAGCTTCGGCCGGGATCTGGAGGAGAGCTTCGGGGAGCTTGTCGCCTGAGGTGCCCTCCGGGGGGATCGGGGGGTAACGGGGGCCCCGCTTGGGGGAGCGGGGTGATTGGGGGGAACAGGCGGGACCAGGGGGCCGGGGGCCTTGCTGGTCCCGTCGCCTTTTGTGCGCCGTTGCGCCGTAGAGCTACGGGTTTTGTCGCGGGTGCCGGCCGTATGTGGTTGCTCGCGCAGTTCCCCGCGCCCCTGGGCGCTATGACGTCGCCCGTGCCTTCACTCTGCGGCCCGCTGCTGCTGCTGTCAGGCGGCCCATTGCCTCCTTCTTGTCGCAGGCGTGGGCGCCCAGGGACACGTGGCGGGCGACGATGCCGCGCTCCTCGCGCATCAGGCGCCAGCCACGGCGCAGGAGGAACGGGACCGACTTGCGGCCCTCGCGCAGATCGCGCAGGAGGCGGCGGCGGAACGTCGTCGAGGGGCGGCCGCGCAGGCAGAGGGCGTCGGCGAGGACGCCGAGGTCGCGGCAGCGCTCCACGATCTCCGCCGCGAAGATGCCCTCCGCGATGAACAGGGGCGTGCGCTCGATGTCGAGCGCCGTCTCGCCCACCCGTGCGCTGGTGACGATGGAGTAGACGGGGACGTTGGTACGGCCCTTCTCGCACAGCTCCACGATCGCGGCGAGCGCCGCCTCCATGTCCCAGGACTCGGTGGAGTCCCAGTCGATGTCCGAACTCCCCGGCACCAGGGGCAGCGTGGGATCGCCCGCCTCCTTGTAGAAGTCGTCGAGACAGAGCACGGGGAGCCCGGAGCGGGCGGCGAACGACGACTTGCCGGAGCCGGAGGGCCCTGCGAGCAGGACGACCCGGGTCGGTATCGGAGGATGCGAACTCACGAGAGAACAGTGTGCGGCATGGACGCGTCGGGACCGAGCCCGCGTGGTGAGGATGTGGCAGGCGACACGTTCAACTACTCTTCGTGGTTCTGTGATGACACACAAGTAACCGGCTCAGGCGGAGAGATCATGGCTCGACACGCAGCGCGCAAGAACCCGACGACGACCCATGGCACCCGGCGCGCCCTGCTGCGCGCGGGGCTGACCGTGACGGCCGCCGGCGCGGTGGTCGGGGCGGGTGCCGTGACCGCGAGCGCCGCGCCCGCGCCCGCCCCGGACGCCGCCAGCGGCCTCGGCATGCCCGTGCAGGTCGTCACCCAGGCGCTGACCGCCTCGACGACGCACGGGCTCGGCCCGGTCAAGAACCTCCAGCTCGACCCGCTGGCCGGGACCGGCGCCGACCCGCTGGACAACGCGGTGGGCGCTCAGCTCGCCGACTTCAAGCCGGTCAGCACGGCGCTGCTCACCGGGCCGATCACCTCGGGCAGTTCACTCTCCGAGCTGCCGCTCGTCGGGACCGCGACGGGCGTGCTGCCGGGCTGACGCCGCCCCGGCGGCCGGGGCGGGGCGCGTGCGCAGCGGTGTCTCGCGCACCGCCCACGCGACGGCGAACGCCACCGCGCACAGCGCCGCCGTGCCGAGCACCACCCCGTGCAGCCCCTCGACGACGCTCGACCGGAACACCGCCGGACCCGCGCCCTCCCGCACCCGCCCCGCGAAGACCGAGCCGAGCACGGCGACGCCGAGCGAACCGCCGACCGTCCGCAGCAGCGTCTGGGTGCCGCTCGCCGCGCCCAGGTCGCGGGGTTCCGCGCTGTTCAGGGTGATCAGCATCGCGGGCTGCATCAGACAGCCGAGCCCGGCGCCCAGGAGCAGGGTCAGGGCCGACGCCGCCCACATGGCCGTCCCGGTGTCGAGCACCAGCAGGGCGAGCGCGCCCGACGTGGACAGGGCGCCACCCGCGATCGGATAGGCCCGGTACCGTCCGCCCGCGCCCACCCTGCGCCCGATGAACAGTTGGGCGGCCATCATGCCCAGCATCAGCGGGAGCAGCAGCAGTCCGCTCTGGGTCGCCGAGCGGCCCCGGACGAGCTGCATGTACTGCGGCAGGTAACTGGCGGCGGCGAGCATGGCGGCCCCCGAGGTGAAGCTCAGGACCTGGGCGAGGGTGAAGTTCCGGTCGCGGAACAGGCGCGGCGGGATCACCGGCTCGGCGGCGCGCCGCTCGGCCCGGACGAACGCCGCGAGCGCCGCCGCCGAGACCAGGGCGAGCGCGATGATCCGCGGTGACGTCCACGCGTACGTCGTGCCCGCCCAGCTCGCGAGCAGGGTGAGGGCGAGGATCGCGGCGGTGAGGAGGGCGGCGCCCGCCACGTCGACGCGGGCCCGGACCCGTTCCGTACGGACCCGGACACCGGCCCCGACGATCGCGAGGGCGACGGCGCCGACCGGGATGTTCACGTAGAACACCCACCGCCAGTCCCACTGGTCGGTGAGGAAGCCGCCGAGGAGCGGCCCGCCGATCATGGAGCCGGGCAGCAGGACGGCCATCAGCGACTGGGCGCGGGCCGCCTCCGCCGGGGTCAGCAGCGTCCCGATGAGCGCGAGCGCGCCGACGAACAGGCCGCCCGCGCCGACCCCCTGCACGGCCCGGAAGGCGATCAACTGCCCCATGTCCCGCGCGAGTCCGCACAGCGCGGAGCCGACGAGGAACAGGGCGATCGAGGCCAGGTAGCCGCCCTTGCGGCCGTAGAGGTCGCCGAGCTTGCCCCACAGGGGCGTGGAGACGGCGGTGGTCAGCAGGTACGCCGTCACCACCCAGGACAGCCGGTCCAGGCCGCCCAGGTCGTCGACGACGACCGGCAGGGCCGTGCCGACGATGGTGCCGTCGAGCGTGGCGAGCACGATGCCGAGCAGCAGCCCGGCGATCACCAGTCGCGACGGCGCCCCGGGCGCCTCTTGTTCCGTACGTGTGCGCATGCCTCCCCCTTCGGACGCGATACGTGGGTGATGTGGCGTCAGGCGGGGTACGGGCGGGCCGCCTTGGCGTCGCGCAGGGCGTGCGCCCACCACGTGAGCTGGTCGAGCATGGCCTTCGCGGCCGTGTCCACCGCCGGGTCGTCGACGCGGCCGTCCGCCGCGAAGGCCCCGTAGGCGTTGTGGAAGCTGACCGTGTTGCGGACGGTCACGGCGTTCAGTTCGGCCATGACGACGCGGAGCTGCTCGACCGCGCGCAGGCCGCCCGCCAGGCCCCCGTACGAGACGAAGGCGACCGGCTTGCCGTGCCACTGCTCGTTGTGCCAGTCGACGGCGTTCTTCAGGGCCGCCGGGAAGCTGTGGTTGTACTCGGGCGTGACGAGGATGAACGCGTCGGCGGCGGCGAGGCGCGGCGAGACGAGCGCGAGCGCCTCCGCAGTCCCGGGCGGCGGCTCCTGGCCGAAGGCCGGCAGGACGGTGGGCAGCGGCGTCTCGGCCAGGTCGACGACGTCGGTGCGCAGGTCCTCGCGCTGTGCGAGGTGGCCGGTCAGCCACTTGGTGACGACGGGCGCGAAGCGGCCCTCGCGGGTGGAGCCGACGAGGACGGCGACGCGGAGCGGCGCGAGCGCGGACGTACTGGGCATGGAGGTCCCCCTGAGTGGATGTGTACGGCGTATCTCCGTGCGTACAACGTACACAGCGGCGTGTACGGCGTCCACTGGGGATACGCTGTACACGTCCAGTGCGGCGGGTAGGGAAGGGGCCGGACCTTGGCGGCACGCAAGGAAGAGGACGACAAGGGCGAGAGCCGGCTGGTCGAGCCCTCGCTCTGGGAACGGCTGGAGCGGCCCGCGCCCACGCAGCGCGCCTCGCTCACCCTCGACCGGATCGCCGAGGCGGCCGTCGCACTGGCCGACGAGGAAGGCGCCGCCGCCGTCACCATGCGGCGCCTCGCCACGAAGCTCGGGGTCGCGCCCATGGCCGCGTACCGGCACGTCTCCGGCAAGGACGATCTGTGGGCGCTCATGTTCGACCGGGTCGCGGCCGAGCTCACGGTCCCGGACGACGCGGACGACTGGCGCGCGGTGCTGCGCTCCTTCGCCCTGCGCTCGCGCGCGATGATGCTGCGCCACCCGTGGCTCGGCCAGGTGCCGGGCCCGCTGATCCAGCTCACCCCGGCCCGGATGGCCGTCGCCGAACGGCAGTTGCGGGCGCTGGCCCGCCATGACCTGGACGCCGACGCGATGATGGCCGCGTTCCGCGCGGTCGGCGCGTACGTGCACGGCGCGACGCAGTCGGAGATCGCGCTGCGCGAGTACCGGCGCGAGCACGGCTGGGAGAGCGGCGACGAGACGCGCCAGGCGCTCGCGCCGCAGATGACCTATCTGATGGGCACAGGGCGGTACCCCACGTACGAGAAGTACGCGCTGTCCGCGACGCGCAAGGACGACCCGGGCTGGGAGTTCGAGTTCGGCCTCGACTGCGTCCTCGACGGGATCGCGCAGCGGCTCGGGATCTGAGCGCGTGCACACGGCGAGGCCCCGGCCCCTCCTGGACGGAGGAGGGGCCGGGGCCTCGGGTGTGCCGGGTGCGGCTAGTAGGAGGAGCCGGAGGCGCCCAGCGAACCCGTGGGGTGCCAGACAGTCTTGGTCTCCAGGAACTGCGTCAGGCGGTCCGTGCCCGGGTCCGCCGTGAAGTCCTCCACAGGCTGGGGACGGCGCACGCGCTTCAGGTTGTCCGCGGCGGCGATCTCCAGCTCCTTGGCGAGGGCCGGGTCGGCGCCGGTGAGGTCGATGCCGTTGACGTCCTGGTGGGAGGCGAGCGCCGGGGCGATCTCCGACGCCTTGCCCGACAGCAGGTTCACGACGCCGCCGGGCAGGTCGGAGGTGGCGAGCACCTCGCCGAGGGAGAGCGCCGGGAGCGGCGCCCTCTCGGAGGTGATCACGACCGCCGTGTTGCCGGACGCGATGACCGGGGCGATCACCGAGACGAGCCCGAGGAACGACGACTCCTGCGGCGCGAGAATCGTGATCACGCCGGACGGCTCAGGGGTGGAGAGGTTGAAGAAGGGCCCGGCCACCGGGTTGGCGCCGCCCACGACCTGGCCGATCTTGTCGGTCCAGCCCGCGTACCAGACCCAGCGGTCGATCGCCGCGTCCACGACGGCCGCCGCCTTCGACTTGCCGAGGCCCTCCGCCGCGGCGACCTCGCGCACGAACTGCTCGCGGCGGCCCTCCAGCATCTCGGCGACGCGGTAGAGGACCTGGCCGCGGTTGTACGCGGTCGCCCCCGACCAGGCGCCGAACGCCTTGCGGGCGGCGACGACGGCGTCACGGCCGTCCTTGCGGGACGAGCGCGGGGCGTTCGCCAGCCACGTGCCCTTCGTGTCGGTCACTTCGTACACCCGGCCGCTCTCGGAACGCGGGAACTTCCCGCCCACGTACAGCTTGTAGGTCTTGAGGACGGACAGTCGCGTCGACTCGGAGTTGATGATCTTCTCGGACTTCTCAGACATCGAGGTACGCCTCCAGGCCGTGGCGGCCGCCCTCGCGGCCGAAGCCCGACTCCTTGTAGCCGCCGAACGGCGAGGTCGGGTCGAACTTGTTGAACGTGTTGGCCCAGACGACCCCGGCCCGCAGCTTGTTCGCGACCGCCAGGATGCGCGAACCCTTCTCGGTCCAGATGCCCGCCGAGAGCCCGTACTGCGTGTTGTTGGCCTTGGCGACGGCCTCCTCCGGCGTACGGAAGGTGAGCACGGACAGGACCGGGCCGAAGATCTCGTCGCGGGCGACGGTGTGGGCCTGCGTGACGTTCGTGAACAGCGTCGGCGCGAACCAGTAGCCCGACGACGGCAGCTCGCACGGCGCCGACCAGCGCTCGGCGCCCTCCGCCTCGCCGGTCTCGGCGAGCGCGGTGATCCGGGCGAGCTGCTCGGCGGAGTTGATCGCGCCGATGTCGGTGTTCTTGTCGAGGGGGTCGCCGAGGCGCAGGGTGGTCAGGCGCCGCTTGAGCGAGTCGAGCAGCTCGTCCTGGATCGACTCCTGGACGAGGAGGCGCGAGCCCGCGCAGCAGACCTGGCCCTGGTTGAAGAAGATTCCGGTGACGATGCCCTCGACGGCCTGGTCGATCGGGGCGTCGTCGAAGACGATGTTGGCGCCCTTGCCGCCCAGCTCCAGGGTGACCTTCTTGTCCGTCCCCGCGACCGTACGGGCGATCTGCTTGCCGACGGCCGTGGAGCCGGTGAAGGCCACCTTGTTCACGTCGGGGTGCGCGACGAGCGCGGCGCCCGCGTCGCCGTAGCCGGGCAGGATGTTGACGACGCCCTTGGGCAGGCCCGCCTGGCGGCAGATGTCCGCGAAGAACAGGGCGGACAGCGGGGTCGTCTCGGCGGGCTTCAGCACGACCGTGTTGCCGGTGGCGAGCGCGGGGGCGATCTTCCACGCCAGCATCAGCAGCGGGAAGTTCCACGGGATGACCTGGCCCGCGACGCCGAGCGCCTTGGGGTTCGGCCCGTAGCCCGCGTGGCCGAGCTTGTCGGCCCAGCCCGCGTAGTAGAAGAAGTGCGCGGCTACGAGGGGGAGGTCGGCGTCCCTCGTCTCCTTGATGGGCTTTCCGTTGTCCAGCGTCTCCAGGACGGCCAGCTCGCGCGAGCGCTCCTGGATGATGCGGGCGATGCGGAACAGGTACTTGCCGCGCTCGGCGCCGGGCAGCGCCGACCAGGTGGTGAACGCCTTCCGCGCGGCCTTGACGGCCCGGTCGACGTCGGCCTCACCGGCCTGCGCGACCTCGGAGAGCACCTCCTCGGTGGAGGGCGAGACGGTCTTGAAGACCTTGCCGTCGGCGGCCTCGGTGAACTCGCCGTCGATGAAGAGCCCGTACGAGGGGGCGATGTCGACGACCGAGCGCGACTCGGGCGCGGGCGCGTACGCGAACGCGTTGCTCAGGGGTGTGTTGCTCATGGGTGATCAGTCCACCGTCACGTAGTCGGGACCGGAGTAGCGGCCGGTTGCCAGCTTCTGGCGCTGCATGAGCAGGTCGCTCAGGAGACTGGAGGCGCCGAACCGGAACCAGTGGTTGTCAAGCCAGTCCTCGCCCACGGTCTCGTTGACGATCACGAGGAACTTGACGGCGTCCTTCGAGGTACGGATGCCGCCGGCGGGCTTCACGCCGACCTGGACACCGGTGGCGGCGCGGAAGTCGCGGACCGCCTCCAGCATCAGGAGCGTGTTGGCGGGGGTGGCGTTGACCCCCACCTTCCCCGTCGAGGTCTTGATGAAGTCGGCCCCGGCCAGCATGCCGATCCAGCTCGCACGCCGGATGTTGTCGTACGTCGACAGCTCGCCGGTCTCGAAGATGACCTTCAGCCGTGCGGAGCCCGAAGCCTCCTTCACGGCACGGATCTCCTCGTAGACCTTCATGTACTTGCCCGCGAGGAAGGCGCCGCGGTCGATGACCATGTCGATCTCGTCGGCGCCCGCGGCGACGGCCTCGCGGACGTCACCCAGCTTCACGTCCAGCGAGGCGCGGCCCGCAGGGAAGGCGGTGGCGACGGACGCGACCTTGACGTCCGTCCCCGCGACGGCCTCCTTCGCGGTGGCCACCATGTCCGGGTAGACGCAGACGGCGGCGGTGCGGGGCGCTGTGCGGTCGGTCGGGTCCGGGTTGACGGCCTTCGCGCCGAGCGCCCGGACCTTGCCCGGGGTGTCGGCGCCCTCCAGGGTCGTCAGGTCGATCATCGAAATGGCCAGGTCGATGGCGTACGCCTTCGCCGTGGTCTTGATCGAACGGGTCCCGAGCGCGGCGGCGCGGCCCTCCAGACCCACCGCGTCGACGCCAGGCAGTCCCTGGAGGAATCGGCGCAGCGTGGCCTCGGAGGCGGTGGCGTCTGCCAGCGCGTGTTCTTCGGCGGAAGCGGATGCAGTGGGCATGGTCACGAGCTGAGCATATCTACGCGCGTAGCGGATGTATAGGGCCCGGGGTCGGCTAGGTCCGAGGTCCGGTTCTCCGGAGCGGGCAGCTCTTCATCGCCCCCGGCGCACACGCCACCCCCTGGGGCTCCGCCCCGGCCCCCGCTCCTCAATCGCCGGAGGGGCTTGAGGTGAGTGCCGGTGGGGCGGGGGAGGTCTATGGGGGCTGGGTGGGCAGCCCCCTCAGGGGCGCGGAGAACGGCGCGAGTAACCACGACGCACGCGCCACGGGGCGACGAAGATGAGCCCCCCAGGGGCGCGGGGAACTGCGCGCCAAGCCCGGATGCACGCGTCACGAGGCGACGAAGACGAGCCCCCTCGGGGGTGCGAGGAACTGCGCGCCAAGCCACGACGCACGCGCCACTCAACAACGGCGGCAGACGCCCCCAAGGGGCGCGGGGAACTGCGCGCTCAGCCACGACGCACGCGTCACTCCGCGGCGGCGCTCGGCCTCGATGACGCGCGCCGGACCAAGACGCACGCGTCACCGGTACACACCGCAGCAACCACCCCACAGAGGCCCCGCTCAAGCACAGCGCAGCGTCAGGCAGAATCGGGGTATGAGCAACCGCCCCGCCCCCTCCCCCGACCGCATCTACCGGTCGCCCGCCGGTGTCGCCGGAGGCGTCATCCTGCTGGTTCTCGGGGCCTGGCTCGGCGGGGACGCCATCGTGAACGGGGACGGGCGGACCCCGTGGATCGCGCTCGCGGGGCTGCTGTTCGCGGTGCCGCTGGTGATCGCGTTCACCATCCGCCCGGCCGTGTTCGGCAACGAGCACCGGCTGCGCGTGCGCAACCCGTTCCGCGTGATCACGCTGCCCTGGGCGACCGTGGCGAGCTTCCGCTCGGGGTACTCCAACGAGGTGTTCGACGAGGCCGGCACCAAGTACCAGCTCTGGTCGATCCCGGTGTCGATGCGCGCCCGCCGCAAGGCGCAGCGCCCCGTGCGCCCCAAGGCGGGCGCCCGCGGCCGCCTGGACGACATCGGGGCGGAGCCCCCGGCCGAGCGCCGCGCCACCGCCGACAAGTCGATGGACGAGCTGCGCGAGCTGTGCGAGGCGCGGGCGGCGGCCAAGACGTCCCAGGGCGAGCCGCACGTCCGCTGGGCCTACGAGATCATCGCCCCGACGGTCGCCGGGGCGATCCTCCTCGTCGTCCTGATCGCACTGGGCTGAGGCCCGGGCCAGATCCCGGCGGCGGCCGAGAGGTCCCGCTCAATTGCGGTCATGCGCGGCCTAATGGGCGACCGGGCCCACGACCCGCGCGCCGTCGCGGGTGTAGCGCAGTCCGTCCGTAGACGGCACGCGCCGTACCGCGCTGGGCTGAGAACCTGGGCCAAATTTCGGCGGCCAAGAGGTCCCGCTCGGTCGCGAGCAGGCGCCTCGGTCGCGATCGTGCGCCCGGCGCGGTGGGCGCCCGGGACCGCGACCCGTGCGCCGTCCAGGGTGTAGCGCAGTCCGTCCGTAAATGGCAGGCCGCACCGAGCTGGGCTGATCCCGCTTGATCCCGGTCAGGCGCCTCGGTGGCGGTCATGCGCCCGGCGCGGGCGGCAACCGGGCCCCGCGCGCCGTCGAGGCCGTCCCTGAGTGGCGCTGGGCTGCGGGGCGGGTCAGATCCCGGCGGCCGCGGAGAGGCCCTCTCGATCGCGGTCATGCGCGCGGCGCAATCGGCGCCCGGGACCGCCACCCGAACGCCGTCGAGGCCGTGCCGCAGGCCGTCCCACGCGGGCGGCAGCCCAGCCCCGCCGGGCTGGGCTGAGAGCCGGCGTGCGTCCCACGCGGGCGGTACCCCAGCCCCGCCGGGCTGGACTGACGGCCCGCGTCAGATCCCGGCGGCCGTCGAGAGGTCCCTCTTGAGTGCGGTCAGGCGGTCGGTCGCCGTTGAGCGTGCCGTGGGGAGCGCGGCGTGGTCGGGGACCGGGACCACGACCTCCAGGTAGCACTTGAGCTTGGGCTCGGTGCCGGAGGGGCGGACGACGACGCGCGCGCCGTCGAGGGTGTAGCGAAGGCCGTCCGTGGGCGGCAGCCCGTTCGCTCCGGCGGACAGGTCCTCGGCGCGGGTCACCGCGAGTCCGGCCAGTTCCGTCGGCGGCTGTTCGCGCAGGCGGCGCATCGCGTCGGTGATGACCGACAGGTCCTCGACGCGGACGCTGAGCTGGTCGGTGGCGTGCAGCCCGTGCGCGAGCGCCAGGTCGTCGAGCGCGTCCAGGAGGGTGCGGCCCTGCTCCTTGAGTTCGCTCGCCAGCTCGGTGACGAGCAGCGCGGCCGTGATGCCGTCCTTGTCGCGTACGCCCTCGGGGTCGACGCAGTAGCCGAGCGCCTCCTCGTAGCCGTAGCGCAGGCCGTCGACGCGGGCGATCCATTTGAAGCCCGTCAGCGTCTCCTCGTACGGGAGGGACGCGGCCTCGGCGATGCGGCCGAGGAGGGAGGAGGAGACGATCGACTCGGCGAGGACGCCGCTGACGCCGCGTGCGACCAGGTGCGCCGCGAGCAGCGCGCCGACCTCGTCGCCGCGCAGCATCCGCCAGTCGCCGCCGTCCTGGACGGCGACGGCGCAGCGGTCGGCGTCCGGGTCGTTGGCGATGATCAGATCGCAGTCGACCGTCCTGGCCGTCGCGAAGGAGAGGTCCATCGCGCCCGGCTCCTCCGGGTTGGGGAAGGCGACCGTGGGGAAGTCCGGGTCGGGCTCGGCCTGCTCGGGCACGAGGACCGGCTCGGGGAAGCCCGCGCGCGCGAAGGCGGCGAGGAGGGTGTCCTTGCCGACGCCGTGCATGGCCGTGTAGACGGTACGGGCCGTGCGCGCGGAGCCGGGGGCGAGGACGGCGTCCGTGCGCGCCAGGTACGCCTCAAGGACTTCCTCGCCGAGCGTCTCCCAGCCGGACTCGGGGCGGGGCACGTCGTGCAGCGAGGCCACCGCGTCGATCTCGGCGGCGATCTCCGCGTCGGCGGGCGGCACGATCTGGGAGCCGTCGCCGAGGTACACCTTGTAGCCGTTGTCGCGGGGCGGGTTGTGGGAGGCGGTGACCTCCACGCCCGCGACCGCGCCGAGGTGCCGGATGGCGAACGCGAGGACGGGCGTCGGCAGCGGCCGCGGAAGCATCGCGGCGCGCAGCCCGGCGCCCACCATCACGGCGGCCGTGTCGCGCGCGAAGTCGGCGGACTTGTGGCGCGCGTCGTAGCCGATGACGACGACGCCGTCGGTCTGCCCCTTGGCCTTCAGGTAGGCGGCGAGGCCCGCGGCGGCGCGGATGACGACCGCGCGGTTCATCCGCATCGGGCCGGCGCCCAGCTCGCCGCGGAGCCCGGCCGTGCCGAACTGCAGCGTGCCCGCGAAGCGCTCGCCGAGCGCGTCGAGGTCCCCGCTGTCGATGAGCGCGGCCAGCTCCTCGCGGGTCTCCTCGTCGGGATCCTCCGCCAGCCAGGTCTTCGCCCGGTCGAGGAGTTCGCTGCCTTGTACGGTCACGGTTGGCTTCCTTCAGACGTCGGCGTACGTATGAGGTGGTACGTACTACGGGTGCCCGGGTGGGTCAGATCTTCGCGAGGACCTTCGTCAGCAGCTCGCCCATGCTCGCGGCGGAGTCACGGCCGGCCTGGAGGACCTCTTCGTGGTTGAGCGGCTCGCCGGACAGGCCCGCCGCCAGGTTGGTGACCAGGGAGATGCCGAGCACCTCCAGACCCGCCTCACGGGCGGCGATGGCCTCCAGGACGGTGGACATGCCGACGAGATCGGCGCCGAGGATGCCGGCCATGCGGACCTCGGCCGGGGTCTCGTAGTGCGGGCCGGGGAACTGGGCGTAGACGCCTTCCTCCAGGCCCGGGTCGATCTCCTGGCACATCGCGCGCAGGCGCGGCGAGTACACGTCGGTGAGGTCCACGAAGTTCGCGCCGACGATGGGCGAGGTGGCCGTCAGGTTGAGGTGGTCGGAGATCAGCACCGGCTGGCCGGGGCGCATGCCCTCGCGCAGGCCGCCGCAGCCGTTGGTCAGCACGATGGTCTTGCAGCCCGCGGCGGCGGCGGTGCGCACGCCGTGCACGACGGAGGCGACACCGCGCCCCTCGTAGTAGTGGGTGCGGCCCAGGAAGACCAGGGCGCGCTTCGGACCGACCTGGTACGAGCGCACCGTGCCCTTGTGCCCGGCCACGGCGGCGCCGCCCTGGCCCGGGAGCGCGGTGAAGGGGAACTCGGCGGCGGGCGTGCCGAGCGCCTCGGCGGCGGGCGCCCAGCCGGAGCCCATCACGAGGGCGACGTCGTGGGTCTCGGCACCGGTCAGCTCGCGCAGGCGCGCGGCGGCGATGTCGGCGGCGGCGTAGGCGTCGCCCGGCAGGTCTTCCGGAGTAACAGATGCGTTCACGCGTTTGAGAGTAGCCGTTGAAGTCCTACGCGCGTAGATGACGAGCCCGACGGTATCGCGATCGTTGTCTTGTCGTTTCCGACGAAAACCGGCCCCGGTCCGAAAAGTGCCTGTTCAGCAGGGGCGCTTGCGCAGCTCCATCACATAGTCGTGCGGGGCGCCCGCGGACTCGGCCGCGTCGGCGATCTCGCCGAGGTAGCGCGCGGAGGGCAGCCCGCCCTCGTACCCGTTCAGGACGTACACCCATGCGGGCTCCTCGCCCTCCAGGGTGTCCACCCGAACGCGCATGCGCCGGTAGATGTCGAGCCCGACGCCCTCCCAGCGGTCCATGGAGTCCTCGTCCATGGGCGCGATGTCGTAGAGCGCGACGAAGACCTGTGAGCGGGGCGCCTCCACGATGGTGGCCAGCGCTCCTTCCCAGCCCATGTGCTCGCCCCCGAACGTCAGCCGCCAGCCTTGCAGCCACCCGGTCGCGCGGAGCGGCGAGTGGGGGGCGCGGCGCGTCATGAGCCGCGGGTCGAGATTGCCGGCGTACGCGGCGTAGAGCGACATGGGTCCGAGGGTACGGCAGTCGTCGCGTGCGCTCCTTGCGAAGTGCTTGCCACCCCGCGAGGGCACCACCTTGAGCGGTGCGGGACAATGGGGTACGTGACTCGGATCGTGATCATCGGTGGCGGACCTGGCGGATACGAAGCGGCGCTGGTGGCCGCGTCGCTCGGCGCGGAGGTGACCGTCGTCGACCGCGACGGTCTCGGCGGCGCGTCGGTGCTGACCGACTGCGTGCCGTCGAAGACCCTGATCGCCACGGCCGAGGTGATGACGACCTTCGACTCCTCCTACGAGGAGCTGGGCATCATCGTGGAGGACGACACCCCGGACCCGGACAGCCCGGCCCGCGTCGTCGGCGTCGACCTCGGCAAGGTCAACCGCCGCGTGAAGCGCCTCGCGCTCGCCCAGTCCCACGACATCACCGCTTCCGTCACGCGCGCGGGCGCGCGTGTGATGCGGGGCCGGGGCCGTCTCGACGGGCAGCAGGACCTGGACGGCTCCCGCAAGGTGATCGTCACCGCCGCCGACGGCTCCGAGGAGACCCTCACCGCCGACGCCGTGCTCATCGCGACCGGCGGCCACCCCCGCGAGGTCCCCGACGCGCAACCGGATGGGGAGCGCATCCTCAACTGGACGCAGGTCTACGACCTCGATGAGCTGCCCGAAGAGCTGATCGTGGTCGGCTCCGGCGTCACCGGCGCCGAGTTCGCCGGTGCCTACCAGGCGCTCGGCTCCCGCGTCACCCTCGTCTCCTCCCGCGACCGCGTGCTCCCGGGCGAGGACCCGGACGCCGCCGCGGTCCTGGAGGACGTGTTCCGGCGCCGCGGCATGAACGTCATGGCGCGCTCCCGCGCGGCTTCCGCCAAGCGCGTGGGCGACCGCGTCGAGGTCACCCTCGCCGACGGCCGCACCATCTCCGGCACGCACTGCCTGATGGCGGTCGGCGCCATCCCGAACAGCAGCGGGATGGGCCTGGAGGAGGCCGGGGTCAAGCTCAAGGACTCGGGCCACATCTGGACCGACAAGGTCTCGCGCACGACCGCCCCCGGCGTGTACGCGGCCGGTGACGTGACCGGTGTCTTCGCCCTCGCGTCGGTCGCCGCCATGCAGGGCCGCATCGCCATGTACCACTTCCTCGGCGACGCGGTGACGCCGCTGAACCTCAAGACGGTCTCCTCGAACGTCTTTACGGACCCGGAGATCGCCACCGTCGGTTACTCCCAGGCCGACGTCGACGCCGGGAAGATCGACGCCCGTGTCGTGAAGCTGCCGCTGCTGCGCAACCCGCGCGCGAAGATGCAGGGCATCCGCGACGGCTTCGTCAAGATCTTCTGCCGCCCCGGCACGGGCATCGTGGTCGGCGGTGTGGTCGTCGCGCCCCGCGCATCGGAACTGATCCATCCGATCTCGATCGCGGTCGACAACAATCTGACCGTCGAACAGATCGCGAACGCGTTCACCGTGTACCCCTCTCTTTCCGGCTCGATCGCCGAAGTGGCACGCCAGCTGCACGCACGGAAGACCGCCGAAGAGAGCTGAGCCCGGGTTTATACCACTCTCGATGGCGCTGTGCGAACAGAATCTGCAATTCGGCGCAAACTGCTGAAAGCAGACGGTCGTTGGGGTTACTGTCAGTTTCGTGTTCGCTGCAGAACGTCGTCAATTGATCCTCGAAATGGTGCGGGCCAATGGAGCGGTATCGCTCCGGGAGCTCGCCCGCGTCGTCCAGACCTCTGAAGTGACCGTACGGCGGGACGTGCGCGCACTAGAGGCAGAAGGACTCCTCGACCGCCGGCACGGCGGTGCGGTATTGCCGGGCGGATTCACGCGGGAGTCCGGCTTTCCGCAGAAATCACATCTCGCGACCGCGGAGAAGACGGCCATCGCCGATCTCGCCGCGGGCCTTGTCGAAGAGGGCGAGGCCATCGTGGTGGGCGCGGGCACGACCACGCAGGAGCTGGCCCGCCGGCTCGCGCGTGTGCCGGGCCTGACCGTCGTCACCAATTCACTCCTGGTGGCCCAGGCGCTGGCCCATGCCAACCGCGTCGAGGTCGTCATGACCGGTGGCACACTGCGCGGTTCCAACTACGCCTTGGTGGGCAGCGGGGCCGAGCAGTCCCTCCAGGGGCTCAGAGTCTCCCGGGCCTTCCTCAGCGGGAGCGGTCTGACCGCCGAGCGCGGACTCTCCACGTCCAACATGCTCTCGGCGTCGGTGGACCGGGCCCTCGTGCAGGCGGCGGCGGAGGTCGTCGTCCTCGCCGACCACTCCAAGCTCGGCACCGACACGATGTTCCAGACCGTCCCCACGGACGTGATCACGCGGCTTGTCACCGACGAACCACCCGCCCACGACGACCGCGCCGCCACGGAGCTCCAGGCGCTGGCCGACCAGGGCGTGCAGATCGCTGTCGCGGGGGCCGGGCAGGCATCGGCCGGAGGGGGTGATCCCGCCCCGGCGCGCCAACAGCGCCGGGACGTCCCCCTCCCGGGCCAGCGCCGCCAGCACCCTGGCGGAGGTCACCCGTTGCGGAGCGCGGCCCCGATCGAGCAGAGCCCTGAGCGCCCGGCAAGGGTGGCAGACCTGAGGCGCCGCTGAGAGAAGCGCCGCCAGGGGGACCCCGCTCCTCAATCGCCGGAGGGGCTTGATGTGATGCCCCGCAGGGTCAGTCGCAGCAGGCGGTCCGCCAAGTCCGGGTCCGACGGCGTCTCCTCAGCGGCCAGCGCGATCGCGTTCGTCAGTTGCAGCAGGTCCGAGATGGAGACGTCCTGCCGTACCGCCCCGGCCTGCTGGGCACGGTGGAGCAGCGCCTGTCCCGCCTCCCGCATCGGCGTACTGCACCGGGACAGCGCCGAACTCTCGTCCTGGGAGGCGGTCATGAGGGCGCGGGAGAGCCCCCGGTACTCACCGGCGTGCGTGATGATCTCGCGCAGCCAGGTCACGAGCGCCGCACAGGGCTGCGGAGCGTCGAGCAGGGCCCGTGAGCGGGCGAGCAGATCGCGCACCGCCTCCTCGAAGACGGCGCTGACGAGCGCGTACCGGTTCGGGAAGTGGCGGTACAGGGTGCCGATGCCGACCCCGGCGCCGCGCGCCACGTCCTCCAGGGACGCCCCGGTGCCGTGCTCGGCGAAGGCGGCGCGGGCCTGGACGAGCAGCCGCTCGTAGTTGCGGCGGGCGTCCGCGCGCATGGGGCGGGGGCGCTCGTACTCGGTGCCGGACGTCATCGGGCCTCCCTGGGCGTGCGCGGGGCCTTCAAGGATGCCTGATCGTCCGCGCGGACCGGCGCGGAGGGCGGGTGGCCCCGCAGTGACGCGGAACCGTTCGATCCGGCCTGGAGCGCGCCACGGGCATCGGCGACGGGACGTCCGGTGTCCGCCGGAGCGGGACGGCCGGTGGTCGCCGCGCCCGTTCCTGGCACGAGGGCACGAGGAAGCGCCCGACAAGCATGGCCTGTCGGGCGCTTCGACGTCGTACGCGGGGGCGTCAGTCCTTGATCTCGCAGATCACGGCGCCCGAGGTGAGGGACGCGCCGATCTCGGCGGACAGGCCCTTGATGGTGCCGGACTTGTGCGCGTTGAGCGGCTGCTCCATCTTCATGGCCTCCAGGACGACGACGAGGTCGCCCTCCTTGACCTCCTGGCCCTCCTCGACGGCGACCTTGACGATGGTGCCCTGCATCGGGGAGGCGAGGGAGTCGCCGGACGCGGCCGGGCCGGACTTCTTCGCCGCGCGCCGCTTGGGCTTGGCGCCCGCCGCCAGACCCGTACGCGCCAGGGACATGCCCAGCGAGGACGGCAGGGAGACCTCCAGGCGCTTGCCGCCGACCTCGACGACGATCGTCTCGCGGTCGCCGTCCTCGTCCTCGGCGGCCTCCGCGCCACCCGGGGCGAACGGCGGGATGTCGTTGACGAACTCCGTCTCGATCCACCGGGTGAAGATGGTGAACGGCTCGTCCGAGCCGGTCAGTTCGGGCGCGAACGCCGGGTCGGTGACGACCTTGCGGTGGAACGGCAGGGCGGTGGCCATGCCGTCGACCTCGAACTCGGCCAGCGCACGCGCCGAGCGCTCCAGGGCCTCCTTGCGGGTGCGGCCGGTGACGATCAGCTTGGCGAGCAGGGAGTCCCAGGCCGGGCCGATGACCGAACCGGCCTCGACACCCGCGTCCAGGCGGACACCCGGGCCGGCGGGCGGGTTGAAGACGGTGACGGTGCCGGGCGCGGGCAGGAAGTTGCGGCCCGGGTCCTCACCGTTGATGCGGAACTCGAAGGAGTGGCCGCGCAGTTCGGGGTCGCCGTAGCCCAGCTCCTCGCCGTCGGCGATGCGGAACATCTCCCGTACGAGGTCGATGCCCGCGACCTCCTCGGTCACCGGGTGCTCGACCTGGAGGCGGGTGTTGACCTCCAGGAAGGAGATCGTGCCGTCCGCGCCGACCAGGAACTCCACCGTGCCGGCGCCGACGTAGCCGGCCTCCTTCAGGATCGCCTTCGAGGCGGAGTAGAGCTGCTCGACCTGGGCGTCGGACAGGAACGGCGCCGGGGCCTCCTCCACCAGCTTCTGGTGGCGGCGCTGGAGCGAGCAGTCACGGGTGGAGACCACCACCACATTGCCGTGCTGGTCGGCCAGGCACTGCGTCTCCACGTGCCGCGGCTTGTCCAGGTAGCGCTCGACGAAGCACTCGCCGCGGCCGAACGCGGCCACCGCCTCACGCACCGCCGAGTCGTACAGCTCCGGGACCTCTTCGAGGGTGCGGGCGACCTTCAGGCCACGCCCGCCGCCACCGAAGGCGGCCTTGATCGCGATGGGCAGGCCGTGCTCCTCGGCGAAGGCCACGACCTCCTCGGCACCGCTCACCGGGTCCGGCGTACCGGCGACCAGCGGGGCCCCCGCACGCTGCGCGATGTGCCGGGCGGCGACCTTGTCCCCCAGGTCCCGGATGGCCTGCGGCGGCGGACCGATCCAGATCAGCCCCGCGTCCAGGACGGCCTGGGCGAACTCCGCGTTCTCCGACAGGAATCCGTAGCCGGGGTGGATGGCGTCCGCACCCGAGTCCTTGGCGGCCTGCAACACCTTGGCGATGTCCAGATAGCTGGTGGCCGGGGTGTCACCACCAAGGGCGAAGGCCTCGTCGGCCGCGCGGACATGCGATGCGTCCCGGTCCGGGTCGGCGTATACGGCAACGCTCGCGATCCCTGCGTCCCGGCACGCCCGGGCCACGCGGACAGCGATTTCGCCACGGTTGGCGATGAGCACCTTGCGCACGATGGCTCCCTCCTTGAAACAAGCCGAGTTTAGGGACTGCCGACACGGGGTTACGACCCGTCCCCAATGGTGAGCTTGCCCACACGGAGTGTGACTCGAGGCCCGCTCAGTCCGCGAAATCCCTTGTCGCGCCTGGCAGTGCGGGATCCCTCGGTCCAACCCTAGCCGGACGGTGTGGTCAAGGTCTCTGTGCGACCGCGCCCCGCCCCGTGGGCATTCTTTGTGGAGTCCCTACGAATGGCCCAATGATTCTTTGCCTTCCGCAGACCCCTTGTCCGCTGGTTTACCCGTTAGTAGCGTTCGCGATGTCTCGAAGATACTCGGGGTAACCGACTGTCGTACGCGAAGGTGGGTGGGACCGGTGGCGCGCAGACCGGTGGCGTGGGTGGCCGCGATCGTGTTGCTCGCGGAGGCGGTCGGGATCGTGCTGCTCAACTGGATCCTGGGGCTCGTGGTGCACCGGCAGGACATGTCGCTCGCCGGGCTCGATCCGGACGCCATGTCCGTGGGCGCCTGGATCGCGGGCGCCGTCTTCGGGCTCTATCTGGCGCTCTGCGCGTTCCTGCTCGCCCGCGCGGCCGCCACCGACCGCTCGCCGGGCACCTTCGGCCGGATCGTGCTGATCAGCGCGGCCGTCGTGCACGGCCTCCTCGGCGTGTTCACCGTCGGCCTGGTCGGCTGGCCCGCGTTCGCGTGTCTGATGGTCGTGCTGGCGCTGATCGTGTTCTCGCTGGTGTCGTTCGACCGCAGGGACCAGGGCCGTACGGCGGGCGACGACGACGCCGCCCCGCCGGTCCCGCCCGCTAGCGCGCCGGAGCCCACAACTCCGTGACGGAGACGCCCAGTTCCCCGAGGAGTCGGCGGAGCAGCGGCAGGGAAAGGCCGATCACGTTGCCGTGGTCGCCCTCGATGCCGTCGATGAACGGCGCCGAGCGGCCGTCGAGCGTGAACGCGCCCGCCACGTGGAGGGGTTCGCCGGTCGCCACGTACGCGGCGATCTCCTCGTCGCTCGGCTCGCCGAACCGGACGACCGTGGAGGCGGTCGCGGAGACATGCCGCTTGGAGGCGGTGTCGTAGACGCAGTGGCCGGTCTGGAGGGTGCCCGCGCGGCCCCGCATCGCCTTCCAGCGGGCCGTGGCCTCCTCGGCGTCCGCGGGCTTGCCGAGCGCCTCGCCGTCCAGGTCGAGCACCGAGTCGCAGCCGACGACCAGGGCGCCGCTCGCCTCGGGGCGCGCGGCCACCACGGACGCCTTGGCCTCGGCCAGGGCGAGCGCCAGTTCGGCGGGCGTCGGGGCGGACACGGCGTCCTCGTCGACCCCGCTGACGATCACCTCGGGGGCGAGACCGGCCTGGCGAAGGAGGCCGAGGCGGGCGGGGGACTGGGAGGCGAGGATGAGGCGGCGCGCGGCTGTCATGCGGCAAGCGTAGAGGAGCGGATCTCCACGAAGGCCCGCACCGCCCGTGCGCCTACAGCGCGCCGACGCCCACCAGCACCATGGCCAGGAGCGCGGCGAGCGCAAGGACGAGACCCGCGCGGCGCAGCATCTCCTGCGTCTCGCGGTACTCCTTCGGCGGCTCGTTCTCGGGGTCTGACCACAGCACACCACCGATAGTGCGCCGCACCGGACCGGAGCGCCTGAGTACGCGTACTCAGGCGCTCCGGGGTGTTGCCGGTGTCACGCCGGCCAGTACGTGCGCGACCAGCTCGACGGGCCCGGCGCGGGCAGGCGGCGCCGGGCGACGCGGGACGGGTCGGCCCAGGCGTCCCGGCGCGCCGCGGCGGCCGGGGCGTCGGGGACGGCCGCGGCGCGCGCCTGGACCACCGCCAGTGCGGCGGCCAGCTCCTCGGGGGTCGGGTTTCCCCGTACGACCTTGATCATCATCAGCGATGGCTCCCTGCGGCCGGTGTCCTCAGCGGTCTAGAGGGGGATGTTGCCGTGCTTTTTCGGGGGCAGCGACTCCCGCTTCGTACGGAGCTGACGCAGACCCTTCACGATGTGGGCCCGGGTGTCGGACGGCAGGATCACGGCGTCGATGTACCCGCGCTCCGCCGCCGTGTACGGGTTGAGGAGCGTGTCCTCATACTCCTGGATGAGCCGCGCCCGCGTCCCTTCCACGTCCTCGGCGGCGGCCAGCGTCTTGCGGTGCAGGATGTTCACCGCGCCCTGCGCGCCCATGACCGCGATCTGGGCCGTCGGCCACGCCAGGTTCAGGTCGGCGCCCAGGTGCTTGGAGCCCATGACGTCGTACGCGCCGCCGAACGCCTTCCGCGTGATGATCGTGATCAGCGGGACGGTCGCCTCCGCGTACGCGTAGATCAGCTTGGCGCCGCGCCGGATGATGCCGGTGTGCTCCTGCTCGACGCCCGGCAGGAAGCCGGGGACGTCGACGAAGGTCAGCACTGGCACGTTGAAGGCGTCGCAGGTCCGCACGAAGCGGGCCGCCTTCTCGGAGGCGTCGATGTCCAGGCAGCCCGCGAACTGCATCGGCTGGTTGGCGACGATGCCGACCGGGTGGCCCTCCACGCGGCCGAAGCCGGTCAGGATGTTCGGCGCGAACAGCGCCTGCGTCTCGAAGAACTCGCCGTCGTCCAGGACGTGCTCGACCACCGTGTGCATGTCGTACGGCTGGTTCGCGCTGTCCGGGACGATCGTGTCCAGCGCGCGGTCCTCGTCCGTCCGCGTCAGGTCCGCCTCCTCGGGGAAGGCGGGCGGCTCGCTCAGGTTGTTCGACGGCAGGTAGGACAGGAGCGACTTCACGTACTCGATGGCGTCCTTCTCGTCGCCCGCCATGTGGTGCGCGACGCCGGACTGCGCGTTGTGCGTGCGCGCGCCGCCCAGGTCCTCGAAGCCGACGTCCTCGCCGGTGACCGTCTTGATGACGTCGGGGCCGGTGATGAACATGTGGCTCGTCTGGTCGACCATCACCGTGAAGTCGGTGATCGCGGGGGAGTAGACGGCGCCGCCCGCGCACGGGCCCACGACCAGGCTGATCTGCGGGATCACACCGGACGCATGCGTGTTGCGGCGGAAGATCTCGCCGTACATGCCGAGGGCCATGACGCCCTCCTGGATGCGGGCGCCGCCCGAGTCGTTGATGCCGATGACCGGACAGCCCGTCTTCAGGGCGAAGTCCATCACCTTCATGATCTTCTGGCCGAAGACCTCGCCGAGGGCGCCGCCGAAGACGGTGAAGTCCTGCGAGAACACGGCGACCGGACGGCCGTCGACCGTTCCGTAACCGGTCACCACCCCGTCCCCGTACGGCTTGTTGGCCTCCAGGCCGAAGTCGGTCGAGCGGTGCCGGGCGAACTCGTCCAGCTCGACGAACGAGTCCTCGTCGAGGAGCAGATCGATCCGCTCACGCGCCGTCAGCTTGCCCTTGGCGTGCTGCTTCTCCACGGCGCGCGCGGAGCCCGCGTGCGTCGCCTCGTCGATCCGGCGCCGCAGATCCTCGATCTTGCCTGCGGTGGTGTGGATGTCGGCACTCTGGCGATCTTCCAACTCGGACATCGGGGCGCGGCTCCCTGACTGGCTACACGGGGACGGGTGGGGACGGTGACGACAACTGGGTCGTGGCGGGGACGGTGTACGGGGAATCAAACGGGCTACTGACTCGTAGGGTAGTGGCGCGAATACCGTTCGGCAGTGCGGTCTTTGCCACACCTAGGCTGGGTTGCATGACGCCGCGAGATGGTTCAGACGCGCACGACAACCGCTGGTCCGACCTGGACCGGCCGCCCCTCGGAGTGGCCGGGCTCCGCCGCTCCCTCCTGCGCGGGGAAGGGCTCTGGTCGTCCCTGGACGTGGTGCCCCGTACGGGCTCCACCAACACGGACCTGGTGGCGCGGGCCGCCGCCGGCACCGCCCAGGAGGGCGCGGTGCTCGTCGCCGAGGAGCAGAGCGCGGGGCGCGGGCGGCTCGACCGGCAGTGGACGGCCCCGCCGCGCTCCGGACTCTTCTTCTCCGTCCTCGTCAAACCCGGGGAGCACGAGGTGCCCGTCGAGCGGTGGGGGTGGCTGCCGCTGCTCACCGGCGTCGCCGTCGCCTCCGCGCTGTCCTCGACGGCCGGTGTCGACACGGCGCTCAAGTGGCCCAACGACGTGCTCCTCACCGTCGGCGGGGAGGAACGCAAGGCGGGGGGCATCCTGGCGGAGGCCGCCGGCGGTGGGGTCGTCGTCGGGGTCGGCCTGAACGTGTCGCTGCGGGCCGAGGAGCTGCCGGTGCCCGGGGCGGGGTCGCTGGCGCTGGCCGGGGCGAAGGTTCTCGACCGGGAGCCCTTGTTGCGGGCCGTGCTCAGGTCCTTCGAGCGGTGGTACGGGGAGTGGTGCGCGGCCGAGGGTGATCCGGGGTTGTCGCGGGTGCAGGAGGCGTACGCGGCGGGGTGCGCGACGCTCGGGCGGTCCGTGCGGGCGGTTCTTCCCGGGGACCGGGAGCTGGTGGGGGAGGCGGTCGCGGTCGACGGGGACGGGCGGTTGGTCATCGTCACGGATTCCGGCACCCGGGAGGCGGTAGGAGCGGGCGACATCGTCCATCTGCGCCCCGGCCCCCAATAGCCATTTGCCTGCGGCACCGTCGTGGTTGCTCGCGCAGTTCCCCGCGCCCCTGAGATGCGCACTGCGTGCGCCATCTCAGGGGCCCATGGGGCTGCGGCGGAGCCGCATGCCTCAGGGGCGCGGGGAACT